>WJIO01000298.1 GCA_014730235.1 Candidatus Poribacteria bacterium
CCATTGGCCAATACCAGAATATCTGCTTTTGAGGCTATCGGGCCTATGGCTGCATAGTTCGCCAACAGTATCAAATATTGGCATGAACCCATAATTGATAATACTAAGGGATTGATTACGGGAATTGCAGGAGCGAAAACGACAAAGGTTAGTGCTAATGGCGATGGAACACTTGCTGTAGTTACATTTACAGCTATTGCAGGAGGAGAAAGTCATATCAAATTGCAGAATGTCAGGTTGTCTGATCCAGAGGCAAATCTGATACCTGTTACAATACTTGATGGAAGCGTGACTGTGATGGAGTATCCGGTATGGGATGTCAACAAGGATGGGCAAGTGGATATATTGGACATTGTTATCGTGGGTCAGCAATTTGGGGAACAGATAACGGAACCGATGGAATCTAATCCTGATGTGAACGGTGATGGGGTGGTTGATATACTGGATATTGTCCTTGTTGGACAGCATTTTGGCGAGACTCATTCATCAGCAGCACCAATGAGAGACCTATGGAAAGCAAGGCCTGGAGATTTTCCATTGCTTATAAAGCTATATGAAATGATGGAAGATAATCCCAGCCCAGATAATGGTTTTATGATAACTAAGGAGATTTTGAATCAGATTATCTCTGCATCAAAGATAGGAAAGACTGCTATATTCCAGAATTATCCCAATCCGTTCAACCCTGAAACATGGATACCATATCAATTGGCGGAGGATGGGGAAGTCATAATCCGAATTTTCAATGTATCAGGTAATTTGGTTCGTAATCTCAATCTGGGATATAAATCTGCGGGTTATTATAAACGTCAGGATAAATCTGCATATTGGGATGGTAGGAACGAGGCTGGAGAATATGCTGCAAGTGGTGTGTATTTCTATACAATTCAGGCAGGTGAATTTATTGCCACCAAGAAATTGACAGTTATGCGCTAAATTCAGCGCAATATACTCAAGTACTACCCAGATGACAATGGATGTATGGTGTTGTCCATATTGATGACGAAGGTGCCAGTATTAGGTGAATAAGTCAGAACCCAGGAGCGGGAAGAAATGAAAGATATAACAACAAGAGAAGCGATGCAGATACTCCGGTCACACGAGGGTATGATTGACCAGTTCCTATCCTCGCTGGACATAAAGAAATCTTCCAAGGAGACCTACAGAAGGAGCTTGCGGCAATTCTTCTCATGGCTGGATTCGGAGGATATAACACGTCCACAGCGGCAGGATATACTCAGATACAAAGATCACCTGACCCAGGAACTATCGGCATTGACCGTATCGAATTATATCGTCGCCGTCAGACGATTCTTTGCGTTCCTGGAAGCTGAGGGTAAGTATCCGAATATAGTGGCCAATGTGAAGGGAGCGAAGAGTTCCAGGAGCTTCCGTAAGGATACACTGACACCTTCGCAGCTAAAGGCTATGCTGGATGTCATAGACAAAGACACATTGAAAGGCAAGCGCGACTTTGCCATTATCAACCTGATGCTCAGGACTGCCCTCAGGACTATAGAAGTCTGTCGGGCGAATATAGAGGATATAAGGCAGGAAGGCGGAGAAGCCCTCCTGTATATCCAGGGCAAGGGCAGGGATATTAAAGACGAATTCGTCCTGCTGACCCATGATACCCTTGCACCTATCAGGCACTACCTGGCAACCAGAGGAGCATTGGATGGCAGTAAACCTTTATTCACCTCATTGTCTAATAGGAATGAAGATTCCAGATTGACTACCAGATCGATATCCAGGATAGTTAAGGAGAGACTCCGGGATATAGATATAGACGACGGCCGACTGACAGCCCATTCGCTAAGGCATACGGCCATCACCCTATCCCTGTTGAGTGGAGCTTCCCTGCAGGAGACACAGGCCATGGCAAGACATTCCAATATCAACACGACCATGGTGTATGCCCATAATATCAACCGAATATCCTCAGCACCGGAGCGGAAGATCGATGCTTACCTTAACGAATGCCTGTAAGTCGTGTCAAAGTAGAGGGAGTTTACACAAAAGGGTTGACAGACTCGGCTTTCCTGTATTGTGGTTTTCGTGAAATCCCTGCTCTCTTAACCCCGCCATAGCTTCAGTAGTTCATGTTTATGTTGCACAAAATATTTGAAAGAATTATAGGATATTGGCTTTTCTCGTTGATTGTTTATGATCTTCATAATGGAGGCCATATTTAGGCCCATCTGAAGATATTCCTTTATCTGCTCTTTATACGGGTCCAGTATTCGTTCTTTATTCCTACTTCCTTCCGGCCGACCCAGTCGCTGTCCTTTGGCTCTTGCGGCAGCTAATCCCTGTTTAGTCCTCATGGAAATATACTCCCGCTCAGCTTCAGCAAAGTAGCTGTAAATGGCAAGCAAAAGCTTAGTATGCGGCCCAGTAGTCGAAAGTTCAGGTTGTCTGACAAAGATAATAATTATCCCATCTTCCCCCAGTTCATTTATGATATTGAGGGTTTCCAGCATATTCCGTCCTAAACGACTCAACTCCGCCACAAGTAAGATATCCCCACTTTGTAGCTTCGAGCGGAGTTCATCTATCCTTCTTTCCTTTGTGCTTTTCATGGAAGAAACTTCAGCGTGGATAAACTCATTGACCAGCAATTGCTCTCCTTGGGCATAGTCCAGTAGCAGGTGCTTCTGTTTCTCTAAATCCTGCTTATCAGTGCTAACTCGTATGTAGCCAATAACATTCATTTTCCGCTCCATTTCGTTCATTGCCAAAGAAAGGTAGTTTAGATAATATTTTAGCAGATTCTTGGTTTGTTTATCAATCGTTAAAACAGCAGTAACGTATTGAAACAAACGGTCGTTTCTTTAGTAATTTTGACAGTTCTTTATGTCATTTAGGAGGAAATATGCCAATTCAATTTTTCACAGACGCCGAGAGGCAACGTCTCAATAATTTTCCATTGGAAATACAGTATCAAGACCTGGCAACTTTTTTCACTCTTTCCGAATCCGACAAAGCCCAAATTCCAACATACAGTTCAATTCATAATCGTCTGGGTTTCGCTCTACAATTATGTGCCTTGCGTTTTATGGGATTTGTGCCTGATGACCTTCTAGATGCTCCACCAGCTATCATTGACTACCTCGCACGTCAGCTTGGTGCATCATCTGATACCCTCGCTGAATACGGAAGTAGGTCTCAGACGAGAACTGAACACCTTCGTATGATTATGCAATACCTTGGCTTCCGCCGGGGAAGTGAAGAATATTTCCATGAATTCTCCACCTGGCTGGTTTCCAGGGCCCTGGAACATGATAAGCCATCACTCCTTCCTTGTATGATCTCAAAGGGCTGCTGAGCTGGGAAGCTGTTCATCAATCTAGCGAATGCAATCTGGTAGGCGAATCCCAGACGATTGTGAATTCCTCGGCACTGAACGATCTGAGTTTTGTCTTCTGGAGTAAGGGTGGCGTATTCGATCATCTGTTTCCGTGGTCAACCATAATCTCCTGCGGTAGTTTTTACAGTATCCATTGATACCTCCTACAAATGAAGTGTTGATAAAAATGTCCATTTCCTTCAACAGTGCTCAACTGGAGTAAAAAATGAAGTCTCCGTAAATCTAGTTTTTTCAGGTAGTTACACAATTTCCAAGATCCTTAATGTGCAGATTTACAATGATCTGCCTGATACTAAATATCTTCGGTGCTCTTTCCACAAAGTGTTTACGCCAACGGCTGAGGGATGATTCACTCAGGTTGTGTTCCGGGTCAAGAAGAGAAACCCAAAATTACTCTTGATGAGATTGCCAATTCCTTGCATAAAGCTGGACTAAAGACTTCCACCGGTAAGAGATATCACAGGGCTCAGATAAAGCGGATACTGGACAACAGGGATTTCTACATGGGTAAGTATGCCTATGATGGTGTATCCGGTGTGGAAGGTCAGCATGAGATTATTGATGGCATAATGGGATTGGTGTAAATGAAAGAATATCCAAAGGAGGCCCCTGGGTTTATTGCTTTAGGGATAGTTGGCAACCTACAGCAATAAATCCGTTCTGTCTTTGCCATTAAGCAGAACAGCAGTTAGCACTAGCTTTGGGGAACTGCAAGGGCCTTTTATTTTATGACGTGTGTATATGAAATTTGTTACATTACTCTATCTGCAATTTTTATTGACTGCTCATCACCGGTTTGATAGAATCCTATATTGGGATTTTTTGCATGCCCCCGCGAAAAGGTATATTTCAGAAATACGCATATTCTGGTGGTGTGTCCTGTTAAAGGTAGTCGTCGCGCTTTGACTCTGGATATGTATAGATCGTTAAAAGATCTTGGTATAGCCAAAGACATTATTGTACTTACCTGTAAGCACCAAATCAGGATGGAAGGGAAATAAATGAAAGAAATAGCCATCGCAGCTGCAAAAGAAGCGGGAAAGATTCTGATGGATAACTTCGGCAAGGTTGAGAGTGTTGATATAAAAGATTTTCGGGAACTCGTCAGCAACGTGGATGTGACCACCGAAAACAAGATTATAGAGGTGATAAAATCCGAGTATCCAGAACATGGTATACTGTGCGAAGAATCAGAGGAGCAAGTGACCGATTCCGAATATAAATGGATTATCGACCCGCTAGATGGAACACACAATTATATATACGGTATGCCTGCATTTGGTACGTCCATAGCCCTTGAGCACAATGACGAGGTTGTTTTGGGCGTTCTTAATATTCCCTACGAAGATGAGCTTTATCTGGCTGAAAAAGGAAGGGGAGCATATCTAAATGGAGAATCCGTCATCGTTTCCCGGAGGCCTATGCAGGAAGCCCTTGTATTATTTGACAGTAGGCTGGATGAATCGCACGGTGCAAAGGCGGGTAAAATAGAATTTCTATCTGTTCTGGTGGAAGAGGTCTTCGGGCTTAGAATGACCGGTTCATCGGTGAGGAATCTCAGTCTTGTAGCCAGTGGCCGTGCCG
>WJIO01000299.1 GCA_014730235.1 Candidatus Poribacteria bacterium
CTTTACGGCGACTCGGCAGATTTTGATTTTTCTCCATATTTCGGCACTATGGATTTTGTGCTTGTGGATGGTTCTCATTCATACGAATATGTATTGAGCGATACGGATAACGCCTTAAAATTATTGAAAAACGGCAAAGGAATAATACTCTGGCATGATTATGGCCATTGGGATGGTGTTACGAAGGCACTGAATGAGCTTTATGAGAGTTCCGAGGTTTTCAGGAGTTTAAAACATATTGATGGAACTTCTCTGGTTTGCTTCAAGAACCCATAATTTACACTAATGGTAATCGTTAAAAAATGAAAGATCCGCTTAAAATTTTGTTTGTTTCCCCCACCATACCATATCCCCCGCTGGACGGCGGCAGGATAAGGGTTTTAAATGTTATCAGTCGCCTTTGTCGGGGTAATGATCTAACATTTCTGGCTTTTGCCCATCCTGTTGATGATAAAGATGGGGTGGATTATCTTAACAATCTGAATATGGAAGTGGTAACAGTGGAATCCCCTGATTCCGGAACAAGTGATAATATTTCCGGGCTGTGGAGAAGCTTTATTCATAGAAAACCTTTTACTGTGGCTAAATATTATTCCAAAGAGATGGTTAATACCTTATCGGATTTACTAAACTCCGGGGATTTTGACTTGGTTCATTTTGAGATGATACATACGGGTCAGTTCCTGTTTTTGCTGAAGAGAATGCCACAATGCGTAACGGTTCTGGGACAACAAAATGTTGATTCAGGTATATGGTACAGGCTGGCTAAGAATGAATTTAGCTTCTATAAAAAAAGCCTTTATCTATATCAATATGGGCAGTTTGCGGATTATGAAAACAGGATATGCAGTGGTTTTGATCTTTGCACCTGTGTTTCTGAGGAAGATAAACAAAGGTTGATTAACTTGTGTCCCGATGCTAACATTGAAGTTATTGAAAATGGTGTTGACCTGGAATATTTTAAACCCTTCGATGAGACGGAAGAAAGACAGCGCATAGTCTTTACCGGCAGTATGGACTGGCAGCCTAACGAGGATGCGGTAATTCATTTTTGTAAAGATATTTTACCCATTATACAGGATAAATTTCCTGACGTGGAATTTTACATTGTAGGCAGCAAACCTACTCTACGAGTTCAGGAACTGGATAAAATATACGGTGTAACAGTAACCGGGTCTGTTGAGGATGTAAGGCCTTATATTTCCAGCGCGTCGGTTTTTGTTGTGCCTCTGAGAATAGGAGGTGGTACAAGGCTTAAAATACTTCAGGCCCTGGCTATGAATAAGGCGACAGTTTCCACCAGCGTAGGGGCTGAGGGACTGGGGCTGGAATCGGGTAACCATATTATGATTTCGGATAGTCCGGATGAATTCGCTGAATTTACTGTTAATCTAATGAAAGATGATGAACTTCGTTATAGTTTGGCCAATACAGGCAGAGATTTTGTCAAGGAGCGTTATAGCTGGGATGTGATCGTGTATAAAATGGAGACAGAATATAGGAAAATCATTGATAAACATAAAAAGCTTGACAAGGCTTGATGGTTGTCGTAAAATAGACTAGCATTAATGGGGTCTTAACATTATTGCAGGAGTGAATCTTGCATCAATTATGATGGGACTTACTTACTGGAGGTAGCTTCTGCAAGGCTGGAAATGAAAATATTATATATTAGTTTAAGGTTTCCTTATCCACCGCACAGCGGCGACAAGATAAGAACCTATAATATTCTAAAGCATCTCTCCCAGAGGCACTCGATTTCTTTCATCTCTTTTGTTCAGTCTCGCCAGGAAGCTAACCTCTCCAAACACCTGTTGGAATTTTGCCACCAGGTAAAAACTGTTGAATTCAGCAAGATCAGAGCTTATTGGAACTGTCTGGCGTTCTTTTATTTTTCAGAGCCTTTTCAGGTGCATTTCTGGTATTCTCATGAAATGCAGCAGCAAATAAACCGTATCCTGGAGTCAGGAGATTTTGATCTTATACATGTTCAATTTTTCCGCATGGCTCAATATGTGACAAGGTTTAACGGTATACATAAGATTCTGGATTCATGTGATTCTTATGCTTTGAATTTAAGCAGGAGGGCAAAGCTGGATAAGGGTATTAGCTGGCCCCTGCTGAAGGTGGAAGCCAGTCGAGTGAAAAATTATGAGACAGAGATCGCCCAGTGGTTTGACAGGGTGACGATGGTTTCTGCTCTGGACAGAGATTGTTTGCTTTCTGTAAATCCAAATATACCACTATCGGTAGTTCCTATGGGGGTTGATCTGGAATACTATAAACCTAATGATAAGGAATATGGACAGAACCTACTTTTTACAGGTACTATAAAATATTTTCCCAATAAAGATGCAATCATTTATTTTTATAACGAGATTTTCCCGCTTGTGAAAGAAGCTGTTCCTGATGTAAAATTTTACGTTGTGGGTAATCGCCCACCTAAAACTATAAAGAGTCTTGAATCCAACGGCGATGTGGTTGTAACTGGCTGGGTGGATGATGTAAGGCCGTATTTTCATAATTCGGCAGTATTTGTCTGTCCCCTTCGCTCTGGCTCGGGTATGCAGGCAAAGATCCTTGAATCTATGGCCATGGGTGTTCCTGTTGTTACATCCTCCATGGGGTTTGAAGCCCTTGATGCTGTTCCGGCCAGGGATATAATGGTTGCTGACGATGCTGAGGTTTTTGCTGAGTATGTGATAAAATTACTAAAGGACAGGGATTTTAGGAATAGGGTTTCATATAACGCAAGGAAGCTTGTGGAAGAAAAATATGGATGGGCTTCAGTTGTTAAGATGATGGATGAGATATATGATGGTATTGTAAATTAGCTTTGGGCAGTTCTGGTAAATTATTTTATAACTTTCATACGCGCTAAAATCCCCCTCATCCCCTTATTAAGGGGGAAATGGGCTTTGCCCATTGCGGAAAAAGTGGAGGGTTTGGTTCTTCAGAGTTTAGCGTGTAAATATAGTAATCGTTAAAAAACAGAAAATGTGTTTAGAAAATACCTTTATAATGATGGTAAATTACAAAATTTGTCATCCCTGCTTCAAGCTTTTTAAAAAGCTTGAAGCAGGGATGACAAGCTGAGAGAATTTTCAATTATAACTATATTAAATCCGGAAGAACCAATAGTTTTATTAAACTTGCTTAACACAGGTAAGAGGGTTGATTTGGAGATGAGATGGGCTTGAAAATTCGATTTCGCCGTTACGTTTGGGTTTTGCTGGATATATTACTGGTGAATCTGGCTGTTTATACAGCTTACTTGATTCGCGGTACACTATATTTTGATTCCCGCTGGAAAAATCTGCTTATGGAGGAATACATTGGACTGTTCTGGCAGATAACACTGGTTGTGGTTGTTGTACGGATCTGTATCTTTTATTTCTTCAGTTTGTATAAACCAGTCTGGCGTTACGCGGGTATTGATGAATTTCTGGATATATTGAAAGCTGTTACCCTGGGAACTGGTGTTTTTATTGTGATTATGTATGTTTCCCGTCAACTTTTTTATTCAAGGGGGGTAGTGGCTATTGATTGGGTATTGAATCTTATTTTTATAAGCTTAACCCGGCTTTCCAGTAGAGTTTTCTACGAATATAAAACGCGAGCTTCATCGGGTCCCAGCATTAACGCCCTTATTGTGGGTGCTGGAAATGCAGGGCAAAACACTCTCAGGGATTTACGAAGTCAGACAAAAAAGCATTATATCCCTGTTGGGTTTGTTGATGAAGACTTAAAAAAGCAGGGAAAAAGCATAAACGGCGTGGAGGTTGTGGGAACGAAATTGGATATTCCTGAGACTGTTCATTTGAGCAAGATTGACGAAATATTCATTACCGCAAGTCCCGCTTATAGTGATGATATGAAAGAGCTAATATCTAGCTGTGAAGCAACAGGAGCAAAAGTGAATGTAGTTCCGGATACAATAAGTTTATTTTCAGAGTCTACAGACTCAAAGAAAGTCCTGGTTATTGGTGGAGCCGGTTATATAGGCTCTGTTATGGTAAGAAAATTACTCCAAAGAGGGTATAGGGTCAGGGTTCTTGATTCTTTATTATACGGAGAGGAATCCATATCTGAACTCTACGACAATCCAGGATTTGAATTAATCGTCGGTGATTTCAGGCATGTTGATACAGTGGTTCGTTCAGTAAGAGGCGTTGATGCTGTAATACACCTGGGCGGAATTGTGGGAGATCCTGCATGCCAGCTTGATCCTGAATTTTCCATAGAAGTAAATGCGGCTGCTACCAGGATGATTAAAGATGTTTGTACCGGTTTTGGTATAAAGCGATTTATCTTTTCCTCTACATGCAGTGTTTATGGTGCGAGTAACGATATTCTGGATGAAGAATCATTGGTTAAGCCCCTGTCGGTATATGCCAGATCCAAGGTGGATTCAGAGCGCATACTTCTGAATGGCTCAAACGGCAGTTTGTCCCCGACTATTTTCAGGATGGCCACAGTGTTTGGCCTTTCTCACAGGCCGAGATTTGACCTTGTGTTAAATCTGTTGACGGCAAAGGCGGCTCAGGGTGAGGATATTACCATTTTTGGCGGCTATCAGTGGCGACCTTTTATTCATGTTGATGATGTGGCCAAGGCCTTTATCACCTGTCTTGAATCTCCCCTGGACAAAGTTGGCCGTCAGGTCTTTAACGTTGGTGATGACAGCCTTAACTGCCAGATATCCAAGCTTGGATATATGATATCGGATCTGCTTCCGGGATCGAAAGTAAAGCATCATAAAGACCTTACAGATGAGAGAAACTATCGGGTTAGCTTTGGTAAGATAAAAGAGACTCTGAACTTTAGATGTGACAGGACTATTCAGGACGGTGTTTCAGAAATCAGGGATGCAATACAAAATGGTTTAATCGAAGACTATCGGGATGCTCGTTTCAGCAACTATCTATGGCTGGAAAGACAACCCAAAAAACGGGAAATACTATTCACCAATTCTCATTACGAATAGTACCTGCTTTAAAACATGTTAAAGCGAATTTTTGATATTTCTATATCCTTGGTTGCGCTGGCTCTGCTTGCGCCCTTTTTTTTTGTTTGTGCGGTGATTATAAAACTAACTTCCCGGGGGCCGATTTTTTACAGAGGGAGAAGAGTCGGCAAGGATGGCAAAATTTTTTTAATGCACAAATTCCGCAGCATGGTGGTTGATGCTGATAAAATGGGTACAGACCTTACTCCTCAAGGCGATCCGCGAGTAACAAAATTTGGCAAATTCCTTCGTAAGACAAAAATAGATGAACTTCCACAGATAATAGATGTAATTAAAGGCGATATGAGCCTAGTCGGCCCCAGGCCCGAATCCCCCATGTATGCCCAGCATTATGATGAAAGGCAAAAAAGGGTTCTGGATGTATGCCCGGGCATTGTGGGGCCAACCCAGATAATATGCAGACATGAAGATTTAATACTTAAAGATAAGGAAGATCCAGATAAATACTACATTCGGGAACTAATGCCCAAAAAAGTTGAAATTGACCTGAATTATATAGACAACAGAAGTTTCTGGCTGGACATTCAGATATTATTGAAATCATTCTTTGTTGTGGTTATGGTAAAAAGTAATAGAGATTCTATACATAAGCTTTTGGATGAAAAATCAATTTCCTGATCCCGTTTTCAATTTTGCTAAAAATCTCCCGCGTTTCCTTATTAAGGGGAAATAATAGGTTTCGCCCATTAAGGGAAAAAGGGAATTATAGCTATAAAAGTTATGTTTTTAACAATTACGATAAAGGAGAAGCTGCAAGCATATTGCCATGAGAATACGAAAAGCCGTTATTCCTGC
>WJIO01000300.1 GCA_014730235.1 Candidatus Poribacteria bacterium
CACATACTTACCTTTTTCACCAGATGATGTTTTGATGCCTTTGCCTCAAAACCCTGTGCCACGGGCTCTTATTATGGATTCTACTGTCTGTATGCCTATCTCAAGCATCACACAACGAACCTGAGTTTCTATGTCGTCAAACTTTGCATCATGGAATGGGCTGAAGTCGTCGAACAATTTCACTATCTGCTTGACTATATCTCTTATCAGTGTTAACATTTCCAGCATGGGATATCCTCCTATGGTTTGATGTTTTTTGATTTTCTTTGAGGGTATCCCTTTTTCTTTATCTGGTCAACCTTTTTTCGCTTTTCACAATTTTGAATCGCACTCTAATAGAAGCTATTGACTTGTATCTTGGTCTGTTATATAATAGCCTTAAGAAAAAGGTATTTAATATGAAAATGATAAACCTTTTTAATATATTAACGTATTAATAAGATGTTAATAATATGTCCTTACCACAGCTTTATTATCCACAGGGCTTATTTAGAAAGGATAAGGATCTTATATGAAAAAGCTCTATTTATCTATATTAATAGTGATTTTATTTATTGTGTATGTAATCCCGGTCTGGGGAAAATCCGGCGTGCCAGAACGTGATTACAGAATTGCGGTTATTTTATTTAACGAAAGCGAATTTGAAAATGCTGAGATGAAATTTACCACCGTTATAAATGACGGTGATCTTTCTATTCCCGACGGAGCGGCTTATGTTATTAATTCGTATTATGGTCGCGCCTCGTGTAGGATCGAACAGGGAAGGAAATTCAAAGAAGAAAGAAAATTTGCCGATGCCATAAAAAAATACGAAGAAGCTTATGAAGACCTTTCAAAATTTAAAGATAAGTTTGAAGAATTACAGGACACATTGAAATCCCATTCCCTGTATGATGAAATTGAAAAGCACTTCATAACCATATCAGATCAGATAGTTCAATTAGCTGGTGAAGCCGGGGATATTGGCGCTAAACAAGGGAATTATAACAAGGCAATTGATTGGTATGACAAAGGTTTGATGTATATTAACCCCCAGTCTGATACCTACGGTGATATACTATATGCAAAGGCCGACGCTCTGTTTCAACTGGATGAATATGAGGATACATTAGACATACTTTATAAATTCGAGGATGAACTCGCAGAACACGAAAAAAGCAGCGATGCCATGCTATTTGTCGGGGATATTCACCGTATGCTGGCTGAAACAACTGAGGATGAATCGGATACCCGAAGGCATCTTCAGAACGCTGTGGATGCTTATACTCAGGTTATAGAAAGCTATCCGGTGGAGTTGGAAGTTGATCTTGTAAAGGACGCAAGGCTGGAAAGGGCCAGAAGTGAAAAGGAACTGGGTCTTAACGAACAGGCTTTAGCGGATTTTCAAAATATTCAAACACTTTATCCGGGTACCCGCTATGAAATTGATGCAGCCCTGGAAATTGGTGATTATGCATTTTTGTCAAAGGACTACAGCAAGGCCATTGAGGATTTTACAAAGGCAGCTCAGGTAGCAAAATCAATGGATTTGCAGGATCGAATGGCTGTAGCATATTACTGGATCGGATGGTCGTATTTTTCTGAAGCCAATAGAATAGATACAGAGGCATCACCTGAAATGAGGCGCAGAAGCAGAAATCTCTATGAACAATCCATTGAAGCCTTTGAAGATTCCATTAAAAGCTCTGAAAAATTCTGGAACAAAGAGGGAATGGACAGTCAGATGGCGAGGGAGCTTGAGGAGTATTACGGCGAATCCCTGTTTATGATGGGACGAGGTTACCAGGGTTTGGAGAAATGGGACGATGCCATTGAAACTTTTGAGAAAGTTCCTCAAAAATATAGAAAGTGGTGGCTGGAAAGTTTAGCCGAAATAGCACTCTCCACAGAACGTCAGGGGGATATTCAAGGCTCTCTAGACAAGTGGGACGAACTCAAAAAGCAGATAGCTCTGGCCCGAATTCCTAATATCGAGCAAAACCTTCTTATGCGCAGGGCCGAAAGTATATTCGACCTGCAACGCTATGAACAGGCAGAAGAGGCGTATCGGGAAATTATAAATAGATTTCCCAACTCCTCAGATGAACCCAGGGCCAGGATAAATCTTGGTTTGTCGCTATTCAAGCAAAACAGAAGCCGGGAAGCTATACAAGAATTTACATACATGTTGGATAAATACAGCAGTAATGAGAGTGTGGGAACAGCTATCGGTGAAGCCCTGTTCTGGAAAGGATACCTGTCAGCCAGACTGGATGATATAGAAGGATACAGCATGAACCTTAAACAGGCTATAAGGGATTACCGGGAATTGATCAGGAGATTTCCCCAGCATATTCGGGCTGATGATGCCCAGTTTGAGATCGGCTTCTGCACATATTCACTGGGAAGCCTAGACGAAAGCAAGTATACCGAGGCCATAACCGAATATTCCAAACTGCTGGAAAATTACCCCATCAGCGAATATTCAGACGATGCTCTGTTTGAAATAGCAAGATGCTACAGGTTAATGGAAAATCAGAGCAAGGAGGAGGAATCCCTGCAAAAATTGGTAGCTGATTATCCCGAAAGCGATCTGGCTGATGATGCTTTATTGAGAGTTGCTGAGATACATTTTGAAAAGGCTCAGACTACGGATAACGAGCAGGAAAGACAACTAGCGGAAAACACTTACACAGAAATAGTAACAAAATATCCTGATACAGAATCTGAAGCCATTGCACATTTCCAGATGGCTGCCATGTTCTACAAGTTCGACGGTGATTTCCGAACCGCTGCCAGCGAATTTGCCAAAAGCGCAGGGATTATCGAAAGGATACTGGAGCGAGTTCTTGCCGGAGAAAGCGTTTCTGCAGAACTGGATATTGCCACCGTTGCCAACCTGCTTCTAAGGGCTACTTTCTGGCAGGCTGAATCCATGTTCCGACATGCTAACTACCTGGAATACCAGGCACAACCGGCAGAAGTGGTGAAACAGGTATACCGACAGGCGCGAGAGATTTTCAATGAACTGCTGGCTCGGGGAACCCGACTCCGGAATGATTTTCCCCAGAGAACTCAAAACCTGTATAATATAATGGGCGGCGAAAAGCTGGATATTCCCCTGGTAAGTGAAGCTCAGTTGATGATAAGCCGATGTTTATATAAAGAGGGTGATTATCAGGCTGCCCTGGAAAAACTTCAGACAATTGGCGAAAATAAAAAGCTAAAATTAAAAGCCGATTATCTCAAGGCCTACATAGCATACAAGCAGGGAAATTTGACACAGGCAAAATCCCTGGCCGAAAATTGGCTGGATACAGAAATCACAGAGGAATTAGCTGATGAATATAATGTGGGTATGCAGGTGCTTCTGTCCAAAATTGAATTGGACTCAGGTAGCTCTGGTGTGGCCAAAGCCCTGGCCCTGGATACATGGGCGTTGTTCCAGTCCATTGACGGGTTATGGGAGGAATCGGCATATATTGTGGCCAAAAGCTACCAGAAAGAAAACGATATAGAAAAAGCCAAATCCTGGTTTGAAAGACTTCAGAGCAGTTCCCTGGAAATGTGGCGCGTGGCAGCAAGGGATGCCTTGACAAAGATAACCGGGCAATAGTATTTTTTTAAATCAATAATTTTTTAGATAAGTTGTTCTTTTTTATTGGCTTGACGATCTAATATTATTTAGATTGGGTTGAGTCTGTGAAACCCAAATCTTTTACTGCTATCGCCAAGTCGTTAATATTGGGAGGAAACTTGGTGCAAACCCGAATTTACTGCATTATTAAATTCCGGATATGTTTTTATGTAACTATCCTTTTAGCGTTTTTCTTGTTAGTTATACCTTTAACAGCAGTCGCACAGGAGACAACTGTTCCCCCGGAAAAAACGTCATGGCTTGGTTTTCTCATGAAGGGTGGATTGACCATGATACCTATAGCATTATGCTCAATTGGCTTTATTGCTATAGTCGCGGTTAAATTCCCCATTTTCAAGCTGGCCCGGTTCCGCATCAGTGACTTTTCCGAAAACATATCCGGGGATATATCCTCCGGTGAAATAGATCAGGCCATAGAAAAATGTGAGAATGTGAATAACGCTATAACCCGACCCTTGAAAAAAGGGCTTCAGGCCCATAAAAAAGAACCGGGTAGGACTGCCGATGTGCTAAGGGAGGCCATGCTGGATGAAATGCCAGGTCTGGAATCATACGTGGGATGGCTGGGTATAATTGCCGGAGTTGCGCCGCTTTTAGGACTTTTCGGTACGGTTGTAGGTATAATCCAGTCTTTCATCCAGTTGGCTGCCGGTGGTGCAGTTACTGACCCATCAAGCTTTATGCTACTGGCTGATGGTATCTACAAAGCCCTTATAACCACAGCCGCCGGGTTGTTTATCGGAATTCCAGCCCTTGTTATGTATGAATATTTCCGTATGAAAATTTCCGACCTCATGCGGGATATGGACAGGATTTCGGTAAGTATGCTTAACGCTCTGGGTATCGGCATAGGGGGAGAATGATGAGAGGCCTTTTGCAGGACTACACCAGCAAACTTGAGAGAAGGAATCCTAGCCTCACACCCCTTATTGACGTGGTTTTCCAGTTAATACTATTCTTCTTGGTCACATCAAGCTTTACATGGTATTCAGGGATGAAGGTAAATCTCCCGGAAGCCTCATCGGCTGTAATGGATCGTCCTCCTGAGACCATAACCCTGGAGATAACCAGAGGTGAGGAGGAAGCAACTACGCCGGAAAGATTGATAGTCCGATGGTGGGAAGAAAGAGTTGAAGGGGAGCTTTTCTGGCCCCCTGCGGAAGACCAGGATCCAGCCCTGGGTCTGGCAAATTTAAAGGCAAAGCTGGAAGAGCATAAAAGCACATTAACCGAAGACCAGAAGCCATCAGTAGTAATAGCTGCTGAAGACAGTGTTCCATACCAGATCGTCGTAACAGTTATTGATATGTGCGAGCAGTTAAAGCTTTCGGAGATAGTTCTTGCTATACAAAAACAATCCAGTGAATAGTAAATAGTGATCTGTGATTAGTAATTAGTGTTAGATGATTTGTGGATTTTTATAAAAATATATATAATAACAGGAGGACGAAGCTCCTGCTGAGCCTTAATAATTAATAAGAGGTGAGGATGAAAATGCCGTTAAAAAGCAAATTTTCTAAATTTCTTGCAGCATCCCTCCTTCTTCATATCATTGCAGCGTTTGCCATGTCTGCAATATACGCGGAGCAGGCTGTCAGAACAAAAAGATTAAGATTTGTAAGTTCGGTTAAGATAGAATATAAAGAAGCAAAACAACCACCAAAACCTAAACCCAAAATTATACCCAAAACCGAACCTACAGAAGAAAAAGCAGAACCCAAAGAAGTAAAACCCAAACCTGTTAAACAAAAACTCGATCCGCCCAAAGTCACCCGAAGCAGACGAAACATAAACGCTCCAGCTCCGGGTTTGGCCACAGAAAAGGCAACAGTACGCAGCAGAAGTATGCCAGGAGTAGAGGGATTAAAAGGTAAAAGCGGCGCGCCAGGGGATCGTCCAGGAATGAGGGCATCTGGTGGCATAAATAATCCAGATCTGACTACCAGAACCGGTGGAACAGGGCTTTCACCGGAAATAAGTCACGGCAGTATGAAAATGCCCACAGGAACAGGACGACTGCCGGGAGCAGGGGGAAAGGACATGGCCGGTTTCCGTATGGGTAAATCACCCACAGGAACAGGTGCAGGACGCATAGACCTGCCGGGAAGAGGCGGCAGCGGCGGCAATAGAGGTCGCGCTGATGAAGGCCCTGGAGCAGGTGCATCATCCAAAGGCCGTCTGGATAGAATGGGTGCCGGTGATGGAACTACAGGCCTGGGAACAGGCTCAACTGAGGGTATGGGTGAAGGCGATACTGAATCTGGTGGAACCGGAACTGGTGGTGGCGGCGGAGGCCCTGGTATCGGTGGAACTGGCAGTCGGGAAACCCGGAAGGGCCCCAGCGTATCCTCTGACTCCAGCAAAAACAAAAGCGGAAGTGAACTGCCGGAAAAGAAAGAAATCCCAGAGGAAAAGCGCACCGGCGCAACAGGTAAAAAGGAATTCAAAGCCGATTTAACAAAGATTAAACCCGGTGAAACTCAGGAAATAGAAAAACCATCCTCCAAAGGATACGAAAACGCCCTTCAGGCCGAAATAAACA
>WJIO01000301.1 GCA_014730235.1 Candidatus Poribacteria bacterium
GTTATAAAGCTCCTGTATAGACCTGAAACTGCTTTTTATAATGTTTTTAAGGGGAATATAAGCTTTATCCACGCTTTCTTCCCGGATATTAAGAATAGAAGTTTCTGCTTTATCAAGTAGGATTTCCACATCCTCAGAATCATTAAAAGACTCATTATAGATCTGTGCAGAGGCATATATCAAATTACGTCTTACGGCTTCATCTTTAACCATCTTGGCGTAATAATCAACATTGGCTGCGGTAGGAACGCTGTCAATCATCTCATCCAGATAAGGAACACCGCCGGCGGCTTCCAAATCATCGGTTTTTTCAAGCTCCCTGGTAACAGTCAACAAATCAGCCGGTTCACCTCTATCAAAGAGATTAAGAATAGCTGCATATATTTTTTGATGCGCAGCCCTGTAAAAGCAGCTATTGTTGGGATTATCACCAAGAATTTCAATAACCCTTGGTATCGCCTCTTTACCACCATCGGACAAAAGCATAGCCCCCAGAACAGCCCTTTCGGCATCAATATTCTGTGGAGGAACTTTGTCAAGTTTGCCTGGATCCATACCCATAAATGAAAACCTTCGAAACGTTTTAACAGAAAATCAGGAGCATAAGATTTTATGCTCCTGATAAAAAATTAACCATTATAAATTACAAATCGGACTAAATCATATTAAGCTTTTACAACCCAGACTTTGATTTCGGCAACAATATCTGTATGTATTTTGGCTGGAACTGTAAAAACACCAAGCTCTTTTATTGGTTCATCAAGTATAATCTTACGTCTATCTATTGAAACACCCTGTTCTTCCAGAGCTGCGGCTATATCCATGGATGTAACAGAACCAAAAAGCCTGTCATTTTCCCCGGCTTGCACGCTGATAGTACATGATAAATTGGAAATTTCGTTGGCTAGCTGTTCTGCAACGCGTCTATCCCTGGCTTCGCGATTTGCCGCAACACGCTTTTCATGCTCAATAGCACGACGGTTTTTTTCTGTTGCCCGGACAGCGAGATCTCTGGGAATGAGGAAGTTACGTGCATAACCATCGGCAACACTAACCACCTCACCCTCATTACCAAGTTTTTCTACATTTGTTTTTAAAATAACGTCCATCCAAAACCCCACTATTCTTAGTTTATTTTTTTATAAAGGGTAGTAATGCAATGTTGCGTGCCCTTTTAATTGCAACTGTAACCTGACGCTGATGTTTAGCGCAGTTTCCAGAAATACGCCTGGGTATTATCTTGCCTCTTTCAGTAGTAAATGACCTTAGTAATTCAATATCTTTATAATCCACACGCTCTACTTTATCTCCGCAGAGCCTGCACATTTTACGACGTTTTCTTCCGCCTGTATTTCCGTAATAATATCTTCCCATTATTTACTCCATATTAATATAAGTGATTTTCAATGATGATTTTGATGTTTTCAGTCGCGCTATAGATCCCTCTCGGTTCCTTATAAAGGGAGAAAGTAGCTTCGCCCATTAAGGGAAAAATTGAATATGTTTTCTGAAAATTACTTATATTTTATTAAAATATTTTATTAAAAAGGAATATCGTCATCAGCAGCTTCTGTGTCATCCATTACTCCGACACTGGGTCCATCATCCGTTCTTCTTCCCCCCAGGAACTGAACCCTATTAGCAACTACTTCTAACTTACTTCTTTTTTGACCATCTTCAGTTTCCCATGAACGGTACTGCAAACGACCTTCAATAAAAACCGGTCTACCTTTACTCAAGTAATTTGCGCAGTTTTCGGCTGTTTTTGCCCATGTAACTATGTCTACAAAGCAAACGTCCTCATTACGTTCACCATCCTGAGTAGTATAAATTCGATTCACTGCGAGACCAAAAGTAGTAACGGCCGTTCCACTGGGAATATATCGAATTTCAGGATCACGAGTCAGATTTCCCATAAGGAAAACTCTATTTAGACTAACCATTTACATCTCCTCATATGAAGCAATTGTGGATACAATTTACTCGTCGTCATCATCATCGTCGTCGTCATCATCATCGTCATTTTTGTCGTCATCATTATCATCATCATCGTCGTCATACGATCTTGTTTTTTTCTCGTTATTATCGTTTTCGGACAGCGAACTTCTCTCCAATAACTTCTCAGCTCTCAGGGTCATGCTTTTAATAATATCATCGGCTAGTCCATAATACCTGTAAAGTTGACTAACAAATTCGGGATTTCCATCAAAGTTTATGATTACATAAAAACCGTCTCTGTTACCTTTAACTTCATACGCAAGACGGCGTTTACCCCATTGGTCTATTTTTTTAACCTCTCCCCCATTACCAGTAATTAGATTCTGGACTCCTTCAATTACTTTATCTATAGTTTCAGAATCGGCTGTTGGGGAAATAATAAAGACAGTTTCATATTTATTCACGCAGTTATCCTCCCTGTGGGCAATAATGGATCCAAAATGGATCAGGGGTGCTTTGTGATTTTTATTCGTTAACGAATTAACATATATGATTCTTCCGGATTTGGCATGATAATAGTTTGAAAATTCTCTCAGCTTGTCATTCCTGCGAACGCAGGAATGACAAGCAAAGTGAGTTTTTCCTGTATAATTTTTAATCTTTCTTCATTAGAATACCAAACCCGGAAGAACCACATATATAAAAGTCAAGTAATCTATACCCGACAGTTATTTTTGGCAAAGCACAAAAAAACAGATATCACATAATCGCTAAAAGTTGAATTTACCGGATTTCTACCTCAAGCTTTTTTAAAAAGCTTGAGCAAAAGGAATAAGAATTTCGCGGCAATGATAACTAAATGATATTCATTTTTTAACGATTCATTATATAATTTTACAAGTAAAAGTATAACATATGAAAAAAGATTTTGCAAGTAACTTTATACCAAAAAAGTCTTTTCACCCTTGACAAATTTAACTTTGTATGGTAACATTTTTCTTCGGCTTTTAGTGTGTTCTTATATTTATACTAATGAGAACAAATTTCTATTTATTATATTATTATAAGCAAATTTTTCATATTGATAATTTGCTTGGTATTAAACCTCTGCCTTTAAAGAGAAAAAAATGAAAACATATATCCCTAAAGCAGAATCTATAAATAAAAAATGGTATGTCGTTGATGCAAAGGGAAAGACTCTGGGACGTTTGGCAACAAAAGTAGCTGCTATACTGCGCGGTAAGCATAAACCCGATTTTACCCCCCACATGGACGTGGGAGATTATGTTATAGTTGTTAATGCAGAAAAGGTACAACTAACCGGCAGAAAAAGCCAACAGAAAATGTATTATAACCATTCTGGTTATCCAGGTGGTATAAAAGAAATAAGTTATACAGAACTTTTAAACAGAAAACCAGAACAGGTAGTAACCATAGCGGTTAAAGGAATGTTGCCACATAACAAACTGGGTCGAAAGATTACAAAACACCTGAAAGTTTACAGCGGTCCGGATCATCCTCATAACTCTCAAAAACCGGAACCTCTTCAGATTTAAGGAGAATACCAGTGGCGGAAACTTCCTATTTTTATGGTACAGGTCGGCGTAAAACCTCAAGCGCTCGGGTGCGTCTTATACCCGACGGTTCAGGTAAAGTATTCATAAACCGCCTGCCATACAGCGAATATTTTGACAGAGAATCAGTCAAAATGATTATTATGCAGCCTTTTGACATAACAGACAGCAATGATAAATATGATGTCTATGTTAATGTAAGTGGCGGCGGCAAAAGTGGTCAGGCTGGTGCTATAAGACATGGTATAGCCAGAGCGCTTTTACAATCTGATCCAGAGCTTAAAATAACCTTGAAAAAAGCCGGATTTCTAACCAGAGATGCTCGCATGAAAGAGCGAAAGAAATACGGTCGAAAAGGTGCTAGAGCCAGGTATCAGTTCTCAAAACGTTAAAAACAAGCAACAAGTCGATCACAATATTGATCCTTTCACAGAGGGATGTGACCTTATTATGTCAAATGTAGTGGTAGTAGGTGCTCAATGGGGCGATGAAGGTAAAGGAAAAGTCGTTGATTATCTCGCAGGTAATGCTAATATTGTTGCAAGATACCAGGGGGGAGATAATGCAGGACATACAGTTGTCGTAGGTGATGAAAAATACATACTGCATCTAATTCCCAGTGGAATACTGCATCCTGATAAAACATGCGTTATCGGAAATGGTGTTGTTTTATCTCCAAGAATCTTATTTAAAGAGATAGATAATCTAAGAAGCCGTGGAGTGAAAGTCGAAGACAACCTCGCTATTAGTGATAGAGCGCATTTGATAATGCCATATCATCTATTGATAGAGTCACATGATGAAGAAGTAAGAGGATCAAAGAAAATAGGCACAACCAAAAGAGGTATAGGTCCGGCCTATGTGGATAAAGTAGGAAGATCAGGCATAAGAGTCGCAGACCTACTTAATAATAAGACTTTTGACGAAAAATTGGAGTTTAATCTCCAAAATAAATCCAGAATATTGGGTAAGACCCAGGAATGGATAAAATCCGAAAAAGCTAAAACAATTGAGGAATATAGTGAATATGCCAGAAGACTTGAACCTTTTGTCACCGATACTTCTCTGTTCCTGGCAAAGGCCATAAAGGAAGGAAAAAGTATTTTATTTGAAAGTGCTCAAGGAACACTTCTGGATGTTGATTTAGGTACTTATCCATACGGAACTTCTTCCAATCCTACAGCCGGAGCCGTTTGTTCAGGTCTTGGAATCGGGCCTGGTGCTATTGACGAGGTTATAGGCGTTGTAAAAACCTATATCACCAGAGTTGGTGAAGGACCTTTCCCCACTAAAATGTCCCATGAGATGGATGAAAAAATCAGGGATAAAGGCAAGGAATTTGGTGCAACTACAGGCAGGCCAAGACAGTGCGGATGGTTTGATTCTGTAGCTGCCAAATATGCGGCCAGGGTAAATGGCTTTACAGGTATGGTACTTACTAAGCTGGATGTTCTGGATGGGATAGATTGCCTGAAGATCTGTGTTGAATATAAATATAACGGAAATACTTTAACCGAATTTCCCAGCAGTATTGATGTATTGGAAAATTGTGAACCTGTTTATGAAACAATGGAAGGATGGAAATCTGATACATCCAAGGTAAAGGATTACGACCAACTCCCTGAAAATGCAAAAAAATATATACAGCGTATTTCCAGCATAATGGAAACAAAAGTGCAATTAGTAGCCGTTGGGCCTGAACGAGATAGCATTCTCGTTTTAGATCGCTAAAATGATATTTAGGGTTGACATAAATCCAAAAATCGTGTATATTTTTCCTTCGGCAGTACGGGCCGTTAGCTCAGTTGGTAGAGCACCTGACTTTTAATCAGGTTGTCATAGGTTCGATCCCTATACGGCTCATTCAATTACGTCCCTATCGTCTAGCCTGGTCCAGGACACTGGCCTTTCAAGCCAGCGACACGGGTTCAAATCCCGTTAGGGACGCCATTTTTTTGCCCACCCGTCCTCCCTTCATCATTTATTTCCCTTTTTTTACTAAAATTTTGATATGTTGCCTTTACATGTTATGTTATGACTTACCCGATTACCAGCGAGTGGGCTATATGTTAAGCGCCCTTTCAAATTACACCTCAAACGATTATGGATTTCGATGCGTCCAGGATGTTGATACTCCTGAATAATATTATCAGGTAAATGCTTTATTGACCGCATCCAGTAAAGCCTTTCGCTTTTCGTTTATTGCTGCTTCATGCTGTTTCTGCACCCACTGTTTTACTCCTACTTTTTTAATTTCATTTAAGTTTTTCACCATCTCCTGCATTTTGGGTTTTTGCAGATGATCACATGTGTCTATGCTTGAACATTCGGCGCAGGTGAAATACCCTTTTTCCTTACAGCACCTGGCTATTTCACAAGGTGGAACACAGTTATCACGACAGCCTTTTTTGGGAAATATTTTACTAACCAGTCGGTTAAACGATTCTAAATCCTTTTCAAAGTCTATACAGCATTGAGAAGCTATGTCCCGCATCAGGGGCCATCCCAGATGCTCTGCTTCATCACGAAAAGCGGCTACCTGCATTATATTATTTAATACTGCCAGATTTGTCTGTATATTAAGACCACATATCCCACATTTTCCGCAGTAATTTCCACAGTAACCTACAAGCTCTTCGGGTTTAATCTTAACGTTCTGATATTGAATATCCCCGGATTCTCCTTTTCCCATATTTTCATCTCCTGATTTATAATTTCCAAACATATCCGACAATAGGGCTGTGGATAAACTTCCCAGCCCTATACAACCAATAAAGCATCTGCGAGACATACTGCAATTATTATCGGCCATATTCATTCCTCCTATTATCTAAGCCTGACAACTTGGACAGAAATACGACGATCCGCCCATATACTGTATCTTTTCAATAATTGTTCCACATTCCTGACATGGTTTGCCTTTGGTCTTGCTGTTGAGTATGCGACTGTATCCGCCTTTGTTATTATACAGATCTTTTTCCTCATCCTTGCCACCCAATTCTATTGCTTCTTTCATGGTTGTTTTGATGGCTTCATAAAGTCCTTTAATCTCGTCATCAGATATTTCAGCCACTACCCTCTTGGGGTGTATTTTAGCCCTGAATAGTATATCCTGCAAGTATCCGTTACCAATACCCGGCATTTTCTTTGGGCCTGTAATCATAAAGGCTTTTATGCTTTTCTTTTCCCTTTTTTCGTATGACTTAATAAGCTGATGGAAGTAATCAAAGGTAAAATCATGGCTTATAGGTGACAGAATTTTCTGGGTCGCATGACGATCTGTGGCTACTTCCGATTTTTCCACAATTTTTATAAACCCCCATCCCTGGATAGAAACGGTTAGATATGTGTTATCCTCAAAATGCAGCATTAGATGATATTTATCCGGTATTGTTTCATCATTTTGATGAAACAATATTTTTCCACCCATATCACCCAGCAATAGAGCGTATCCGGGTTCCAGATTGGTTATTATCCATCCTGCGTTTCCTGATATTTCTCCTACAGTTTTACCCGGCAATATTCTTTCAAATTCTTCAGCATCCCGGTTATAAAAAGCCCATTTATGCTGACTGTTACCCCGGTTACCTGATTTTATTGTTTTACCCTTAATTTCCTTATTCATCTGTTTAGCGATTGTCAAGACTTCCGGCAGTTCAATCATTTCGTTTATCTCCTTTTAATTAAAAAGACATTATCTTTTCCTGACTGGTATCCACACTTCATTTTGAATATCGGGCATATCAGGTATTTCTCCATTCTTCAGCCAATTATCATA
>WJIO01000302.1 GCA_014730235.1 Candidatus Poribacteria bacterium
GGAATGACAAGCTGAGAAAATTTTCAAATTATTACCATACTCAAACTGGAAGAGCCAATAAATTTTATGCTTGGCAGAAGTTTCTGTGTATTGACAATAAACTTTTAATATGATACACTTACGAGGCAATTTTGTTTTGATTAATAGACATTGCGGAAGTTTGGTTGAAAATTAAATAAATTATGTTGTTTTAATCTCTTGAATTAAATTTAAAATATATGGTCTCTTCAGGGCTTAGTGTAGAATTGATTTGAAAATTTTCCAAGAGTGTCATTCCTGCAAAAGCAGGAATGACAGTTAAAGTTAGTTTTCTTATTTAACTTGTGATTTTTCTTCAATACCACACTTAACCCGTAAGAACCAAATATATATGGAGGAATTGCCCTATTTCAGGGTTTTATAGGAAATATGGAACAAGCAAGACTTGAAGCACAATTCAGAAACGGAACAGGAAAAGGAGCAGCACGGGAGCTTAGAAGAAACGGAGAAGTCCCTGCAATAGTCTACGGTCATAAACAGGAACCAATAAATATACAGTTATCAGAAAAAATACTGAGTCGTTTTTTGCATTCCAGTGGAGAAAACGTTATTATTAATATGGATTTGGGTAAAGATGAACCTGAAACTGTTATGCTAAAGGAACTTCAGATCGACCCTATAAGCAGACGTATTGTGCATGCAGATTTCGTAAGAGTATCAATGCAGGAACGTATAACAACTCCAGTTCGCCTCAGCTTGGTAGGTACTCCTCCTGGAGTGGAAGAAGAGGGTGGTGTTCTGGAATTTCCTATTCGTGAACTTCAGGTAGAATGCAGAGTTATGGACATACCGGAAAACATAGAAGTAGAGATATCCTGGATGAGTATCGGTGATCAGATACGTGTAGAAGATATTAAGCTTGAAGGTGACATGATAATACACGATGATCCCACAACCGTTGTCGTTTTGGTAACAGCTCCTACCATGGCCAAGGAACTGGAAGAACTTGAGGAAGCTGAAGAGCTTGGTATTCTCCCAGAAGAAGAGGAAATGGAACCGGAAGTTATCGGTGAAAAACGCGAAGAAGATGAAGAGGAGGAAATGGAAGAGGAGGAAGAAGAATAAAACTGGTGAAAACCGCATCTTACATATCTTTTCTATTTTTACTGCTGTTTATATCCTCCAATGTTTTTACAGATGAACTTCAGCCATTGCAGGTTTTGTATGGTGATGGAGAATCCATAGGGTTAATCAGAGTGGTAGAGCACCAGGAATCTAACTATGTTTTTCTGGATGAAATCGCAAAGATATTCAGCGCTACAAAGAAAACTGAGCCGCTTTTTAAACGAATTACAATTACCATAAACGGCAAAAAAATTCTCCTTACACTTAATCAGTATCGTCTGCAAGTAGATAATGAGGACTTTGTGCTTTCTAATCCTCCTATAAGTATATCGGATAAAGCGGCTGTTCCCTTTGATTTTTTAACTGATATACTACCTATTATCCTGGGTAAGAAAATATCTCTTGATAAAGAGAATTGGGAGCTTAATATAAGCAGTATCCCCTTTGTCCGGGAAAATGAAGAGGCTTCTGATTCACAGGATATTCCTGAAATAGTCTCAGAAAGTTACCGAGTGATTATTGATCCTGGACATGGCGGTTATGATGTAGGAGCCAGAAGTAAAGCCGGTACACTAGAAAAAGATCTGAATCTTGAAATTGCCCTTAATATGAAAGAAATATTATCCCAATATGAAAACATATATGCCTATCTTACACATAAAGAGGATGTATATATGACTTCATCGGAACGGATAAACTTTGCAAATAAACTTAAGGGACATATTTATATCAGTATCCATTTTAATTCATCTCCTTCAGAAAAACAAAGCGGTTTCAGAACTTATGTGAACAGCACCAGAATGTGGATGGGTAAGGGTTTGGATCTGGAAGCTGATATATTCTCCAGACCAAAGCAATCTGATAACAGTAAAAACTCTGCAAAGCTTTTTCTCCCCCAGAGTAAGAAATTAGCTGAATATATTACCAGCAATCTGGAAAATATTCATCTAACAGGAGAACCTTACAAGGAAACTTTTCTGACATCCATGAACAAACTTACTATGCCGGCTGTATCCGTAGAAATTCTGTATTTATCAAATCCACAGGATCTTATAATTATCTCCAGACCAGATTTTATTAACACTGTGTCAAATGCTCTTGTTCAGGCTGTAATTGATTTTAAAAGCAGTAGTGAAGTTGCAACGGAATTTGGTATGAGATAATAGAAATTTGGTTTTTCCATGCTTAATTGTAAAATAATTTGAAGATTTTCTAAGATTGATTTTTAAATAGTATTCATAGAAGAACAATGAAAACCACTTACAACATGGTGAAAAATGTGTGTAATTAAATATAATGCTATATTAATAACCTTCCTTATATTTATGGGGTTAGGATTTTCTGAACTTACAGCTCAGAGTCCAGGAACTACAGAAATATCCCTATATTTTATGGATTCAAACGTATTAAGACTTATAGTTGAAAAACGCAGTATTGAGCTAATTCCCAACACAGTGAATCAAATGAAGATGGTTATTAATGAACTGCTTAAAGGGCCTATTTCTGCGAAATTACTTGCCTGCATTCCAGAAGGAACAGAACTACGAGAAATCTTTCTTGATGAAAAAGGTTGTGCTTATGTGGATTTTTCACGTACTATATCTCAAAAGCATCCAGGCGGCACAACCGGCGAACTGGTAACCATTGCCTCGATTGTTAATACATTATCCGCTAATTTCCCTGAGGAAGTAAGAAAAATAAGAATACTCATTGACGGTAAAGAAGCCAAAACACTGGTTAGTCATATAGACATATCAGGACCTATTTTTCCATTTGAACTGAATTAAGTAAATTGAAACTAATAGTTGGCCTGGGTAATCCGGGTAGTAAATATAAATCCACCAGACATAACGTGGGTTTTGAAGTATTAGATCTTTTTTGTCGCGAGGTATGCACTGATGAGGTGAAACATCGCTTTTTCTCTTCAGTAGCAAATGGTAAATATAAGGGCGAAGAACTCATACTGGCAAAACCCCAGACCTTTATGAATTCCAGCGGCACCGCTGTAAACGCTTTAAAATACAAATACGGGATTTCACCTGAAGATATTTTTGTTATATACGATGACTTCAACCTGGATCTGGGAATGCTGAGGATAAGACTTTCCGGGAGTTCAGGGGGACATAAGGGCATGAAGTCAATTATCGAGTCTATCGGCAGTAAGGACTTCCCGCGCCTCCGTATCGGTATAGGTTCACCCCCTCATGGTATGGATGTAATGAAATATGTCCTTGGTAGATTCAGCCCTGATGAACGTGCAACTATAGAAGAATCGAAATTAATGGCTTTAAAAGCTTTGAAAGTCATGATACATGAAGGTATTGAGCCTGCTATGACAAGATTTAACGGGCGGCGCGATTAATATATTTAGCTCTTCCGGGTTCAGTGAGGTAAAAATAAGAACCTTTATGCGGATCTACTGGATTCCTGCTTTCGCAGGAATGACAAGTTGAGAAAATTTTCAATTATAGCCACAATGAACCCGGAAGAACCATATATTTTTCATGTATGCTAAAAATCCCTTTTAGAAAAGCTGGAAAATGTTATAAGATTCTTCGCTCCACTCAGAATGACAAATTTGCTTATGTTAGAAATAAATATCAGAGATCATATATTGCTTAAGAAAAAGCATCCCTGTGGTGGAAGAGAATGGGAAGTCTGGCGGGTCGGTATGGATATAGGTCTGAAATGTCTTACCTGCGGCAGAAAAATGAGGTTACTCAGGTCTGAATTACAGAAACACATCAAAAAAGTGCTTATATAAAGAGATAATGATAGATGGGGTGATAGGAAATGGAACTGGGGATTGTTGGCCTGCCAAATGTTGGAAAGACAACACTTTTTAACGCTTTAACCGCTGCTGGTGCTGAAGTTGCAAATTATCCTTTCTGCACCATTGACCGGAATGTAGGTATGGTGGAAGTGCCGGATATTCGTCTTGAAAAACTTGCGGAGATACTAACCCCACCAAAAGTCACTCCTACAGTCATTGAATTCGTTGATATAGCAGGCCTGGTCAAAGGAGCAAGCCAAGGTGAGGGATTGGGAAATGAATTTCTAGGACACGTTAGAAATGTGGATGCAATAATTCATGTGGTAAGGTGTTTTGAAGATGAAAATGTATCTCATGTTTCGGCCAGGGTTGATCCTGTTGTGGATATTGACGTTATAAATTCTGAGCTTGTAGCGGCTGATTTGAAAAGCGTTGAAAAAAGACTGGAAAAATGTTCCAGGGGATTAAAATCCGGAGATAAAGAAATTAAGGAAGAATTTGCATTTTTAAATAAACTTTCAGAAGTTTTAAATTCAGGCAAACCAGTCAGGGATATGGATATATCCGAATCCGAAGAAAAATTGATGCGAGAATATCAGTTGCTAACCAGCAAAAAGATGCTTTATGCAGCTAATGTGGATGAAGAATCACTGATAGCAGGGGAAAATAAGCTTGTTTCAGAAATCGAAGATTTTATAAAAGATCAGAAATCAGAACTTATAACCATTTGCGCGAAAATTGAAGCCGAGTTGGTGGAACTGGCACCTGATGAAAGACTATCCTTTTTGGAAGAAA
>WJIO01000303.1 GCA_014730235.1 Candidatus Poribacteria bacterium
TGTAGCTTCAACAGGAATAATTGATGAAGTGGGATTTTTTACAAAAGCATTATCTGAAGGTGAAATAAAGGAAGTTATGTCCTCCGGTCTTGAGGAGCTTTCTGCCGTTGATCCCGAGAATAAAGTCTTTTCTGCATGGGCTCAAATAAAAACAAGGTAGGACAGTTTTTATGACAAAAACGAAGGTAAGTATGGATAACTGCGGCATCGAAACAATTATAACAGGTGAAATGCTGGATAACGGCAATATTAAGATTAACATAGAAAGCAAATGTAAGAGTATTGAGAAAATGGCTCTGGAACTGGAAGAAATTGATCTTTCCCAGGCCATGCAGAAACTGGAGGATTCAAATATCTTTAAGTTGGCCTGTAAATTCCTGCGACATTCAGCATGCCTTGTGCCAGCAGCGGTTATCCGTACTTTGGAAGTTGAAGCTGGTATATCCTTACCCGGTAAATCCTGCATAAAAACAGAGCGAATTTAAAGTTCTACAACTGCATTTTAATGGTTTAATCGGTAAATAATATGGTTCTTCAGTTTTAAGTGTGGTAAAAATGAAAAACTTTTATAAGCACATCATTCCTGCGAAGTCAGGAATCCAGAAAAAATACTATCTTGGAAGACTGGATTACTGCTTTTGCAGGAATGACAACTATATTATATCCATTTTTTAACGATTACATTATACTATAGAAAATTACTTTATCTCTGCCTGTTCATTAGGCGAAAGATTGCTTCTGGGAGCAAATACAACTGACGGAAGCATCTGGTAGCTGCAATTACATCGGGCCTGACCTTCGGGAACTAGCACCAAACCACCTGCTACAATTGTATGAACCCAGCAGGCAGGTCGGAATCCACCCCAGTTATTCACACCATCGTACCAATCGTCCATCTTCAAGTATCCAAATGTGCCGGAACGGAAAGTAAGCATATGCTTGCCGGCGCAAATCATACCGCAGTTGTATGTCCTGCCGAATGGGCGATCCAGGTCTTTACCAGTTTCCAAGGATAAAGAAAAAGGTTCAAGAAAGACTTCATTATCTATTATTATAGGTCTTGATGCGTAGTTATAAGAACCGGGTCCGTTACTGCCGGTGTAGGGATAATAGTAATCAGGACCTGCGCCGTCGGGAAGGTCCTTCACCCATTCAGCCGGTTTCTTACCTACGCCTATCTCTCTATTCCACAGAAGATCGCCAGTACTTGCTTTATATGCAGCTATTCTTCCACCTGCTTCTGATGGAAGTTTAAATCTGGTGTGTTGTTGTGTAGCAATAATTATATCATTTTTATGATTTACGGCCAGGAGTGTAGCAAAGTCATTATTAACGCTGTATATTTCCTCACCGGTTTCAGCATCCAGAGCTGTCAACTTACCTGGTTTCAATCCTTCAGCTCTTTCAGGGCTGCGAAGCCTATCCTGTAAGGCCTGGGGACGGTCTATGAAGAAAACCATACCATCACCGATAGCGAAGGTATTATGCCTTATGGAGTCTTTTGCTTCATACATCCATTTTACCTTGCCGGTTTCGGCATCCATTGCAAAAACTGCCCTGGATTCACTGAACTGGTGGCTCATATCCGCTTCCCGATAGCCTCCAGTGACTATATGATCTACATCTACAATGCTTCCGTATACTGTTCCATTTTCAGCGAACAGAAAACCCCAGTAATTCAACGCCCCCCATCGGGATTTGCCGGGATCTTCTATGGATGGTGATCTCAAGGTTTTTACATGATTTCCAGTATATATATCCAATACATGAACCTGTCGGAAGGCCTTGCTGTACTGCTGCATACCAACCCTTACATACATCCTATCGCCGTCAATGGCGTAGTTGGATGCTGTTATGGCTGCACCCAAAAGATTGTCCTGATCATAATGCTTGGCCAGGTCTTCGATATAATAATCCCACACCTGATGACCGTTGTAGGCGTCATAAGCCCGGATGCCGTGTACGCCCTGGACGAACATCAAACCATCTTTGAACAATGGCGCAACACCCCGGCCATGACGGGATGGAACGTCAAAATCGGGATCGTTCCACCACAATATTCCCAGATCACCCTTAACTTTATCATCCATAGAGCAGAGGGAGTTACCGGGATCTGCATACATGTGAGTCCATTCACCAGCACCGGAAAGGGCATCCTGAACGCTTTTACTCATGGAACCGGTCTTTCCTACCATCATAACCCCGCCGTATGGTCTCTGGACATGGGGAATTTTGGCCTGTATCGGACTTTCCCCTGTATCCACAGATTTCCGGGATATTACAAGGTTTGCGAAGTAACTGGGATATCTGTCCAGGGAATATTCGCTTTGCTGGACAACTACGCGAGAACCGTATATGCCAGCCGAATTTAGTATCTTTCGGGCCTTGCGGACATTTTCCGGGTCAGGGTCAACGGCCACCACATAAAGGTTTGTCCTTTTTACGATTTCATAAGCAAGTGCCCCATCTCCGCAGCCTATGTCAATGCAGTATCCGTGAGTTATATCCGATTCCTTGATAATTTCCCGGGCGGCTGTCTCATATAAATCGTTTTCACCATAAGGTGAGTTATTAATTTCTTTGGCGATAATAGATGCCCTTCCAGCCCTCTTAATATCATCGTAGCAGTATATATAACCTTTATCAGTACTTATGAAGAGTTTACCCTGGGCCACAGCTAAACCGTAAGGTATACCTTCGACTTCTGCCGCCCATTCTATATCCTTCTTTTCCGTATCAAATACAGTTACTTTTCCGTTGGTTGTAGCAGCTATTACCTTATCATGGGCTGATATAAGGGATATGGTCTGGGCTTTTTCAATGGTCTGTATAGTCCATGCAGGTTCGCTCATATAATATACGTCAATATCATTTCCCCTGCGGTCCTTTGCCTTTTTGGAATATACAAAGTTTTCAACATCATAGGCTTTAAGCTTTAGGTCTACAGGGTCAACAGAGAATATATATTGAGAATTCATGGCCAGACCGGGGGATTTAAGCTGGTCACCAGTAATTCTTTCGCCATTAGATTCTCCAAATATGCCATTTGTCAGACCGATTATCTCTTCATAATCCCTGGTGTTACCTGTTGTTACAAACAGATAATCGTTGTTGGCAAATACCCTGTCGCCGCCGTAACTTCCGTATTTTTGCAAATGGTAATAGGACAATTCTCCAGTATTTATGTCAAAGCCAGCAGGCACAGAGCGTCCTGTAGGCACGATAACATGATCATCTGTAACCAGCAGGTAACCCTGACATGATATTCCACTGTAGGCTTCGGCGGCTCCATGAGGCTGTTTATACCATATTTCACCGGAACTGTCGTTTATCCATTTAACTTCACCTGTTTCGGGATTCATGGCCACAATGTCAATACCATCGGAGGGCCATATTCCTGCACCGTAATATAGAACATCGTTCTTAACGGCAATGCCACCGCGAGAGGGCCAATTGGATACCATTCTATTGTTACCCAGTTTATATATATCAGCCCGGAAATTCTTTTTCCAGATCAGTTCGCCTTTATCCGCTGAGACGCAATAGAGATTACCGTCGTCGCTGTTTATAAAGAGCTTATCTTTCCATACAGCCGGGGCCATGCGGACAGGGGCATCGGTGAAGAATGTCCATACTTCCTCGCCTGAGTCAATATTAACAGCGTGTATCTGGTGATCCGTTGAGCTTCCATAATACATTAACTTGTCTTTGATCACCGGCTGGTAGACATGATCGGAAGTAATGCGGGTATGAACTCCTACCCACGCGGGGGTTGGTGCGCTGGCCTTAATCAGCCATGACAATCCCAGGTCTGATGGAAGTTTATTATCTATATGACCGCTTCTGCTGGCATCTGCCCGGAACTGAGTCCAGTTGTTATTTGTGTAATTATCTGTCTCGCTGTATATGTTTGCTGTGATAACCAGTAAACATATAAAGATAATTAAAATCTTGAAAATTTTTGTTTTCATTTTTTCCTCCGTTTTATCTAATTATATTTCCATATATAATTCTTCACATTGTTATAACATTATAAAGTTAAAAACAGATTAACACGAGGTTATTCTTTAGTTCAGATTTATATAACGAAAACTCTTGCAGAAAGATTATTAAAGAGGTATTATAACAAAACGACATTTTATATGCTGATAAAAATGGCAAAATATGTGAAAGGAAATTATATTATGACATACCGGGAGCTTTTTAACGAAATCATGTTTTATGGGGAATTTGACCGTATGCCTGTTATACATTGGGCTGGTTGGCCAGAAACCCGTGAAAGATGGCTTAAAGAAGGTCTTCCTGCTGATAAAAGCGAACATGAATTTTTTAACGCCGTTCCCATGTGGACTGGCGTGGGTGTCAACCTGGGTATTATACCGGGTTATGAATATGAGGTAATAGAGGATACCGACGAATATCGAATATTTCGAGGCGGCGATGGAGTAATCTGTAAGGATTGGAAAAATAAAAGCTGTATTCCCCATTACATTGATTTTACCCTGAAAGGGGCCAAGGAATGGGATGATTTTAAGAAGAGGTTACAGCCTGATCCTGTTCGTATCCCAAAGGATCTGGATAAAAGAATAGCCAATGCAGAAGCCTCTGGCCTTCCTGTTTTTGTAAATACAGCATCCATGATGGGCTGGATTCGAAACTGGATGGGTGTTGAGAATATGTCATATCTTATGTATGATGATCCTGACGTATACGCTGATATGGTTATGACTCTGGCGGACTTAACGTGTTGGGGTATTGATCAGGTGCTTCCTAAAGTAAAGGTAGACGCGGGTTTTGGATGGGAGGATATATGTGGCAGTTCAGGCCCATTGGTCAGTCCTAATATTTTTGAGAGGTGCGTCGCCCAGGGTTATCGTAAGATAAGAAATAAGCTGGAAGAATATGGCGTGAAGCTTTATGGTATTGATACCGACGGTGATGTCACCGACCTTATAGGACATTGGCTTGATGCTGGCGTAAATATTCAATTCCCCATACAGGTAAGTCCCTTTGGTGGTGATGCCATGAAATTCCGGAAGATGTATGGAAAGGAACTCCGGGTTATAGGTAATTTTGACAAGCTGGCACTGGAGAAAGGTCATGATGCTATTGAAGCTGAGATTCAGCGGTTGCTACCCCTTATGAAAGAGGGTGGATTTATTATGATGCCGGATCACCTGATAACTCCCGGAGTTGCGCTTGAGGACTATATATGGTATCTGGAAAGGGTCAGGGAACTAAGGTTTTAGGCAGATTTAGTGAAGCGATTTATCAGATTTATAACAATAGAACAATGGGGAAAAATTGAACAGGAATACAGCGGGGATTATGAAAAGCCTGATCTAAAAGGCATATTATGCCTTTTATTTTCGGTTTTAATGCTGACTGTTATGAGATATTATGGTCGGCCCAGGATATTTAGACTGCATTTCAGCAAGTTTGTAAACAACTGGCTCCTGCCAACTATATGGCCCCATTTATACTGGGTAACCTTTGCCTTGTTTTTATATCTTGTTCTGCCTTATCTTTTTATCAGGTTTATATTTGGTGAAAAAATAAGGCAGCATGGATTTTCTCTGGCAGGTATAAGCAGGTACAAATGGATCTATCTAGGGTTGACACTGGTGGTAATACCCCTGGTAATCGGCGCATCTTTCTTCCCCAGCTTTATTGAAAAATATCCCCTGTATTCCGGAGCAAGAGATACTGCTGCGGGATTTGCTGTATGGGAGATAAGTTACGCCTTATATTTTATAGCTCTTGAATTTTTCTTCAGGGGTTTTATGCTTTTTACTATGGTCAGGTATATTGGAGTTTATGCTATTTTTGTTATGGTCATACCTTATGTGATGATCCACTTCGGAAAGCCCTTTGCTGAGACTCTGGGTTCCATAATTGCCGGAATGGCTTTAGGAACTTTATCTTTACGGACAAGATCAATATTTGGTGGTGTGATTATTCATGTTTTGATTGCATGGACAATGGATTTACTGGCGGTTTTGATGGGATAACTTCCATTTTACAAAAGAAAGGAAATAAAATCTATGGATAAACCAAAGATAGGTGTAATAATACCAAAAGAAGCGAGGGAAAGGTTATTTTCTCCAGAAGATATAGAGCGTTTGAATAAAATAGGCAATGTAAAATGGACGGATTCATCAAGCCAGCTTTCCAGTCAGGAAGCCGTTGAATTTTTAAAAGACTATCAGATAGGCGTTGGTTCATGGGGAACACCCTGGCCTGATGAAGTAGTTGTAAATGGCTGTCCTGAATTAAGGCTTTGGGTACATGCTGCCGGTTCGGTGCGACGCTTTTTTGGTAATCATCTCAAAGATAAAGATATTACCATTGCATCATGCGCCCCTGCTATCGCTGAGAACGTGGCCGAGATAACTTTGGGTCAGCTTATAATTGGACTCAAGCGAACACTGGAAAATGCAGCAGCAAACAAAAAGGGAAAAGCAGGTAAGCCATCAAACAGCATGGCCCTGGCCTCCGCCACTATCGGTGTAATCGGTGCATCCCAGGTTGGAAGACGAACAATACGAAACCTTAAGCATTTTGGGCCCAGGATACTCCTGTATGATCCCTTTGTGTCAAAGGAAAAAGTGGAAGAATTAGGTGTGGAATTGATGGAAGATTTGACAGAGCTTTGCCGACAGAGTAACGCTGTTACCCTTCACACGCCGGCCCTGCCCTCGACGGAAAAGATGATGGGCGCAGATCAGTTTAAGGCCATGCCGGATGACTGCGTTTTTGTCAATACCGCCCGGGGGATGTGCGTTGATGAACAGGCGTTGATCGCAGAATTGGAGAAAGGCCGTTTGTTTGCTTTTCTGGATGTTTCGTCACCAGAACCAACACCCGACGACAGCCCTTTCAGAAAGCTGCCTAACGTGATATATACATCCCATATTGCCGGTGGCGCAGATTCTAAAATCGGTAAACAGGCTGTAGATGATATTGAAGCATTTATTAACGGTAGATCCCCAAAGATGGCTGTTACCTTTGATATGCTGGACAGGATAGCTTAATATCCTGATTCTAAAGGAGGGAAAAATGTATACAACTGGTGTTACCCTTGGAATGATAATGTTCGTCTATGTTACTTCAGCATCATCCCAGGATATACTTCCGGATTTTGATGATTATTACCTGCCTGATTATATCCCTGATATGATGGAGTTGGAATATAAACTACCGATTGATGACTCAATAACCCCTTCCCATGAAGTTCCCCGGATATACCAGCATAGCGGCGATGCAGGCCCGGATCAGACGTTCTTTCTCGTTGGCTCAAATCTAACTGAAGAAGTATTTGTATGGGGTAGAGATGCGGATAATCCAGAGGGAAAACGCTGGGCGGTAAAGACTTACCTTGTAAATGATAACTATCTTTCCGTCACACTGCCGGACAGATGCCCCGACTCTTTATTTATTGTATGGGTGAAGAACTATGCCGGTTGGTCAAGACCTTTCAGGATAAATACCCCTCAATCCTGGTGGTGCTGGCCAAAAGAACCCCTTCCGGGACAGGACTTAAGCATATTTGGCAGGGATCTGGGAAGACGACCGGATCGGACAACGGCCTTTGTATACCTTGCCAGTGATAACTCAGAAGGAGAATGGCTTGATGTGTTAAGTTCTGATAAATACACTGTTACAGTGTATTTACCTTATGATTTACTACCGGGTGATTACAAGTTGTGGTTTCATGCCGGATGCGGAGGTTGCTTTGGCTGGGGAGAGCCTTTGTCCCTGAAAATTGCAGAGGAATCGGAAGAAGTTTATGAGTTTGCCTATACTCCTCCCTATGAAAAAGAGAATCTACAGGATAAGATTGATGATTTACAGGAAAGCGGCGGCGGTGTTTTAAAACTGGACGAGGGTGTATATGAATATAAGGGAACGCTGGAAATACCCAGGAATGTGACAGTAGAAGGAGAGGGACTTGATAGAACCATACTTCAGGTTGTCCAGAGTGAACCTCAGGACTTTGCCTGCATTACTAGTGCAACATGGAACCAGGCCCCGGGTCGGGTGCATACTCCCGGCGACATTATGGAATATAAATTATCAGTTCCTGCTTCGGGTAAATGGGCTGTATGGTTGAGATATGCTACTGAGATGTCACCCTGGAATCAGCCGGGAGTCAGTGGAAATATGGTTATTGAAGTAGACGATGGAAACGCGGTTAAGCTGGATAATCTATCCAACACTGGCAGTTTTGGCACTTTTAAATGGTCTCATTCTGCCGATATAGAGCTAGAAGCCGGAACTCATATACTCAGATGGCGAAATGTAAAAGGTGGCGGTATCAGCCTGGATGCTTTTGTATTTGCACTTAATCCTGATTATGAACCAAGTGACAGCCCGTTCCCGGAAACAGGAAAAGATGTTATAGTTTTACAGGGTGAAAATGTTACAAAATTCCAGACAAAAGAGGGTGTTTTACCCGGCAGAATGACGGTGGCAGTAGCTTTAACCGGTGATAACGCTGCCATAAAAGACTTAACAATAAGCGCAAATCCCCAGATAAGTGATGGTGTTATTATTCAGAGCAATGAACCACTGAAATGGGTTAAAGGATGCCAGATTGAAGGATGCCGGATTGCTGATATGGAAGGTAAACATGCGGAAATATGCGGCGTCAGGTTTATCAGGGCTAAACAGGCAATAGTAACTGGTAATGAAATATGGGGTCGTTCCCCGTTATATTTCAGCGGTATAAGAAACTGCAATATCAGTAATAACAAGCTTATACCTGTTACCCGGTTCGGTGCTAACTCAGAAGCCGCCATGCAAGGACGTAATGAGGTTATAGAGGAGTGTGTTATTGAAAATAACCTGGTAGCATCACCTCCCGGAGCGGAAGCCGGAAGCCCCCAGACACGCCGTTTAATATGGGTTTCCACCGGGCGAGGCTCTGTGACAAAGAACTGGTTTGCCAATAACGGCGTAGTCCAACCCCAGGGACCCGGTTCTTCCGTAGGTGCAGGACAGATGCGTTTTGGTGGGGTGGCCGGAACAGACCAGAACGTGGGTGAGATGATATTATTCGAAGCTAACCACCGAACCATGTATTTTGGCCCGTTAGTTGGTGGAGATAAGCAGTCTGTGTTACTGCCTGAAACTATTCCACCTACCCCGGAAAATCGTCTGGGAAGTGTGGAAAGGGAGCAGTTGGCTTATGATGAAGAAGGAAATGAAACTCCTTTCTGGCCCCCAGATGTTGAAGATGGCTCTCCTGAACCGCCAATAACCGAATATTATGTTTCCATATTTAAAGGAAAAGGACAGGGGCAAACCCGGAGAGTTGTTAAAAGGGAAGGTGAAACGCTGATCCTGGACAGACCCTGGCGCGTTGCGCCGGAGGAGGGAAGCGTTGTAGCTGTGGGAACGGCCTTTTATCGTAATCATATAGTGGGTAACTATACTCCTGACGGCATGACGGGTATTCAACTGTGGATATCCTGCATGGAAAACATAGCATCAGGCAATACCATCGCAAGGATGCGCCGCCCGGCTTTTTACCTCTATTCCAACGGCACGACCCTGGCAAGCTCTATGCCAAGAAGGTGGAACCGGGGTATCAGTCCGTTGTTCTTTAATCATATCGAGGGTAACTATAGCCATGAATGCAGCGCAGGTGCATTGGTGACAAGTGGAGATTATCCTGACATACCAATTGAATTTCCCAGGGCTTTAGGAAATGTTATCCGGCAGAATTCCTTCATCAAAAGCCGAAATGACGGGGTTATAATAGTCAGCCGGAAGGGAAATGCAGCCGATGGCGATACATCACCTTCCATACTGGGAACTATTGTGGAATTCAACGTGGTAAGGGATGCCGCTATTGCCTACCATTCCAGCAACGGCAGCGATGGTGTATTATTCCGTCGTAACCATGCCTATTTCTGGTATCCTGTCAGCAACTCAGATGATCCCCCGATAGCTTTTCAGATAGACCGGGCCGGGGCTGATGTGATCATAGAGGATAACAGCGTTGAGGGAAAAGTAGGGGAGATGAACCCAAAGTACTCGATAATTATAAAAAAGCCTATAGAAGAATAGATTTATGAGGATGTTATGACAGATAATCGGAAACCCAATTTTATATTGATTTTATGCGATAACCTGGGCTTTGGCGATATAGGTTGTTTTGGTTCGGAGGTGCATAATACACCAAATCTGGACAATATGGCTGAGGAAGGTATAAGACTTACCAGTTTTTATGTGTCCAGTCCTGTTTGCACACCATCCAGAGCCAGCTTTATGACTGGATGCTATGCCCAGAGGGTTGACATGCACCTGGATGAAAAAGGGGGATGCGTTTTAAGACCTGTTTCGGCAAAGGGATTGAATCCCAATGAGAATACCATAGCCAAAACGCTGAAACAACAGGGATACAATACGGCTTGTATCGGCAAATGGCATCTGGGAGATCAACCGGAGTTTTTACCGACAAATCATGTTTTTGACTACTATTACGGTATTCCATACAGCGAAGACATGATCCATGAGAGAAATCCAGCATGGCCTCCCCTTCCTTTGATGCGCAACGAAAATGTCATCGAAGCTCCTGTTGATCTTAAAACAATAACTGTACGTTATACACAGGAAGCCGTTGATTTTATAAAACGCAATGCCGATAATCCTTTTTTTCTGTATATACCACATGCTACTCCCGGAAGCGAAAAAATTCCCCAGGTCAGCAAAGAATTTTATGGTAAATCATCCAACGGCCGTTATGGTGATTCGGTGGAGGAGCTTGATTGGTCTACAGGACAAATACTTTCCACCCTAAGGAAATTAAATTTGGATGATAAAACCCTGGTTGTTTTTACCTCAGATAACGGTGCTGTGCAGGGTCATGGCGGCAGTAATGAGCCATTCAGGGGTTGGGGTTATGATACGCTGGAAGGTGGTATGCGTATGCCATGTATTATCCGATGGCCCGGTAAAATACCATCCAGAGAAGTAAGCGATGAATTATGTATGGCGATGGACTTCTTACCTACTTTTGCGGGTTTATCAGGAGCAAATTTACCCCGGGATACAATAATTGACGGTAAAGATATATGGCCCATAATCGCATGTGAAAATAAAGCCGTTTCACCCCATGAAGTGTTTTATTATTATCAGAGAGATCAGCTTCAAGCCGTCAGGTATGGTAAATGGAAACTGCATCTTCCTATGGAAGCCAGATACAATCATGGTGGACGAAACACCGGAAGCAGTCCGTTGATGTTGTTTGATCTGTATGCGGATATAAAAGAATCAACTGATGTATCCAGAAACAACCCGGATTTAGTAAAGAAAATCCTTGAAATAGCAGAAAAAGCCCGTTATGAATTGGGTGATTTAGGAAATCCGGGTAGTCAGCAAAGGAAAGCCGGTTTTGTTTCTAATCCTGCACCTCGAACTCTAAATAAGGAGTAAATATTCATGCAGTTAAAATTATCAATAGTGAAATTGTTTTTATTAGTTATAATATCAGTTTTTATAATTATCCCTACTACAAATGCAAATCAGGCTGAGGATATTCTGGATGCGATGGATGTTAAAGGTGGTCTGGTGGTTCATGTCGGTTGTGGTGATGGTAATCTCACTGCTGACTTGAAAATAAATGACAGTTACATTGTGCATGGTCTGGATACGGATGTAAAGAATGTAGAGGATGCTCGTAAATACATCAGTTCTCTTGGTATCTATGGCGAGGTATCCGTTGATCATCTAAAGGGTGAAAAACTTCCCTATATTGACAATATGGTGAATCTGGTAGTTTCGGAGAAACTGGGTAATATTCCCATGGATGAAGTAATGCGCGTCCTTTGTCCAAATGGTGTTGCTTATATTAAAGACGGTGATGAATGGGTAAAAAAAGTTAAACCAAGACCAGAAGAAATTGACGAATGGACTCATTATCTTCATGATACTGACGGCAACCCGGTAGCCCAGGATTCAGTAGTTGGCCCTCCCCGTCATCTACAGTGGGTAGGTAGTCCAAGATGGTCAAGACATCACGATCATATGGCCAGTATGAGTGCCCTGGTCTCATCCAATGGGCGAATATTTTATATAATGGACGAAGGATCAACTGCATCTATAGTGCTTCCGTCGGATTGGAAAGTAATTGCCCGGGATGCCTTTAACGGTACTATCCTGTGGAAACGATCTATTGATAAATGGCATACCCACCTTTGGCCATTAAAAAGCGGCCCAGCTCAGCTTCCGCGACGATTGGTATCTATCGGTGATATAGTCTATGTAACACTGGGTATTGATGCACCGCTTTCGGCTCTGGATGCGGCTACAGGAGAGACAATCCGAACCTACGATGGAACAAGGGCAACTGAGGAAATATTGTATAAAGATGGTATACTTTACCTGCTGGTTAATGAAAATCCTGAAAAGGAGGAGAAGAAATATTCAGGTGTGCAGGTCATCAGGAAAGATGCAAGAGAAACGGCCTGGGATGCGCCGCCCAGAAAAGTTATGGCAGTTAATGCTTTTACCGGAGAGAAAGTGTGGGAAATAGATCAGACTGTAGTTCCATTGACAATGGCCACAGACGGCAAAGGCCTATACATGCATGATGGTGAAAAAGTGATCAGCCTGAACCCACAGAACGGTGATTTAAACTGGGAATCCAAACCCCTGATGCGATGGGCTACTATTAGAACATATTTTGCCCCGACCCTGGTGGTTAAAGATGGTGTTGTTATCTTTGCTGGTGGTGAAAATATGGTCCCTCACAGAGGTGGCAAAGACACCATGACCGCGTTATCAGCAGAAACTGGCAAAGAGCTATGGACAGCACCGCATCCTCCCGGCGGTTATCAATCACCAGAAGATGTTATTATCGCCGGTGGTCTTGTATGGGCAGGGGCTACAACTGGTGGGGGATATTCAGGAATTTTTACAGGAAGAAATATAAAAACCGGAGAACTGGAAAACGAATTTCCGCCGGATGTTGATACTCACTGGTTTCACCATCGCTGTTACAGGGCTAAAGCCACTGAACAGTATCTCCTTACATCCCGAACAGGTATAGAATTCCTGGATATAGATCAAAACCACTGGATCTGTCATCACTGGGTCAGGGGAGGCTGTCTTTACGGAATAATGCCATGTAACGGCTTGATTTATGCTCCACCCCATGACTGCGCCTGTTACATAGAGGCCAAGCAGTTTGGCTTAAATGCCCTGGCCCCAGAGTCTGAATCAAGGAAAATTCCAGCAGAGGTATCAGATGAAGGACGACTTAAACAAGGCCCTGCTTATGGAGTTTTCATTGAAGCTGTTTCTGGGAATTCCTATGATTGGCCTACATACAGACAGAATATAACCCGCAGCGCATCTACAGAAGCGTCAGTGTCAGAGAAGGTAAAGGAATCGTGGGAAACTGAAATGGGAACAAATCTCACCAGCTTAACAGTCGCTGACGGCAGGATTTATGTCGCTTCTATTGATACTCATACAGTCTATGCCCTGGATGAAAAATCCGGCGAAGTTTTATGGAGCTACATGGCTGGAGGCCGGGTAGATTCGCCACCGACTATACACAAAGGGCGCGTGTTCTTTGGTTCTGCCGACGGTTACGTATACAGCCTTCGGGCCATTGATGGGGAACTTATTTGGCGTTTCCGGGCGGCCCCGGTAGACAGACGTTTGATGTCGTTTGAACAGCTTGAATCAGTCTGGCCTGTTCACGGCAGCGTAATGATTCGGGATGATGCTCTGTATTTTGTTGCAGGAAGGTCTATGTTTATTGATGGCGGTCTGCGCCTCTTTAAGCTTGATCCTGTAACAGGTAAAAAACTGGTGGAAAAAGTCATGGACGATAAAGATCCAAAGACTGGTGAAAACCTACAGGTATATGTAGACACATTAAATATGACTGTAGCTCTGCCGGATATTCTATCCAGCGATGGCGATAATATATACATGCGCTCAATGCCCATTGATTTTCAGGGAACCCGTAAGAAGCTTGCTTATACCAATGCAAATCAACAAAAAAGCAATTACGTACATCTCTTTGCCCCTACGGGCTTTCTGGATGGAAGCTGGTGGCATCGCTCTTACTGGGTATACGGAACCAGTATGGCTTCGGGATACGGTGGCTATTATCAGGCCGGTAAATACGCTCCGGCTGGTCGGATCATCGTCGCTGATGATGAAAATATATACGGATTTGGTCGCAAACCCCAATATTACAGGTGGACAACACCTATGGAATATCACCTCTTTGCTGCTAGCAGGGAAATACCTGAACCAAAATTCCAGGAGAGCCGCAACAGTGGTTCGTGTGTCAGAGTAGCAAAATCGGCAAGCCTTAATCCGGCGAATAAACCCGTTACTGTAGAAGCATGGGTTATGCCCGGTAATTTAAATGGAGCTATAATTTCCAGAGGAGGCCCTTCTCACGGTTACTGTCTCTATCTGAAAGACGGAGTTCCGCATTTTTCCATAAGATCAGATGGTACTGTCAGGACAGTTTATTCCCGACTATATGTAACCCCGGGAAAATGGGTGCACCTTGCAGGTGTATTAATAGATGAAGACAGGATGAATCTTTATGTCAATGGAACTCTTGTCAAGAAGGTCATGGATGATATTTCCCAGACAGGAATGATAGTCTCTGATCCTGCTCAAGCAATGGAGATAGGAGCAGATGAAGGCGGTGCAATAGGATCAGACTACCAATCACCCTACGGCTTTACAGGATTAGTTGATGAAGTGAAAATATATCACAAGGCCTTTACATCTGACGAGATAAGAGAACATTACAATAATCCCGAAAGCAAGCCTTCTGAGAATGATAAAATAGTTTTGTATTATACCTTTGATGATGAAAACGCCAAAGACGCGTCGGGAAATAATAATCATGGAAAGGTAGAAAAAGGTGTATATGTAGACGGCAAAGTCGGCAAGGCCATAAAATTCTCAGGAGAAGAGAAGAAGACCACTCAGATTTCCAACCAGTATGCCGTTGAGCATAAATGGACTCATGAATTACCTCTGCATGTGCGTTCTATGGTGCTTGCAGATGATAAGATATTCATAGCCGGTCCACCTGACCTTGTAAATGAGGATGAAGCCCAGAATTTACTGGATGATCCCGAAGTTCAGGCCCTGCTTGTGGAGCAAGAGAAGTCATTAGAGGGCAAAAAAGGCGCAACCCTCATGGTTATATCCAAAACAGACGGTGAGAAGCTTGCGGAATATAAACTTGATTCTGTTCCTGAATGGGATGGAATGGTTGCCGCCAACGGATGCCTATATTTTTCCACTATGGATGGGAAAGTTGTATGTTTTGAGGCATTGGAGATAGAAAATGCAGAAAATTAAGGCTGGTGGTATCATAAAAAATATCAATCCGGTCAAAATAAATCTTAAATCATTACCTAATAATCCTGGTGTTGCCAGCACTATTTTCAAAGCCCTGGGTAAACACGATATAAATGTTGAATTTACTAAAGAAAATCAGGCTTTGTCTGGAAAATAAATAAAATTGGAGGATATTTTTAAATGGCTGAAAAACTTCCTTTTCAAAAACCAGTTTTTATAAGCGGCGAATATGGATACCATACTTTTCGTATTCCTGCTGTTATTGTATCAAAAGAGGGCACCATTCTTGCGTTTTGCGAGGGTCGTAGAACCAGCGGCAGCGATCACGGAGACCTTGATATTGTTTTAAGACGCAGTTGCGATAATGGCAAAACATGGACAAATCCTATAATAGTTTACGGTGAAGCTGGTAATATAACCATTGGCAATCCATGCCCTGTAGTTGACCAGAGTACCGGAACTATATGGTTGCCATTTTGCCGCGATAATAACGATGTTCTTATAACAAAAAGCAATGATGACGGTATAACCTGGTCAGAACCGATTGACATAACAAAAGACGTTAAGAAATCCGATTGGGGATGGTATGCCACAGGACCTGGTGTGGGGATTCAGATTAAATACGGCCCTCATAAAGGGCGAATGGTTATTCCCTGCGACCACAGAGAAAAGATGGATGATAAATGGTTTATGTTCTCACATGTCTTTTACAGTGACGACGCGGGAAAAACTTGGCAATTGGGAGGTTCTGTGGCCATACATACAGATGAATGTCAGTTGGTGGAATTAACTGATGGAAGGCTTCTGATAAACATGCGTAATTACTGGGAGAGAACAGGTGGAGAGGCTAAAAAAGGTGATATGCGCGCTTTGTCATGGAGTGATGATGGGGGAGAAACATGGTCAGAATTGGAGTTTGATGAACAATTAATCGAACCTATATGCCAGGCCAGTTTTATACGCTATGACAAAAAACTACTACTTTTCTCTAATCCAGCCGATAAATCCAACCGGATTAATATGACTGTACGTATAAGTTGTGATGAAGGTGAAAGTTGGCCTTTATCAAAATCACTTTATGCCGGTCCTTCTGCATATTCATGTTTGACCGTATTGCCTGATATGAGTATTGGATGTTTATATGAATGTGGGGAAAAGAGCGCGTATCAGACTATTACTTTTGCTAATTTTGATTTAGATTGGTTTTCAGATAAAAAGGAATAAATTCAGTCAGGAATATTCCATCACCCCTTAAAGGGGTGATGGAATAAATAGTCAATATTAATATCTCTGTCTGCGGTTTGATCCATATCCACCACCACCGCCAGAGCGACGACCTCCGCCACCGCCTCGGGAATCTCTGGCTTCGTCAACCTTAAGGTTACGTCCACCAAGTTCCTGTCCGTTCATTTCTTCTTTAGCCTTTTGAGCATCAGCTTCTTCAGCGAATTCAACAAAGCCAAAACCTCTCGAACGTCCGGTTGCGGAATCTTTGATTACTACAGCAGATACAACTTCACCAAACTGAGCAAAAGCTTCTTCTAATTCTGCTTCAGTTGTATCAAAATTCAGGTTGCCAACATAAAGTTTCTTCGCCATAATCTTACCTTTCACAAAGACCGAATCTCATATATATGAGATTCGTTAAAATCACACATACCTTTATAGTATGTTTACTTCCCCTCTAGCATAATGCTTATGTCGGCTTTTTCCTTAGCGGATTTAAACCAGTTATCCATAGCATTCATTACTTCTTTTTCAGTGAGGTATTTCTTAATTTTCTCTTTAACTTCGTCAAATTCCACTTTTCTTTCTGCTTTTTTATCAGCAACCTTTATAATGTGATAGCCGTATTGTGTTTCAACTATATCGCTGATCTTTCCTGGCTCAAGGTTAAAAGCAGCCTTAGAAAATGGCCCTAACATTTGCCCTTGGGCAAAATATCCCAGATCTCCTCCTTTTTCTGCGCTATCGCAGTCTGAATTTTCTTTTGCTAATTCAGCAAAATCTTCACCTTTTTTGACTTTTTTAAGTATATCCTCTATTTTCTTCTTCGCATCAGCTTTTTGCTTTTCATCAGCATTGGGTTCAACTTTTACAAGGATATGACTTGCCTTTACCTTTTCCGGTTCAACAAACTTCTCTTTATTTTCTTCGTAAAATTTTGATACTTCTTCATCTGTTACTGACTTGGCTTTAGGCCTGATTTCTTTTTCAACAAATTCTCCGGCAATAAGCCTTTCTTCTATCTGGTTCTTTAGTTCTTTTTCTGTTAATTTTTCCTGCTTTAAGATTTGTTGATATATATCTTCAGAGGGAAATTTAGCTTTCATATTTGCCAATTCTGCATCAATCTCTGAGGTTTCAGGTGTAAATCCAGCATTTTTTCCAGCTTGAATGAGTAGTTCCTGCTCAACGAGGCTATTAAGGATCTGCTCTTTTATCATCTTCTTTGTAGCTTCATCAGCGTTAGTCTGCAACTGTGGGTTACTTGCTATGGCTGCTTGCATTTCTTTTTCTAAAGTAGATAATAAAATCTTTTTTCCATTTATCAAAGCTGCTACTTTTTCTTCAGCATTTTCAGATTTATCGGATTTTTCTGATTGTTCCGCGCTAATATAATATGGAATAAACAAAATTAAGCTTATTATTAAAACAAAAAATACTACATGGTTAAACATATTAATCTCCATTTAAGGATTTATTTTCAAATAACTGTCTACTGTCCTTTTCTTTTATTGGATTTGCGATTTTTTCTGTGCTTTCGGGAACTGGGTTTTTCATACACGCGGCGTTTTTTTACTTCATCAATAATCCCCTCTTTTTTACAAATAGTTTTAAATTTACGGATAGCTTTCTCTATAGAACCCTCTCGATCAACTCTTATTTGAGCCAAGGAACCTCCCATCTGTCCTGTTAGACAGAATTTAAATTATATGTCGGGTTTAATATTTTCTACTTATCGTAATCGTTAAAAATCTATATCACTTAATTGAATATAGAAAAAAGTGTGTAGTAAACATATCTTTCATTTTTTAGCGATTGCTTATCATAAAGCAGGCATTATTATAAATACTATTAATAATACCTTTTCTGAAAATTATCAACCATGTTTCGTAAGATTAAGCACGAAAACAGTGATAATTATTCCCAAAAAGCAAATAATTATTATATTAGAGTTAGATTAATTTTTATGCACTACCTTGTAAAATCTGTTCAGGGCTAAATCAAAATACTCCTGATAGAAAAGAGCTTGCAAATCAGAACATTACTCCTAATTAAAGGATAAGAACCAAGATATTGGAAACAATAAATTAAAATTGACTTAGCTAAAATAATTAACAAACGAAATAGAGAATCGGTAGTGCAAAAAGGAGAGAACGTCTGTGGGGTGGAAACCTCAAAGTCTTCAATTTCACAAACAGATTCCTATAACGCTGTCTAAACAGCTTACATATAATTAATAACACAAAAGTCATATAA
>WJIO01000304.1 GCA_014730235.1 Candidatus Poribacteria bacterium
CCGGTGTTGCGCCCTGTTCTTCCCATTCTTCCTTTAAGCCTACAATAGGGCCAAATATTTCCGTAAACATAGGACGCTCGTTTCTTTTAAATGTCATATAATCCAGATATTCTTCCCGTTTTACTGTTGGTGTTTTCTTTATGGCCAGGTCTGAATGTTTTATCCATTTAAGTTTTCGCATTTCCTTTTTCCCCTTCGCTGAATATCCAGGTATTTTTAAAAGATTGGTTCTTTAGCCGACCTCTGTTACCAAAAATATATGAGACTTAAACATTTCCAATCCCACAACTAATTCTTTACTTAGCTGCTTACCTGAATAAACATATTCCTCATGATTTAATAAATCTCTAAGCCTGTATTTTTTAGCAGCATCATTTATTATTTTCAGGTTATTTGCCACTTTCAGATTTGCCCACTGCTTACTACCATCTGTATAATCAAAGTTAATAGACACAATTATCCTGTTATCTCCATAAGTTCTGGAATATGCCAGAATGTGCCTGTTATTTGACTCCATAAACTCCAGATTACCGTAAATTAAAGCAGGATTTTGCCGCCTGATTCCCAGAACTTTTGCATACCAGCTTGTGAGATCGGGATTTCTGTTAAAATCAATTTGAGGGAAATCCAAGCTCCCCCGATCTCCCTTAAAGAGCGGCGGTCTGATCACTTCTCCCGATTCTTGTCCTGCATAGATACATGGCACACCCGGCAAAGTAACAATCAACAACGTAGGGGCTTTCGCAGCATCCGCACTTCCATACATCTCCGCAGCCCTTATTTCATCATGGTTTTCAGAATATCTCATAAGACGGTATCCATCAGGATATTTTCGGTCTTCAAGTTTTATCAAAGCGGGTATATAGGCTAGCTCGTGATAGGGATCATAATTTCTGATTTCATGATAAAGGCTTTTTAGCATGTTATATAACCTGTAATGGTATACAGCATCAAAACCTACTTCCAGATGTTCTTTAAGCCTTTCATAGACTTCGCCAATAAATATAACTGAAGGTTTTACAGCTTTTACCTCGTTAATAGCACTCCTCCAGAAGGCCAGGGGTACCCAATGGGCAAAATCGCACCTGTAACCGTCTATATCAAATTCAGTAACCCAATATTTCAGGACTGAGAGCATGAAGCTCCACATAGCTTCCCTGTCAACCTCATTCGAATATTTTGGTTTATTAACTTCGTCTAATCCTGCCCCATATTTTAAATCGGATGTATCCCACCATTCTTCATAAGGAGGTTTTGGGTTTCCGTTTTTATCCATGAAGAACCACTCAGGATGATAACCTCCTTTTTCCTTCGGGTTATTAATATTAAGCAGCACATTATCAGACGCACAGTGATTACCCACAAAACCGATTATTATCTTCATATCCATGCTGTGGGCAGTATTAACTAACTCTTGCAACTGCTGTTTTCCCAATTCCTGGATTTCCTTATCCGTTTTCCCCGGCTCTTTCCTTATTATATTATGATCAATTCCCAGATAATCCCTCACCGAATAAGGGCTTCCAAATTCACCCTTGCGATTTAATTTCCCTATAGGATGTATAGGCATAAGCCATATAGTATCAATATTAAGTTTTTTTATTCTGGGCAAGTCTTCCTTTATATCCACAAGAGTACTAAGATCACACTCGCCGATTTTTCCATCCCTATCTTTATCTCTACACCTGTGTATTCTTGGATATATCTGATAAATAGATGATTTTGCAAACCAATTTGGGCCAACAATCAAATTTCTATATACCTGTTTTCCTTTCCTGTCTTCGGAATATTTCCAGGTTTTACCTTTATCAACGGAAAATCTTACTGTGTAAAAAAACGTTCCCCCAATCCCTTCACTGATTTTACAATTACCTTTGAATAAGCCATCTTTAACATCAAAACTCATATTAATATATCTAAACTTCCGCTGAGGATTATCATTCAGGCACAAATGCACTATTAAATCTTCAATATTTTTTATGTTTTCAACAGTGACCTTCGCCTCAACCTGAATTTCCTGTCCTGCAAATCTATAAGCTGCCAGCGGTTTGATTATATGGGTTTTTGATTCGATTATGTTATTCGAATTATGAAGTATAACGGGGTTGATTATATTATCAATAGAAATCATTTAATTTTTCAAGTATCAAATAGTAAAACCCAGAGCAAATATATTATTTGCTCTGGGTTTTAAGCAAAATATAGTTAATAATTTACCTACCTGCGATGAAAGATTCTACCATATCTCTGGCTTCTGAATCCGAATACTGGATAGGAGGTGATTTCATAAAATAAGCCGAAGGTCCAATTAGTGAACCAGATATACCCCTATCCATAGCTAAGCGACAGCATCTAAGGGCATCAATAACTATACCGGCGGAATTTGGCGAATCCCATACTTCCAGTTTTAAATCCAGACTGATAGGCACATCACCAAAAGCTGTACCTCTCATAGAAATATAGCACCATTTTCTGTCTGTAAGCCAGGGAATATGGTCGCTGGGGCCTATATGAACATGATCTGCTCCAATATCATAATCCAACTGGGATACGACAGCATCTGTTTTGGATTCCCTTTTGGATGTGAGTCTTTCTTCCTGGAGCATGTTCTTGAAGTCCATGTTTCCACCCACATTCAACTGGGATGTATCAATCAACTTTATTCCTCTATCTCTGAAAAGCTTTGTCAAAACCCGGTGAGTAATAGTCGCGCCTACCTGGGATTTTATATCGTCACCTACTATTGGCAATCCTGCCACTTCAAATTTTTCCTGCCATTCCTTTCTTTTAGCTATAAATACGGGTATGCAGTTTACAAAACCGCATCCAGCCTTTATCGCTTGCTCTGCATACCATTTAGCGGCTTCATCGCTTCCCACCGGCAGGTAATTTATCAGAACATCAATATTTCTTTCCTTTAACACCTCTGCAATATCCACCGGTTTTTCTTCGGATTCATCAACAGTTAAGCGATAATATTTTCCCAAACCATCAAACGTTGGGCCTCTCTGAACTATTACATCGGTTTTTGGAACTTTGGCAAATTGGATTGTATTATTAGGCGGCATCAGGAGAGCTTCTGTAAACTCTTTACCTACCTTATCTGAATCTACATCAAAGGCTGCTGCAAATTCGATATCACTTACATGATAACCACCTAAATTCACATGCATAAGCCCTGGTACAAATTCATCATCTTTGGCATTTTTATAATATTCAACCCCTTGCACAAGAGCCGATGCACAATTACCTACGCCAGCTATTGCTACTTTAATTTTTCCCATCCTCTCAAGTCCTCCATTAGAAAATAAATAACTTTTGGGTAAAAACCCTTAAGAATAGTATATAATAGCAAAAAATTGATGTCAAGCGTATTTCAGATGGAAAATTTGTTTTAACAGTGTTTATCTTTATGCACTTTTTTATAAATATTTCCAAAAATTTAGTCCTGTAAGAATTCCCAAAACCTTTCAGAAACATTTACAGGACTAATTTTAATCATTCTTTTGAGGTAGCGTCTCTATACTATTTAGGCAGATATGAATCCAATTCTTCCTTTGTTGGCTTTGGTGTAGAAATTCCACCCTCAGGAACTTCCAGGCCTGCTGTCCATACAATGGCGTTTATTATGAACATTCTTAACTGGTCAACAGCCCATTTATCGTGGTAATGTCCGCCAGTAAATCCAACACCTCGTCCACCATCTTCCCTTTCAACGCACCATCCCAGATGCTGTGGTTCTTTGTTGGCTACGGCCTTACGTACATGGGGATTCCCGCTATGGGGACCATCGGGTCTTGTAAGTGTTGATTCCGGCGGAACTGTGCTTAAAAGGGGAGTAACACCTTCCATGCTTTCCCTGAAACGCATGTGATAGTACCACTCATCTTCCATAGAAAAAGGTGTCATGCCATTATTTATAGGATGTTCCGGGAATTCTGTAAAATCCGCTGTCCAGTGAGGATTTACAGACCAATGGGTCTCAAAATATCCTCCGATCCAATCCAGAAAACGCTGTCCAGCTTCACCTGTTGGCACTTCCACCGCATAGTGCATCATCATTATGCCGACACCCTGGGCAGCCAATTTATCTAACTGTTCCAGGTGTGGGATGACTGGATGCCCGCCGCCGCCGTCAGAATATACCACCACAGCCGCAATATCTTCAAGAGCTTCAGGGGTTTGAGGCCAACCTTTGTATACTACAGCATCTACTCCATCTACATGTCTATTAAGAAGATCTGCAAATAAAGCACATCCTGCTGAATGTTCATGGGAACCAGAGCCATGACTGTCTTTTCCTGCCACCAGAGCGATCTTTGCTTTTGCCATGTTTTCCTCCATATTTACAGGCGCAATCGGCATGTTTTACATAATATTAAAAGCTTTTACAATTTGACAGAGGATTTTAACACTGGATTATTATCATGTCAACAGTAACAAAATAAACTTGTTATAACTTAGAACTCAAGGTATACACAGTTATTAATTTCTTTGCTTTATTTATACCTCCGTTTTTATCTGTAACTGTTAGATTCACTGTGTATTTTCCCGGAGTATTGTATGTATGAACAGCCCGAGGGCCGTAGCTTTTTTTACCATCTCCAAAATCCCATAGGAACGCTATATAATCGTTGTCCGGATCATAGGAATCAGTACCATCAAAGGTTATTTTTTCACCAGTTATAACATTCCCAGGGCAGATAAAATTGGCTTTAGGTGGGTTATTATCAGTAAAATCTTTAATCACAAGGTTATCTATACCCACAGTGATCTCCGGGGGTGATTTTGAACCTGTGTATAGATTTAGGTGTTTAATAGAACTATCATCAGGAACAGGTCTTCTGAAATTTACCCCATAGACTTTTAAAACTTTTTGGGGGTTATTATTCATATCTTGTAGATTACCCGAAATTTCTATGTCAAAACTATTGGATGCAATATCGGCAGTTATGGTTACATGATAAAGGTCATTTGGATTGTAATAACCTATTTGACTGAAACATGTAGATCGCAGATTGATTGTTCCATGATCCAGACTAAAACCGAAGTTCTCAGTTTCTTCTTCATTTTCAGTTTTATATGGTGCTTTCTGACTAAACATAAAGATATGATTATATTTATCGGCTTTGAAATCAAAATCTATATGAATTTTCCCATCCAGACTGCCTAGATCAGGACTGCTGACTACGGCATGAGAGCCAATTTGTTTACTTTTAACAAAACGAAGACCGGGATTTCCTGTTTCAACAGCATCAACCGCAATTTCAACTAGAGATTTATCGTCTGAATTTTCTTTATCTATACCTTCTTTATTCGTTATTTCTGAATAATAATGACCTTGCCAATCGGATACGTCATTGGAATCAAAATTATCCACGAATAAAGCCTTTTGGGATATGTCGGCGACCTGTTTGCCATTGGTTAGGGCATAGGGATTCTGTATGGGAATAGATGTATCAATTATATCAATAAATATCTCGCTGTTGTCTATAAGTTTGGTTTTTGCAGGATAAAAAAAATTGCCATGTTGTTTTTCAAGGGTATATTTATGAACTATACCGGGTATTTGGATCAAACCCACCATAAAGATCACTATTCCCGTTGCGGTACTCAATCCGAAAGGCAGGGAATAACTGCGGGGTAAATCCATTATCCTGGTTTGACCAATTAAATCCATAATCTGAAGGGTAAATCCAGCAGGAAGTCTGTTGCGATCAAATTCCTCCTGTACCTTCTTGAAGTTGATTTCTTTAAAAGAATTCCTGGCTCTTTCTAATCTTTTTCTGACTCCTGAATTTGACATCCCAAGAAAACGGGCTATTTCTTCAACTTTTAAGTTTGATAAGTAATACATGGATAAAACTTTACGGTATTTTTCAGGCAAATTATTCAGTATCTTATGAACATAGTCAATATTAAATTCCCTGTATTGTTCACTAATATACGAATCCACAGCCTTTTTATCCACTAATTTCATACTATCAGCATTACCAATATAACTCTTATCAAACTGACGTTTTTTCTCTCCTATTCTATCACTGCAAAGATTTGCAGTGATAGAATACATCCACGCGGTGAAGCTGTCTATATTTTTAAGTTTCTTAAGATTTTTATATGCTTTGATAAAGGCATCCTGAGTTACCTCCTCAGCATCCTGAAAGTTCATTAGCTTTGAATAAGCAAGGGCATATACGCTTTTTTGGTATCTTTCAACCAATATTCTAAAAGCTTTCTCATCTCCAGCAATACACTTGCGAACTATATGACCATCTTCAGTTCTCAATTTACCACCTCTTGGTCAATTTAAATCCATCAGTTACCAAAAACGAATCTATTTGACGGATTAACTTAACAGAGGTAATTCTACCAAAACAATTCTATTTTGGCAAGTCGAATTTACAAGTGATGTGTAATTCTAAAGATTAATTCCTCCTTTTCTTTTAATAGTTGGCTCATCCGACTTGAATGTGGAAATGATTAAACATATTCTAAATAAGGGAAAATATCCTCTGTTTGTCATTCCTGCGAAAGCAGGTATCCAGTCTTTATGCGGATCTACTGGGTTCCTGATTTTGCAGGAATGACAAGCCGAGAGAATTCTCAATTATAACTACACTAAAACCGGAAGAGTCTATTTTTTTAACGATTAATATTAAGGATATTATATCTATAAAAATTATTTGAATCAACAAAAAGTTTGACATTTTAGTCTCAAAGACTTTACATTTTCGTTATTTCATTTTGGACTTGCGTCTAAACATTTAGTGGTGTAAAATTAAAATATAAAATTTACGTTGTAAACCTTAGAATATAGCTTATCGTTTAAGGTGTGGCATAAGGTAATTTGTATATTGCACAGATATAGAAACCTCTGTGATACAATATATTATATAATCCCTGAAAGAATTTTATATAAAGTAATCGTTAAAAAATGAATACAATTTAGTTGTCATTCCTGCTTTCGCAGGAATGACATATTTTGTAATTTACCATCATGATAAGGGTATTATTCTAAACACATTTTTCATTTTTTAACGATTATATAAACTAACCAGTATTTTCTATTAAATAGTGAATGGATTGGGGAAGGAGATAGCATTAATGAAGCGAATTATTATATTGAGCACTGTTATTGTCTTCGCTTTGTTCTCAACAATTACTTACGCAGGCACAGGACGTACTGCTGCACAGTTTCTTTCATTAGGCGGCGGAACCAGAGCCGCAGGTATGGGTGATACATTTACAGCCATTTCCGGGGATGTAATATCTGCATTCTGGAATCCAGGAGGTTTAGGTAATATATCCGATATACAGATGACTGTCTCCTACACTAATTATGCAGCTATGTTTGGTGAAGCCAGTGAAGGTATGTATTATGGTCTGGCTGCTTTTGCCATGCCGGTAAAAGACTGGGGTGTTTTCGGATCAAGTATCCAGATTCAGGATCAAGGCACTATGTTAATCACCACCGACAGCCCGGAGCCTGTAGGCGAAGAAGATTTGGGTATGAATTGGGCCTGGGCTTTATCCTATGCGGATCAACTGGGTGATAACTGGTTGGCCGGGGTAAATGCCAAGATTATCCGCCAGAAGCTCTGGAAAGAATCTGATACTGCTTATGCCGCTGATATGGGCATACAGTATGTGGTATCAGCGATCCCCTTAGGTATAGGTCTGGCTTTGCAGAATCTCGGTACTGGTATACAGATGACTGATGAGTATCAAACACAGCCCTTACCAAGAGCCATGAAACTCGGTCTGGTTTTTAGAGTTATTGATATGCCCTCCCACAGACTTCAACTACTTTCCGACTATACATCTTTCATTGATAAGCTCAGCGAAACAGAAGAAGATTCTGCTAATCCCGATTTTGACGCTTCAAAGGCCGGCGTAGGAATACATGCCTTTAAACCCAATAACAGCCAGCAGGGAGTAGGGGCTGAGTACTGGTATTCCAACATACTGGGAGTAAGAGTTGGATATAAATATATACCGGATATGCCGGGAGACCATATTACCATGGGATTCAGTATCAGGTATTCGGGCTATCAATTCGATTATGCAAGAGTTCCGGGTATTGATGTACCGGGCGGCGGTGATATTGACAAAGTTGCATTGATGTTCAGATTTTAGCTCAAAGGAAACTTTTCATGAAAAGATTACTTTTTCTGCCTTTGGCTTTTGTAACTCTCCTTTTGTTTGTTTTTCCAGCCTTTGCTGAACCCTCCTTGCTGGACGACCATAAATTCAGTTCGGCAATATTTCAAATTAAACCGACAAACGATATAGTATCAGAGACTATATCCATAAATAAACAGAAATCTCCCGCAAAAGCCTTTCTTTTTTCTGCTGTGGTTCCGGGAACCGGGGAACTTTACAGCAAAGCCAAAAGAGGTATAATTTTTATGGCGGCGGAAGTGGCTTTATGGGTAACTTATTTCGTTATGAATGGCCAGGCGGAGGATCTAAAAGCGGACTATGTGGCCTATGTAGACGAACATATAGTATTCGAGGATGATTCACCGGTATATTCCACAGAAACCTGGACACTGGAAGATTACGAACATGCAACCCAGTCAGATAACTGGCATTATGTATATACTGAAAATAACGGTCAACCTTTAACCAGGGTGGGGAAATATTACTGGAAAGATTTACCTGAAGAAAAAATTGACGCACCGGGCGGTATTAGCCTTTCCGAATCTGAATCACAATACCGGATAGAGGCATTTAATAAACGCACTGATATGAACGACAAGTTTAAGCAGTCCAAAGTCTTTATAGGTTTGGTTGTTATAAATCATATTGTAAGCGCAATAGATGCCAGGATAGCCGCAACAATTTACAACAAGCAAAATAACAAGGCGGATGTAAGTTTTTCTCTCCTACCTATGATGTCAAACTCCAGGGATACTAACGCGATGTTGAATATGAGCGGCAGATTTTAGCAGTAAATATAAATAATTCATGCAAAACATAAAAAGCCCTTTGATTATTAATCAAAGGGCTTTTTATGTTTTATCAGTATTGTTTTGGAAACTATTTTCTGTTAAACTAATAACAATGAAGGTCCTGCTTTTTCAACTACAAAAGCGTAAAAATAAGGAGTAATACTTATCATGACCAATAGAGAAAGAGTTATTGCAACTTTAAATCATAGACAGCCGGATAAAATACCATATAATATTGGTTTTACCCAAAAAGCCCATGCTAAAATGGCTAATTTTTACAATGATCCGGAATTCGTCTCAAAACTTGGTAACTGTCTAATTACGTTAGGATGTGAACCAGAGAGCGCATGGAAAGAAATTAAACCTGATATATGGCGAGATCAGTTTGGTGTAGAATGGGACCGAACTATTGATAAAGATATAGGTGTAGTTCGTAATTGCCTGATAAACGATGAAAACATTGATGAATATGAATTTCCAAATCCTGATGATCCCTCAAGATACCGGAATTATAAACCGTTAATATCATCTAATAAAGATGGTTTTATCGTTTCTAACTTGGGTTTTAGCCTGTTTGAAAGGGCCTGGACACTGACTGGAATGGAAAATCTACTTATAGCTATGGGAACAGATCCGGATTTTATTCATGATCTACTTGAACGGATTTTGCAATATAATCTGAAGATCATCCAAAACGCATGTTCCTTTGACATTGATGCCATGATGTTCGGAGATGATTGGGGGCATCAGTATGGATTAATTATGGGTGCTGAAATGTGGCGGGAATTTATTAAGCCCAGGATAAAGGAAATGTACCAATTAGTAAAATCAAAGGGGAAATTTGTATTTATACACTCATGCGGCAAAGTTGATGAAATATTTCCTGATCTTATAGAATGTGGTCTCGATATGTTTAATCCGTTCCAGCCCGAAGTCATGGATGTCTTTGAAATAAAAATGCGATATGGTGACCGGTTGTGTTTTTATGGTGGCATAAGCACACAGCAGACTTTACCTTACGGCAGTATTCAGCAAGTTAAACAGGAAGTAAGAAAGCTTCTGGAAAAAGTAGGAAAAGATGGTGGATATATTGCATCACCGGCTCATGCTATACCTTCCGATGCTAAAGTAGAAAATATAGATGCAATGATAAAGACTCTTCAAAACCAATGAAATATTTATTGGCAGCGGTTTTCAAAAGACACAAAGCATAAATTTTACATCCTTGTGTTATTGCGAAGAACGGAGTAACAAATAAAGTTTTTAGTCTGTATCAGAAGTTTTGGCTCATCCAGTTTGAGTGTGGAAGTGTAAAAAACATTGTCCAATTAAAAAAAAATATCCTCCATTTGTCATTCCTGCTTCAAGCTTTTTGAAAAAGCTTGAAGCAGGAATGACAAGCTGAGAAAATTTTCAAATTATTACCATACTCAAACCAGAAGAGCCAAAGTTTTCACGGTCACAAATTTTATGCTTGGTAAAAAAGGCATTTTTTATTGACACGTCTTTATATACATGATATAGTTTTTAAATCTATGACACAATTCGACATCTTTGTAAGTTTATGTATATAATATTTTTTATTAGATTCCAGTTTATACAGAAAGAGATATTACATTCCAGTTTAGTAGAGTTCTCAATGTCCAACCAAATTTGGCAAATAAAATGCCCTACCTTTTTTACTACTGCTGTATATATTTCGTTTACGGCGGCTTACAAAAGTTATTTTTAGTCATGTTTTTACTGTGTTTACAAAATTATTTAAAAGTTGTAAGTTAAACGGGAGTAAAAGCCTTGAAATATATACTTGTTTTTGCTTTAGCCTTTGTTGTTTCTGTTGTTCTTACACCTTTGATGATTAACTTAGGTAAAAATCTAAAGATATTTGGTAGAAAAGCTGATGAAAGATGGAAATCTCAGCCTATACCTCGTATTGGTGGTATAGCAATTTTTCTGGGCTTTATTATAACTGTATTGATATTTGTTTCGATGGAAAGAGATATAATCATTTTTCTCCTGGGTTCTGTAGTTCTTTTTTTGTTAGGATTGTTCGATGATAAAGTTGGGGCTATTCCAAGCGGAAAGCTACTAATTCAACTTGTTGTTGTTATTTGTCTTATGATTTTGGGTATAAGACTTAAAATACTAAATATCTATTTAGCTATACCCTTGTCTTTAATATGGTATATCATGGTTATTAATTCTTTTAATTTAATTGATAATATGGATGGTCTATCCTCTGGTATAACAATTATTGCCTCTCTGGGCTTCTCTATTTTAGCATGGGAAAAAGGTCAGAACCATATGGTGTTTATTACGCTGGCTCTTGCAGGAGCATCTGCGGGATTTCTTATATTTAACTTTAATCCTGCAAAAATTTTTATGGGTGATTGTGGAAGTCTTTTCATTGGTTACGTTTTAACTACCTTACCTATGTTACTTTTCTGGCAGGAAAGCACAAATGTATTTCCGGATCTGGCTGCACCTGTACTTATTCTGGTATACCCTATATTTGATACAATCATGGTTACTATTCTGCGCTTGAAGGCCGGAAGCCGCCCCTGGATTGGTGGGAAAGACCATTCCTCACATAGATTAGCTATATGGAAATTAGGTGAAGTTGGTGCGGTATTTTCAGCATATCTGATTGGAATTATAGGTTGTGTTTCTGCATATATAATACTAAGTGTCAAACCTTCCTTTTATATACCCCTTTTGATCTTACTTGGTGTGGTGGCTTTATCTTTTGGTATGTCTATTTCCAGAATAGATATTTCTAAATATAAAAGCATTCATTAAGAATTTGGGAAAATGAAGATATTTAAATGGATAATAATAACGACGATAATATTTGTATTTGTTTGTCAATTTAATATAATTTTTGCTCAGGATTATAAGGCAAAACCCGGTGACATTATTACAGTAACGGTTTGGGAACGTCCATCTTTGTCAGGAAGTGTGCCTGTTGATTCAAACGGTAACATAGTTCTTGCTATGCCCATTGGAACTCTGTCAGTAGCAGGATTAACGGCTGAACAGATTACCGATTTGTTAACAGAACGACTGGAAGAATACATGATTAATCCTACAGTTTTTGCCTCTATTAGTCCAGCATCGGGTTTTTTTATACATATCATAGGTGAGGTACGTTCCCCAAATTTTGTAAAAGTTCCCGAAGGTACGAGAGTTCAGGAAGCTATAACAAGAGTTGGCGGTTTTACCCCTATTGCAAATTCAAGCAAGATAAAGCTAGTTCGCAAACAGGACGATGCTGTTAAAGAAATATATCTGGACTTTAATAAATTTATAGAAACGTCTGATTTATCCTATAATCCTGTTCTTAAACCAGATGATTTGCTTGTTGTTCCAAGATTACCAGAGTCAGAACGTAATAAATATATAAGTATAATGGGAGCAGTTAATTCTCCGGGTATATACGATTTGGACAGATCATTGAAATTATCTGCAATTCTCGCCCGGGCCGGTGGTATATCAGAAAATGCAGTTATTGAAAATATATCTATACTTAAATACAATAATGGTGATTATTTATGGGAAAATGTTAACTTTAAAAAATTTTTTACAGAAAGAGATATGTCTTATAACCCTGAAATATTACCGGGTTATACTATTTTTATACCGGGGGAAAATTTACAGGATTTGACCTTTAACGTAAATGTTATAGGTCAGGTAATGAATCCCGGAAATTATAAACTTATTAAAGAAAGCCGCTTAATTGATGCTGTATACATGGCAGGTGGTTTTACTGAAAGTGCAAAAACAAAAGAAGTCAAAATAATAAGTGGAGACAAAACCATAAAAAAAGTAGACGTAGAATCATACTTAACAACAGGTGATAATAAATACAACCCAATGTTAAAAGAAGGTGACGGTATATTTGTAACCGCACCTGATAACCTTAAGAAAATGCTGCAAACCCCCAAGACATTCTCAAACCTTATTCCAGTAAGTGTTATTGGGGCGGTGGAAAAACCGGATATATATCAGGTTTTCCCGGAATCCAGTATTTTGGATGTACTTGAAATTGCAGGTGGACCTGCGCCAGAAGCCGATCTGGATAAAGTTATTATTATCAGAAAAGAACCAGAGGGTTACATAAATAAAAGATTTATTGAACTGAGAAAGATTTTTGAAAATGAAGGTAAACAGGAAATTGTAAAAATCAATCCAGGTGATACTATATTTATACCAAAATCAAAGCCAAAACGGGATTTATGGAAAAGCGTTGTGAATATCGCAGCCGGTGTTTATACCATAACCCTGGCTTATTTAATAGTAACTGGCAAACGTTAAATGGGCGATTATGCAGACAAAGACTTCTAACGCTAGAGACAAAAATATATATGGACAAATAGAATCATTTTCTCTCCGGGATTATTTAAGAATAGTTACAATAAGAAAATGGCTGGTTTTAGCTATATTTATTGTATCTATAGGAATCTCTATTTATTATCTGGCTGTAACGCCACCAAGCTATAGAACCCGGGTTTTGATAATGAGGGAAGAAACAAACAGGACGTTTCCAGAAAGCTTTATGTCTCTTTCACCTATGATGGACACATGGGATAAAGGAGAGGAATTAATACTGAAAAGTTTTTCTTCTTTGAGAGAAATAAAAGAAAAAATCTATAAAAAGCATGGTTTTACATTCGATATACATAATCTTTCGGATAATATATCTTTATCCAACTACGAGGAAAGCTCTCGTATACTGGAGTTAAAGGTTAGCAGTGATACACCAGAAAAAGCTCGAACCTTGGCTAATACAGCAGCAGAAATATATATCAAAAATACGGGTGAAATTGAAAGTAATAGGTTAAAACAAGGCCTGAATTTCATGAAACAGCAGATGATAAAGTTGGAGGAAAAAATTCAGGAAACAGAAAAAGCTTTAAGCAATTTCAGCAGTAAAGAAGGCCTTGTACTTACAAATAATCTGGCCTCGAATAATTTAATCGATAGATTGGGAGTCATGCAAAGTGAACTTATAAAAACAGAAAGCGATATAGAATTAACAAAAACCCAGCTTCAGTCTGTAGACGAATTAATAGCTGAAAAAAAGAAATATTCCCGATCATCTTCAGTTGCTGAATTATCTCCACAAATAGATCAAATTCAAGAAAGACTTATAACTCTGCAATTAGAACTAAGTACAAAAAGAGAAACGCTAAAAGAGAAAGACCCGGAAATCATATCTCTTCAGAGAAAAATAGATGTTATGCAAAAGCAATTAAAAACTGAATTTGATAAATTATTAGAAACACCAGAAATAAAATCTTTTGATCCTATATCAGAAATACAAGCTCTCATGCAGCAGTCTATTACCCTGAATGTAGATTTAAAAAAAATGGAGAGAAAGGCTGAATTGTTAAAGGAAAGGATGAAAAAATTTGAATTAGATCATCCTGAATTAATATCCAAACATATAGAGCTAAGCCGCCTGGAAAGACAGGCAAGAATTTATGAGCAAACATACACCGATCTAATGACAAAATACGAAGATATGCTTTTGCTAGAACAAATGAAGGGAAATGGATTAGAAATAATTGATGAAGCTTTCCTCCCTTCATCACCTGTCAATCCTGGCAAAACAAGGGTACTTGCTGCAGGCGTTATTATAGGCCTTTCCATGGGAATACTTAGCGCTATTTTACTGGAATTATTAGATGATTCTATCAAACGTAAAGAAGATGTTGAGCAATATATGGAATTACCGGTAATAGGGACAATACCAAGGATTGATGGATTTAATACAGATAAATCAAAAAATAATATAATCAAAAATAATTCAGAAAAATTTGATAAAAATGTAAAAGAAATAATAAGACACATTGTCCTTTATTCCCCAAAAGAATTTTCCGAATCTCCTTGGATGGAAAGTTACAGAAATTTGTCGGCAAATATAAGATATCATAATGTGGATAAACCTATCAAATCATTATTAATTACAAGTGCTATGCCTCAGGAAGGTAAAACAACCACATCAAGCAATCTGGCCGTAGTGATGGCACAGACGGGTGTGAAAATACTCCTTATAGATTCCGATATGCGACGTCCCAAGCAAAACATTATTTTCCAGCAAAATCGAAAACCCGGTCTTTCGGATTTACTCTTATCTGATAATAATTCAGAATCAATTAACTTTGAAAGTTATATTCGCCCTACCCAACAGGAAAATCTGTATTTATTAACAGCAGGAGATCACTTTTCTGATTCTAACAAATTGATAACATCCGGTAAAATGCAAAAATTAGTAAATGATCTGAAACAGGATTTTGACCTCATTATAATGGATTCTCCGCCGCTTATGTTGGCCTCGGATTCTATAACCCTCAGTAAAATTGTTGATGGTACAATAATAGTATTGAATTCAGGTAATACCAAAAGAAAAATAGGCATCCAGGCCCGGGAAATTCTCGAAGGTGTTGAAGCGGAAATTATTGGTGCAATACTTAATAATGTAGATTATTCAAAACAATACGGAAATTATTATTATAATTATCGTTATTATAAAAGTTATTACGATAGTAAAAATTAAAAAACTTGGTTCTTCCGGGTTTAGTGTGGTTATAATTGAAAATTCCCTCAGCTTGTCATTCCTGCCTTCCCAGGAATGACAGTATACAGAAGGGGCGTCTGACATTTGCGGTAAAAAATCATTTCAATATGCCTATTTCAAGAGTTATAAAAACTGCTGAGAGTATTTTTAAAGGTGACTCAATCGGTAGTAAAGCCAGACGTGGAAGTATATTTATTCTTTCTTCCAATATCCTCAGGCAAGTTTTAGATTTTACAAGAAAAATTATTTTGGTAAGAATTCTTACTCCTACGGATTTTGGGCTGGTTGGTATAGCCATGACAGTTATTTCTGGAGTACAAATATTATCAAATACAGGACTCAGAGCTGCACTTATCCAGAAGAAAGATTTGAATAAATCACTTCTTGATACAGCCTGGTCAATTGAGATTACCAGAGGTTTAATACTTAGCTGTATAGTTTTTTTCTCCGCGCCGATAATTTCAAATTTTTTTAAAAGTGAAAATTCAACCAATATTTTAAGAGTTTTGAGTATTTTGCCATTAATGGATGGTTTAAGGAATATTGGTACCATATACTTTGATAAAGAGCTAAAATTTCATAAAATTCTTTTATATCAGCAAATTATAGGTATTACAGTCTTTGTTACTTCCTTGTTATGTGTTCTTGTTATAAAAAACGCCTGGGTTATAGTTGCAGGAAGTATTTCTGGGGTAGCAGCAAGTGTTATTGCTTCTTATATTCTGCATAAATATCGCCCTAATTGGCGAATCAACTGGAATGATTTTAAGATATTATTTGATTTTGGGAAAAATCTACTTATTATTGGAATAGTTACTTACCTGCTTGAACAAGGTGGTAATTTTTTTATTGGTAGAATATTAGGAACAGCATCACTGGGCATATATCTTCTGGCTTATAATACAGCAATTTTACCTATAAATATCTTTGGAGATTTAATACGCAGGATTACGTTTCCAGCTTATGCTCATATTCAGGATGACTTATATAGGCTGCGACATGCTTTTCTTAAATCCTTTAAGACTTCGATGGTTCTGCTGGTTCCGGTAACAATAGGTTTAATAACCTTGTCTGATAATTTTATACTAATTATTTATGGTGCTAAATGGCAAAATGCTGTGGAACCTTTCAAAATACTTTGTTTCTTTGCGTTACTACGGGCAAACTCCTTTGTTATTGCCCCTTTATTACACGGAATCGGCAAACCGAATTTAGCAACCAGAGCCAGGATTGTTGAATTGGCAGTCTTTAGTATACTTATTTACCCCGCAATACGAACTTATGGAATTATTGGTGTAGCTTTAGCTATTACTATTACATACTTAATTGCATTATTACTAAGATATTATTATATTTTGAAAATTCTACCATCAACTCTAAAGCCAATGACGTTAATTATACTGAAAATATTAATAAATGCTTTTGGAATGACTATAATATTATTATCGTTTCGAAACTCTGTATATTCTATATTATCTTTGATCGGTCTGGTCTTAGTTTCAGCAATTGTATATTTTTCAGCAATGTTTTTGACGGATAAAAAATGGTTGTATAATTTAGCCAATAGATAATACATTATGCGCAGAATAATTAGCAGTGTTACAGATGCAATTATAAAATTGTTTATTTATCTTGAGCCTGGGTTGAGGTGGAAATATTATAAACTGCGGAACCAGATATTAAAGCAAAAAATGAAGAAATGCGGCGAAAACTGTATAATTCGCGGAGGAGTTACTATTTTGCATCCAGAAGGCCTTTCCCTTGGCAATAATATACATATTGGTAATAATGCACTGATTGATGCTCTTGGCGGTATCTCCATAGGTGATAATACGCATATTGCACGAAATTTGACAATTTATTCCTATAATCACAATTATGAAGGCAGCGTTTTGCCTTATGATGATACTATCATTAAGAAACCCGTTGTAATTGAAAAAAATGTCTGGATTGGCGCGGATGTAAAAATTGCTCCCGGAGTTACTATTGGGGAAGGTTCGATTATCGGTATGGGGTCACTAGTCGGTAAAGATGTACCACCTTTAGCTATCATGGTAGGAAAGCCTTTGCGCATTATAAAATACCGCGATAGACAGCATTATGATAAATTAGAAAAGACATCATCCTACGGTGGTATCAATGGCACACCTTTAAAATCTGCGGATAAAAAAAATGGCAATTAATGAAACAGCAAATAAAGTTTGTGTGATTGGTTTGGATGGTATGGCCCCACATCTTTTGGAATGGCTTGTATCAGAAGGACATATGCCAAACATAAAAAAGTTTATGGATAAAGGAATTTACGGACCATTAAAATCCACAATCCCCCCTATAACGCCCACAGCATGGGCATCCTTTATAACAGGAAAAAATCCAGGAAAGCATGGTATATATGGTTTCTTGAATTTTGATCCGGGGAATCCTGGGGAGGTATCATTAAATAATTCTCAATCAATCGTTGGTGATACACTTTTGAATATTCTCAGCCGGAATGAAAAAAAGTCAGGTATTATAAATTTACCGATGACATACCCCCCACAGCCTGTAAATGGGTTTTTGATTACGGGCCTAATGACACCATCCATAGAAAACACTTTTACTTATCCTCCAGAACTGAAAACAGAATTGTTAGAAATATTTCCGGAATATGATTTTCTTGTGCATTTCGAGCTTTTTGATGTAAATTCAGATAGAAGATTCAAAAATTTTGTTGATACAGCAATTAAGGTAATTACTATTAGAGCAAATGCCTGCTTATATCTGATGGAAAAATATCATTGGGATTTTCTGATGGTACATTTTCAGAGTGTTGATGCTATACAGCACAAATTGTGGAGTTATATTGATCCTGATCTCAAATTATCCAAAAGTAAAGATAAATGGAGGCGGGATCGTATTATTGAATTTTATAATGTTCTGGATAAATTAATTGGACAGATAAAATCTCGTATAAATCTTTCAGACACAACGACAATTATAATGTCTGATCATGGTTTTGGGGCAAGGAAAGGCAAGATTTTTCCCAATGTATTACTTAAAAAATTGGGCATATTGAAATCTTATGATGAAATTTCAAATGTTCAATCAAACATTTTTAAGAAAACAAAAGAATTCTTAAGGTATATCCCATTGCTTGTTCCTATATATAAAATGGCTAGAAAAAATTTCAGTCGAAAAAGCAGGATAACATGGCTGGAATATTTGGAAAGACAACAGGATTCATTCGATTTTCACAAAAATTTAGATTTCAACAAAACTAAAGCCTATTTAATGTCAGCAGGATCATATTATGGCAGTTTATATATTAACGAACAAAGTCATAAACTTTGTGATTCACTAATTAAACATTTGGAAAATGCCAGAGATCCTGAAACCGGAGAAGTAATATTTAAGGGAATATTCCGAGCAAAAGACATATATTCCGGAGAACAGTTGAAACTTGCCCCTGACCTGATAATTGTTCCCCGTGAAGGATATGCTATAGATGATTCTTTATCAGCTAAAAAACTTTTGGAAAGATCAAGTAAATTAGTGTGGGGAGAACATCGCGAATATGGAATATTCATGGCTTTTGGTGATATAATCAAAGAAAATAATAATTTGACAAATGCTCGTATAATAGACATCGCTCCGACAATATTATATTGTTTGGGACTTATGATTCCAGAAGATATGGATGGCAGAATTTTAGTCTCAATTTTTAAGGAAAGTCATATGGATAATTATCCAGTTGAATATAGTAAAATGGATAAAACCAATAACAACAGGCTGAAACATACTTATTCTCAAAGTGAAAAAATTATAGTTAGGGATCGCTTAAAGAATCTGGGATATTTCTAGTATATTCTGAAAGGTCTTAGAATCTCATTTCCCCCTTTTCCAAATAGGGATTAAGGGGAAATCCTGGCGCAAAAGAAAACTTAACAATTATTTTTAAATACTAATGAAGAACCATATTTTTGAAAAAAATTGTCAAAGATTCAACGGTTTAAGTTAAGCTAAAAAATAACCATTGGCAACGGAGGCGCTTTTAATTATGACTAAACAGGACGACGGATTTGTAAAAGAGATAACATCTAAAGAAGAGGATTTTTCCCGATGGTATGTGGATGTTATACGCAAAGCAGAATTGGCTGACTATTCATCCATAAAGGGTTGTATGGTTATCAAACCTTACGGTTACGAACTATGGGAAAATATAAAGAACGATCTGGACAACAAGATAAAGGATACGGGCCATAAAAACGCTTATTTTCCTTTGTTTGTGCCGGAAAGCTTACTAAAAAAAGAAGCAGAACATGTTGAAGGTTTTGCGCCGGAAGTCGCCTGGATTACTCATGGCGGAGACGATGAATTAGAGGAACGTATAGCTATTCGTCCTACCTCTGAAGCTATAATAGGCGATACATTTTCCCAATGGATAGAATCATGGCGGGATTTACCTCTGCTGATTAATCAATGGGCTAATGTGGTGAGATGGGAAAAAGTTACAAGACTATTTCTCAGAACAAGAGAATTTTTATGGCAGGAAGGACATACAGCCCATGCTACCCAGCAAGAAGCTGAAGAAGAAACAATGAAGATGCTGGGCGTATATCAGGAACTTTGTGAAAAAGTGCTGGCGATGCCTGTAATTCCTGGAAGAAAAACGGAAAACCAAAAATTCCCCGGTGCTTTGCATACATACACTGTAGAAGCTCTTATGTCAAACGGCTGGGCACTACAGGCTGGCACATCCCACAATCTTGGCCAGCATTTTGCCAGAGTCTTCGATATACAATACCTGGACCAGAATCAGGAACAGCAGTATGTGTGGCAGACGTCGTGGGGGGTAAGCACTCGTCTGGTGGGAGGGGTTATAATGACTCATGGGGATGATTCAGGTTTAATACTTCCACCTGCAATAGCACCGCTGCATGCTGTAATTGTACCAATACTATTCGATAAAACTAGAGATATTGTGCTGGAAAAGGTAGATCAACTCCTGAATACTTTATCCGGCAAAATTCGTGTGGAAGCTGACACCAGAGACGAATACACACCAGGATGGAAATTTAACGAATGGGAAATGAAGGGTGTCCCTGTAAGAATTGAAGTAGGGCCAAGAGATGTGAAAAATCAGCAAGTGGTTTTAGTTCGCAGAGATAACAGAGAAAAGATTATAGTGAAAGAAAATAATCTGCTGGATGAAATCCAAAAAAACCTGGAAGACATACAATCAGGTTTATTCCAAAAAGCTCTGGACTTCAGAACCGAAAACACCTATGAAGTTGACAACTTTAAGGATTTTGAAGACATTATGGCTGGAGGACGGGGTTTTATATATGCCAACTGGTGCGGAAGCAGCGAATGTGAGGATGAAGTCCAAAACCTTACAAAAGCTACTATTAGATGTATTCCTTTGGAAGGATATAAACCTACAGGTGAATGTGTGCATTGTAGTAAAGAAGGTAAGTACAAGGTCTATTTTGCTAAAGCTTATTAGATTTATAAAAAGGCACGCGCCAGCGTGCCTATAATATTTATTTGTCTAAAAATTCCAAAGGAGACAGCATTATGCTCTGGTTTTTAATCATACCATTGTACTGTTCCACCGCTGTTCCTCAGATAAACGATGTTATTGTAGAATATAGCAATGAAACCATTCAACCAAACCTTGCAACCAACTTCAGTTTTGAGGAGATAGAGAATAAATCCCCAACAGGATGGAAGTGGAGCAAAAGAAACACCGACTCCCAAATGACAGTAGACGACAGCATATCCCATACAGGCAAACGTTCCGTCAAGTTCCAGAACAAAACTCCTTTTGGCGCTCATGTCTATGGTTCTATGTGGACGGAACCCCCTATACATGTTAAGCCCAAAACCCGTTACACCCTGAGCTTTTACGCTCTTTCCGATTCCCCCGGTGCAGCATGGGTCGGTGGAGGTGCAGGATGGAACATAAGGATAGGAATACAGCCTACCGACGGAAAATGGCGGCGCTTTTCCCGAACATTTACCACCGGCTCTGATGAAACAGAATTTGTCCTGCGCATAAATACCGACAGTCCTACACCGGGATTTTGGGTAGATGATATAAAGCTGGAGGAAGGTTCGTCAGCTACCATCTGCAAACCGCCTGAAAATCACAAAGGGCTGGTTCTGGCAACTCCCTGGTGGCCTTCGGCTATACCTGATGGCCCCTGGGAAGGGGTTTTTGAGGTATATTCTCCGGAGAAACTCAGCGTTACAATTGAAACGTCTTTGTTTCAGGGTGACGATACGTTTCAGCATTCCACAGATACAAATCTATCCGAAGGTTTATCTCTTATTCACATAAAGGGAAAAGCTGTAGACCCAAAAGACGATCCATGCGAGCTGATACTGGAAATTTCAGATTCCGGGAAGATACTGGCCAGAGATTCCCTGCAAATCCGCTTTCTGTCCTTATCAAATGCAGAGAAGCGTCTAGAAGCTTTAAAAAAAGAATCAAAAGAGCTAAATAAAATAATTCAGCGGGTTAAGGAAATGGGCATAGACCCGGCATATCCCTTAGTGGGTGTTACAACTGTCAGCGACTTCATACAGTACGTTAAAGCCGATCTGGATCATGATGAGATCGAAAGAGCCTTTGACCAGCTTAATCAGATGGAAGCTATAGCAAAAAATACCCGTAAAAACCTTGAATCAGTTATCGCAGGAGATGTAAAGCTTCCCGAAGTTCCTCGTTATGTCACCAGCCCTATAGAAATAGATGGCTCCTCTTTTGTAGCTAATACCCGTTATTCTGCTGATGATATGGAAAAACGCCGCCCTGTGTTTTTTACAGGTTATGGACATTTCAGCCAGGTTAGATCCGATCTGGAAAAATTCCCCGGATATGGCGTAAATATTATACAAATAGAATTCGGACCCAGAAGCATATATCCCGAAGAAAATCAGATCGATGACTCCATAATAGATACTTATCTGAAAGACTTTGATCGGGCGGCAAAAGCCGGTGTCTCCGTTTGCCTGCTTATAAGCCCTCATTACATGCCCCAGTGGATGATGGATAAATACCCTCAGCTTAATATCGAGAAACAGGGATTTTTAAGATATTGCCTGCATGTTCCTGAAGGACAAGAGTTTTTAAAGCGTTACCTGCGTTACATTACCCCAAAGATAAAGGACCATCCGGCTTTGCACAGTATATGCCTAGCCAATGAACCCATCAACCCTGTTCCGCCGGAGTGTGAATATGCCCAAAGACTCTGGCACGAATGGCTTGAGGGACAGCACGGAAACATCGAATCACTGAACAGGCTGTGGGGTGCAAATTATAAAAACTTTGACGAAATTCCTATTCCCGGCGGGGTTGAGCCAACACCTCTGGGCTATGAGTTTACCATATTTAATCAGGAATGGTTCGCCGGATGGCATAAAATGCTGGCCGACGTAATCCACGAATCCGCACCGGATATTCCAATACACACAAAGGCCATGACATGGAATTTCTTTTCGGATCAGGATCAGAGATACGGCGTAAACGCTGAGCTTTTCGCAGAATTCAGCCAGATAAACGGCAACGACTCGGCCAATATGTATAATCACGGTCGTGGAGAGTGGAATCAAAACTGGCAGCTTAACAACATGGGGCATGATCTTCAGCTTTCAGTGGCTGACATACCGGTATTTAATTCGGAAAACCACATAATCCGGGATCGGGATACAAAATATATACCATCAGGTCATATACGAACAGCTTTATGGCAGGCAGCTATACACGGTCAGGGAGCAACTACTATATGGGTATGGGGCAGAACCTACGACCCCAGAAGCGACTTCTCCGGCAGTATAATGCACCGTCCCGAATGTGTGGAAGCTGTAGGTCATACCGGTCTGGATTTGTTGCGGTTATCGAAGCAAGTGCAGTCTATACAGAATATATCTCCTCGAATAGGATTGCTTTATTCCACTACGGCTATGGTCTACGACGGCGGGGAATATACCACCTGCCAAAGCAGGCTTTACAGAGCTTTATCTTTCACTGGCTTTAAGCTTTGTTTTGTTACAGAACGTCAGCTTGCTAATGGTGATGGCCATCGCCCGGATGTGCTTCTTGTTCCAAACATCAAACACCTTTCAGATGCTGCTTTTGATGCCCTGGAAAAATATCCCGGTAAGGTTATACTTATGGGTGATGTTGACATACTCCGATTAAACGAATATAACAAACCCAGAGGTAATGTTCCTGATTGGGACAAAATTCAGTATAAACAATCAGAAACAGATGCAGAGGCACTTTGGGTAAAAATTCTGGAAAAGCTGCCAGAATGGAATCTACTGCCGCTGGTAGATGTCCGCAAACCCGACGGATCTTACCACTGGGGCGTGGAATGGTTAGCAGCGAAATATGATGGGAAAGTCGTTGTAAACCTTATCCAGCACGGTAGGGAAAAGCAGGAGGTGCATTTAACATATAAAGAGAAACCCTTTGCAGGATTAAACATGTTCAATAATATTAAAATCAGTGGTAAAGCAACTTTGAAACCCCTGGAACCTGTAATTTTGATTCAGGATATTCCATAATTTACATTCTTTTAACTTGACGAAGTCAGAAGCATTATATATTATATCTATAGATGGTTTATCGAATTTAACCTTAAAATTTATAAGGAAGTGCTATAATGAAAAAAATAATAGGAATCAGCTTTTTTACTTTAATATTGACAATCATATTTTCCATAAATGTTATGGCAAACGCAATGGGTAATGAAAATTATCATGGAGAAAACGGCGATCAACCTGGTGCAGGAGTTGATAAAGGTCCAGGAGAGCAAAATGATGAAATGCCAAAATCGGATCGGACAAGAAATAAAGACGCTTCAACAACAATCTTGATGCTTTATCCACCTGCTTTTGTTATAATGCCCGTTACATCATTAATGTAAGCAACACACTTGTCATTCCTGCGAAAGCAGAAATGACAATAAGTTATATTCATTTTCTAAAGATTACAAATAAAAATACATAAAAGATCATTCGGGGGAAACAGATGCAGAAACGAATATTTGGTAAGACTGGTTTAGAGGTCTCCATAATAGGATTCGGTGCTATAAAGCTTCCGGGAATATCAAAGGATGAAGCAGTTAAAATAATAAACAGAGCGCTGGATTTGGGAATTAATTATATAGATACAGCCCGTAATTACAGGGATAGCGAAGAAAAAGTCGGTGAGGTACTCAAAGACCGGCGGAATGAATGTTATGTAGCCACAAAAAGCACAGCCCGGGATGCATCGGGATTAACCAAAGACCTGGAAACCAGCCTGAGAAATTTGCAGACAGATAAAATTGATGTATATCAACTTCACACCGTCAGCGATGGAGACACTTACAAAAAGGTCATGGCTCAAGGCGGCGCACTGGAAGCCGCAAAGAAAGCAAAAGCCCAAGGTAAGGTAGACCATATAGGCATTACAATACATAGAGATCTGGATACCATGAGGGCAGCTATAAAGTCCAACGAATTCGAAACTCTGATGGTGGCCTACAGCCCACTGGATCAGGAAGGTGTTGAGGAAGAGATAATACCTATGGCAAAGGAAAAAAATATGGGTGTTGTCATAATGAAACCTCTGTCCGGCGGTTTACTGTGCCTGCCTGAACCGGAAAGAGAAAAATTGGGTAAAGATCCTATCGTCGTTGGCTCCCTCAGATACGTTGTCTCCAATCCAAACGTAACTCTGGCTATACCGGGTATGCAAAGGATGCGGGAAGTTGAGGAAAATGTAACCGTAGGTAATATGCCAAAACTGACTGACGAGGAAGTTACAGAACTACTCAAATCCCTGGGAAGCATGAAAAAGGAATATAGATACGGTCAGGTATGCCTCAGGTGTGGTTACTGCCAGCCATGCCCCCAGGGTGTTGTAGCTCCAACCATATTCCGGGCTGTTGACATGTATAAAAATTATCCTGATAATCTGAAACATCTGGGCATAGAACTTTACTCCAGCCTGGAAATTAAAGCCGATGACTGCGTTGAGTGCGAACAATGTCTTGAGAAATGCCCTGCCGGAATCAACATACCGGTAAGGTTAAAACAGGCATCTGAGCTTTTTGCTAATATTTAAATGAGGTAAGCAATGAGTAGCAAAGTAGCATTGATAAAAGGAGATAATCGTCGCGAAAATATCCTCAAAGCGCTTCATCTTATTCATTCTCAAATAGAACCTAAAATATCCGGCAAGGATGTAATAGTAAAACCCAATTGCCTTCAGGCCGGTGTTCCTTTATCATGTACTCATGTTGATGCGCTCAGAGGAGTTATGGAATATATATCGGATATTCCTCATGAATCCGTTGTTCTGGCCGAATGTTGCAAAGATTCTGAACAATTTGAATCATATAAAAAACTCGCATATGATTCCCTGGTTAATGAATACAAAATCTTTCTAACAGAATTACAATCTGATGATTACTGGGCTGAAATGAAACTTTTAAGTAAATATGGTCCAGAAGTTAATGTAAGAGTTTCCAGGATGATGGTTAATTCTGAATGCAGAATTTCCGTTGCAGTAGCCAAAACTCATGATACTGTAATAATGACGGGATCATGGAAAAATATGATGGGTTCCCTTGCCCTGGAAGATAAGGTAAAAATGCACGGCTGCAACAGCCATAGTGAGCGCGTTCTAACTTCTGAAATAGCTATTCTGCCTCAAAATCTTGTACGTCTGGCAAAAATAGTTCCTCCTCATATAGCTGTTATTGACGGTTACATAGGGATGGAAGGAAATGGTCCCGTATCAGGAAATGAAAAGTCTTTGGGTATAGCTATTGCCAGTATAGATTTTGTCGCTGCCGATGCAGTCTGCGCAAAAGCTATGGGTTTTGAGCCTATGGATATAAGCTATCTGAATTATGGACATCAGGTAGATCTTGGTATTGCAGATTTGAGGGATATAGAAATACTTGGGGATTCCCTGGATGATGTAATCAAAGATTTTACACCACATAAGAGTTATTCAACTCTTAAAGAATGGCGTAAATTAGCTCCTGCTATACCGGGTTAATTATTATTGTAATAATTACTTGTAGAGCCACAGCATGCTGTGGCTCTACTAATTTTATATCTCGCTATCCAGAAGGGTTATACTTTTGGGATCCAGTTTAGTATAGTCCTTTATTTCGTAACGATTTCCATCCGCATCCCTTATAACTACTCGTTTACCTTGCATTTTGCGTATATCTTCTTTATATCTTGTCTCAAAGGTTCTTGGGCCTTTTTCTGTTTCTACATCAAATTTCATGATCCCGTGATTTTCTTTCATGTTGTTTATCTTTGTTATCCTGGGCATGAAATACTCTCGTTTAAGCTCTTCTCTGAGAATTTTTTTTGATTTTGAGTCTAACTTTCCAACATCCTCGATTATACCAATTTCTTTATCCTTCTTGCCATCTTTAATCTCTGACAAAGACACATATTCATCAGGGTTTGTAAGTGGAAATCCCATGGTTGGCCGAATTTCCATGGTTTTACCTTCATCTTTTATAGTGAGGATAAGCCTGTTGAATTCGTCCTTGTGTATATGTAGCTTTTTAGGATCTAACATGTTTAATTCGTTCTTTATATCGTAAGCCTGCATTACTACCTCCAAAAGAAAGCTATACTACTTTAATACTGGAAAGTTCTGACTGCATATCAACAAGGCGTTTATAAAGACCGTTATTCTTTATCAACTCATCGTGAGTTCCCATTTCTGAAATAACGCCTTTTTCCAATATTATTAGCTTGTCAGCCTTTCTCAGGGTTGAAAGTCTATGAGCTATGGCAAAAGTTGTACGACCCTCTACCAATCTTTCGATGGCTGCCTGTATCTGGGATTCTGTCTCTGTATCGACTGACGAAGTAGCTTCGTCCAGGATCAGTATTCTTGGGTCTTTCAGTATTGCCCTTGCAATAGATATACGCTGTTTTTCACCACCGGAAAGTCCAACGCCTCTCTCCCCTACCATTGTATCATAACCATCGGGGAAATTCATTATAAAGTCATGGGCATTGGCAGTTTTGGCGGCAGCCACAACACTTGCTCTGGTTGCATCGGGTTTACCATAGGCTATATTTTCCGCAATTGAGCCATGAAACAAAAATGGTTCCTGTAACACAACGCCAATCTGGCTTCTGAGGGACTTCATGGTTACCTCTTTAATATTATGGCCATCAACGTATATAGCACCCTCTGATACATCGTAGAACCTTCCAAGAAGATTTATCAGGGTACTTTTACCCGCACCGCTGGGGCCTGAGAGACCAATCATCTCACCGGCTTTGACCTCAAAGCTTATACCATCAATAGCATTCTTTTCATCGTCATAGCTAAAGACCACATCTTCAAACTTAATGTCACCTTTTATGGCAGGTAATTCAACAGCATCTTCTTTATCATCTACATCAGGTTGAGCATCCAGAATTTCAAAAACTCTTTCCGCCGATGAAGCAGCCCGTTGCAGTGAGTGATTCAATCGGGTGAGTCCGTGTATAGGGCCGTAGAATTGCCACATATATCCCACAAAAAGCATAAGTTCTCCCAGTGTCATTTCACCACCAATTATATCACGACCACCAAACCATCTGATGATAATTCCTCCGGCAAAAGTGGCAAGACCCATAAGTGGAAAATATATGGTACTGATCTTAGCGGCTCTCATGCTGTGGGTAAAAAACTCTTCGTTTTGTATGTTAAATCTGGTAATTTCCCTATCCTCAGCAGCGAATGCTTTAACAACTCTTACACCGGGGATAGTGTCAGCCAACACTGCCGATATACCGGCCATCCTGCGCCATACTTTGTGGTATACCATGTGCATTTTTTTACCAAAGATTATAGAGCCAACGATCATTGTCGGTATAGGAACGAGAGATAAAGTTGCTAATCGCCAGTTAGTTATAAATAATACGGTACACATACCAACCAGCTTAAGTATATTCATTGCAAAGTCTTGAATACCATGAACAATAAATTCCTGAAGTCTTCCCGTATCATTGGAAATACGAGACATAAGCCTTCCGGTTTCCTTTTTATTGTAAAAAGACAAAGAAAGACGTTGCAGGTATTGATAGGCTGAAGTTCTAAGGTCATAAATAACCTTATTTCCCAGCCACTGCATCATGTAAGTTCTACCAGCACCCAGAAGCGTATTTGTTATGTGTATCCCTATTATTGCCAGGACAAAAACGTTTAATAAAAATAAACGCCGATCAGTTGTAGTTTCTACCACAGGAGCAAAAACTCTGTCAGTAAGGTATTTCGTTAAATACGTTGGTACAAGTCCCAGAGCGGTTGTTACTAGAGTTAAAAGAAAGGCAATGATAGCGATCTGCCAATAAGGTTTCAGATAACTGAAAAGCCTTCCTAATAGAGCACCTTTGTCCAAACAATTAGGACATGTGCCTGTCCAATGAGGTATAATGGCACCGCATTTCTCACAGCGATGGTCTTTCTTGCTACTGGGGCCTTGTTCGCCTGTGCTTTTTTGAGATTCTGATTTATGACCGTTTTTCTCTCTTATCTTATCTATGACCTTTGGTATTTCACCAATTTCATTTTGATGAAAAGCGGTCTTTGAGAATCTAAGGAATTCAACGGCCTTGTCTTTGGTCGTAATCTCAAGTACACCATTTCCTATATAGTTCTTAAGTTTTACATCATCAATATCAACCAATAAAAGTTCTTTTACTACCTCAGCTTTTACTGAATGGTCACCATTAAACACCATAATGCGTTTATCAGTAGCTAAAAACCAGTTTTCCTTAAAATCACCTTCCAGACTCATATCGCTGGAAACAGCCATATGAATTTCTTCTTTGTCTTTTGTTATTTTGTTAAATTCTTCCTCAACAACCTTAGGCAGTTCTCCTTTAGGTCCAATGGGGAGCGGTTCTTCTGGAATAGAAGCACTCATAAGATTTCTCCTTAAAGCCTGTTAAAATTAGCATTTACCCTTTTTAAGGAACCTTGAAAATAAGTTTTGAAATTTGCCTAACAAAAAAGCAGAGGTTTCAGTACCTCTGCGTAAGCTGGTGGAATATTCTTTTATTATGGTTCAGTATATTTACTGAGTTTACATAATTTATTTAAACTAAATACATAATATATACATTTTTGGTATTTAGTATATATATGCAAGTTGCCTTTGTCAAGTTAAAATAGGGTAAAAAATTAAATACATTTGTTAGACTTGTTTTAATAACAATGGTTGAATTTTTTTAAATGTATTTTCATATTTTTTAGATAAAGTAAGTTTGGTTATAATTGAAAAATCCCTCAACTCGTCATTCCCGCCTTCCCAGGAATGACAGCATGAAAAAGTATCTTATCTTTACCACACTAAATCCGGAAGAACCATAAATTTCTATACATAACGAATTTTGATCCCCTGTTTGCTGTCCAGCTCTCCTTCTTCTTTCAGGTTTATCAAAAGGTTATCAGCAGAAAAACCAGATTTGATAAGGTCAACTCTGGTTAAGAAATCAAGGATCAAATCCCTGTAATGGTCACGCCTATTTTCATTTATTTCAACCCCGTTTCTCAGTTCTATATCAATAGAAAGCACCGGATTGCTTTCGGAATCTTCCTCTGGTTCAAGGAAAAAACGCCCGGTAATCTCAGAAGCCACTTTAGAATCTTCGAAGAGTGATTCCTTAATAACTTCAGGATGCAGGCATGATCCCTCTAACCATACCTCCCCGGTTGTCCTTCTGAAAACATAAAGAAATGGAAGCGGTAGATCAATACTATCATCCATGCCAAAGTCTCTCAGGCTTTTTTGCATATCCCTGTAGGTGATTTTACCTCCCATATCATGAAGGTTATATTTTATCAAAGGGGCTATTCTGCCCGGGGAAATAGTACTGAATTCCAATTCCTGATTCTTATTTGATGTTATGTAATATCTACCGGGATTATATTGGAATAGCATAGGAATACTTTCTGAATTATCCCCGAACAATTTGACGGTCAGATCCCTGTTTTGATTTGCTGCCCGTCTTATTCTTATGCTGTCAGGTGTTTCCATAAATCCAATAGCACCTATATCCGATGCACCGAAGGTTGATATAACAAAGTTGTCCATATCAGTTCTGTTTTCAGCATCAAGACATTGATTTATATAATCCCGCCAACCTTCAGAAAAACCTTCCCCGCTGTTTAGAAAAACAAACCTAACACCCTTGTCTTTCCAATAATCCGGGTCTTTCTCCATAGCTCTGTCAACCAGTTTCTTTATAAATGGAGGATAAGCTGTAATCAAAATCTGGTCATAATCTTTTTTGTGCCGATCTATTATATCCAGTATTACATAGTCCACAGGTCCGGGGGTAAAAAGTGTGATATAATCCTTTACCAGGCGACTGACACTTATGCCACTTACCCAGCCACCTGTTGCATAAGCATTTATCAAAAGGTTTTTATGTTTTGTTATATCAAAAAAATATTCAGTAAAGAAGGCAAAGTTTTTACGCCCTTCTTCCTCTTCCTCAATACCGATGGGCCATGTAGAAGCAGGTCCTGTAAAGCCTGAACTTGTGGTAAATATAGCCGCATTATCCGTTCTACCATCCAGACAAAGCTCTGAAGGTGATTGGATTGTATTTATGTAGTTCTTTTTATCCATGGCTGGAACTATATTTAGAATTTCTTCCACGCTGTCAATCTCGCTTGCATCAATACCTTTACTTTCCAGGAACTTCTTATAATGTGGAACACGTTCTGCTGCATTATGGAACGTTTGCAAAAGCCTGTTTCGGGAAAATTGTTCAGGAAGATCAGGACCTATCTTTTTAATGTCTTCGATCCACTGGCTGATTGTCCTGGATTCAACATCTTCTTTTTTGAGACTTACGGAATCTTTTTCCGGTTTTTCTGCTTGATCTGCCATAAGATGTTCCATAATATCTCTGGCATATCTCAATCTTGCATCACGTATAGTTAGTGGAGCTTTATTCTCATTGGGTATTTCAAGGTTAAATAATCCCTGATAGTTTATATCTCTCAAGGCAGAAATAACACTTTTCCAGTCAATATTGCCGCCAAAAGGCATACGATGTTGATCGCTTGAACCATCGTTGTCGGACATATGGGTTGCAAATAACATGCCTTCACATTCATTTATGGCCTGGGTCATATCCAATCCGGTTACGTTTGCATGACTGCTGTCAAAACAAATACCCAGAGATTCAGAACCTACAGCGTCAATAATTTCCCGAATATCGGAAATTCTTGCTCCTATTCTCCACTTCTCCTGTCCTATACGTTCCTGCATGTTTTCAATACAGAATCTTACGCCTAATTTATCGGCTGTTTCTGCCAACCTGCAAAAGGCCTCTATATTAGTAGTCTTTATTTTATCCTTTTCCCGGTCGTTTTCTGCGCGCTGTTTACCACCGGGATGGATAACAAGATTGGGAATATCGAGCAAATTTGCATATTCTGCCCATTTAAGAGCTATTTGCATATCTTCTTCGCATTTGTCTGGATCGTCTTGAGCTATATCCAACTCTAAGGGTGTATGAATCTGCCATATTTTTACATCTACTTTTTCACACAAATCTTTCAGCTTAATTAAACGTTCTTTCCAATCACCTTCCTGAGTCGCCATCTTTCCATGTTCAGCAGACATTTCCAAATGCTTCCAACCAAGTTCAGCAAAACGAAGAATAGAATTTTCTGGCGACAAGTCAACATAAAAACTACTCCATACACCTGACTCCATTATTATTCTCCTTCCCTGAAAAGAAATTTCAAAATAGAAATCAAACTATAAGGTAAACACATAGGATGTATAATAAATTCCAAATAAGGTTTTTTGATTCTTTACTTTACTAGTAAAGGGTTAAAAGTTATACTATAATCAAGTCTCCAAAAAATAATTATACTGATATTTCTAAAATTAACTAAAACCAGATGTTGCAGTGCTTATGGCAAATAAAAATGCTACCAGGCTGTCATTCTTGCGAAAGCAGGAATCCAGTTCTTCATAATGTGTTTTCAGGATTCCTGCTTTCGCAAGAATGACATGCTGAGGAAATTTTCAATTATAACCACACTAAACCCGGAAGAACCGCTTTTCCTTTTTGCTCAAGCTTTTTCCAAAAGCTTGAGGCGAAGCTCCTACTGAACCTTTAATAGTAATACACAATAATTTTTGGAAAATGGTATTACTCATAAATCTTACAGAATCTCAAAATTATGCCATTAAATAAAACAATAATAGCCTTATCACTTCTAACACTTTTCGCATGTTCCAAAAAAACAAATGAACCAGTTGAGATACCAAAACTAATTTTAGGCCCTTTACCCGGAATTTATATTAGTTACGACAGTCAATCAAACACATTCAGGCTGGGAAATGAGTTTATAGAACGACGCTTGATGCTAAATTCCGATAATAATTTTTTATACACCTTTGCTTTTATAAACAAATTATCTGGAAGAAATTACATAAAATCACCTGATCGGGAAATCTCATTTTCATTGGGGGATAAAGAGATTTCTGGATTAAGCGGTGATCTTGAATACGTATCCCATGAAATAACCGGAACTGCTGGTATAAAAATGTTAGAATTGGAATTTAAAATAACCATCAAAGAAAAAGGTATTTTAAATTTATCAGTATTTTACCAGATTTTTCAGGGGTTTCCTGTAATCAAAAAGTGGATAGAGATTAAAAATCCCACAGGTTCAGGTATTGCTATAAAAAATATAAAAACTGAGTATATCAAGATGTCTATAGGTCTTCAGAATCAAATATATAATAGGTATACCTCATTTATATTCGATTTTCTTGCTAATGAATATACAGGTGAAGAGATTGCCATTGGTAACGAAACTCCTGGTATTTTAAAAGAAAATCTTATAACCGCTAATGGTTTTATATCCGTAGGTATAAAATCCAGGAACAAAGGCTTTGAAATTCCTCCGGGTCAGAAGCTCGTTTTTCCTGCGTCATTAATTTTTATTTTGAGCAGTGATAATAAAGATATAATAAGTTCATTTCTGGAATACTATCTACCTGCTTATGAAAGGAAAGATTTATCTATCTGGTATGAAGACATAAGTCCAGGTATAGATATGCAGAATCTGCAAAAAAAGATGACCCTGGCGGCAGAAAGCGGAGCAAAAACATTTTGTCTGAAAGGTAAATGGGCAAACAAGCGCGGTGATTGGTCGACGGAAAGCAATTTAGAAATTTCAAGCCAATATGTCCACAGCATCGGCTTAAAATTGGGTGTTGCAGTAGATATCGCTGTTGCAGATGTGGGAAGTCAGGCTCTGGAGGTAAATACTGATCAAAAAGTCGAAGTCGGAGATGAATCTAATATTAGTATTCCTGATAATGGAAAATTAATGTGCCTTGCCAGTAGCTATGCTTCATATGTAAGTTATGAATTGGACAGCATGGTAAAAAACTACGGCATTGATTACCTGCGTTTTACCGGAAGTATTATTCCCAATGGTGATTTTACTGGATGTTCAGCCAGTAAACATATTCATTATAACCCAGCAGATTCAATATGGTATATATATCAGGGCCTATTTACCATATGTGATTATCTTCACAGGCAAAACCCGGATTTAATAATACAGGTACATCCTGAATCTTACAATCCTATTAATGGTGTAGATTTAGCTTTACTTTACTATACCGATCTTAAATTAATTTTAGATTGAAAGAAAGGTGAACAAAAATGGGTATATCCATCGGCATGGTAGGACTAGGGGCTTTTGGGCCCAGCTTCGTCAATCTATTCAAACTTCATCCTAAGGTTGATCGCGTCGCTCTTTGTGACCTCGATCCTGATAAGCTCTCGACCCGATCAAAGCAGTTCCAGATAAGTGAGACATACAACAGTCTGGATGAAATAATTAAAACCGACATCGACGCGCTGGTAATTATAACCCAACACTGGATGCATGCTCCCCAGGCTATAAAAGCCATGAAAGCAGGAAAACATGTATACACAGCAGTTCCAGCAGCTTATTCCCTGGAAGAGTGTGACCAACTGGTGGAAACGGTAAAAAGCACCGGTCAGATTTACATGAACGGAGAAACCAGCTTCTTTTATCCCAGCGTAGCTTTTTGCAGAAAAAAGGCATCAGAAGGGGTTTTCGGCAAGTTTGTTTACAGCGAGGGCGAGTATTTCCATGACCTCAGTCACGGTCTGATCCAGGTGTGTCAGCATCGCTACGGGAAAAACTGGAAGCATAACACCGGACTGCCGCCTTTCTGGTACATAACTCATTCTACCAGCGGCATTATCTCAGTCACAGGAGCGAGAATGACTGAAGTATCGGCAAAGGGTTATGTGGATACTGAGCACGATGAATGGTGGAGAAAAGACACAGCAACCGGCAACCTGTTTAGCAACGAAGTAGGATTGTTCCGCATGAGTGACGGAGGAACCGCGCGTATCGCCGAATTTCGCAGGATTGGTCATCCGGGAACAGTGCGCTTCCGATTTTTTGGCACAGAAGGTAGTTTTGAAGCTGATGTAAGCGGCGCCAGGTGGTGTCACAAAAAAGGCTGGGAACCTGTTGAGCCAACCATGCAGCACGAGCCATTACCCGAACCTCTGGCATCAAATCTGGGAGGACATCAGGGTTCTCACGCCTATCTGGTGCATGAATTTGTAGATTCCATAGTGAATGAAAGGCATCCCCGGATTAATGTGTGGCAAGCTGTCCGTTACTGCGCTCCAGGCTTAATAGCCCATAAATCAGCCCTGAAAGATGGCGAAACCATGAAAATACCCGATTGGGGTAGTGCACCAAGTTGATAATTTAATATCATATGCTGTCATTCCTGCTTTTGCAGGAATGACAGGCTGAGAGAATTTTCAATTACAACCACACTAAACCCGGAAGAGCCAAAAAATTTCAACCGACTAAATTGAAACAGATACTAATTCGTTTTTTCAGTTGACAAAATCAATACGTTCTGTTAGAATTTATAGACCACGCGGGAATAGCTCAGCTGGTAGAGCACTAGCTTGCCAAGCTAGTTGTCGCGGGTTCGAACCCCGTTTCCCGCTCCATTTTTCTGGCGGCGTAGCCAAGCGGTAAGGCGGTGGTCTGCAAAACCACTATTGATGGGTTCGACTCCCATCGCCGCCTCCAGAGGTAAAGCCATGAATGGGCGATTAGCTCAGTTGGTCAGAGTACTTGGTCGACATCCAAGGGGTCATTGGTTCGAGTCCAATATCGCCCACCATATAATCAGGTTTTATATTAGAGCCTTCTTCAGGCTCTTTTTTTATTTATATAACAAACCAAAAAGCAGTAAATAGAATTCCATAGAAAGGAGAATAAAATGAAAATTTTAAAGCTATTTCTATTTACTATTTTGTTGGCTTCTGCATCAACTTCAATGCTTTCCGCCGCTAATATATGGCAGGATGACTTTGATGACAACAAGCTTGATCCTGCCTATGAAACACCTAACGGAGGCGGCGGGGCCGGGCCTCCTGAATGGGTTGAGGAAGAAGGTGTTGCAAAACAAATTCAGCCAAAACCCGGTGATCCCACATATCTTGCTATTGAACTTGATCAGGACATTAATTTCTGTGGTCAGTTAGTGAGAATTCGCTTTGACGAATGGGTGGATCATGACCGTTCCAGGGCAGGTGTGGGATTCTGGCTTGATCCGGCTGGCAGTTATCAGGGATATACCACTGTCATTCACAACAGCTTGACTGCTGGTAATTACCAGTTCCTGAATGATGCCAGAGCATGGGACGGCGCTCATATAGAGAATTTTGATACAGGCGGCGTTGGTTCATGGTTCTGGATGAGGGCTGAAATCAATGAAGCGGACAAAAGTCTTGTGGGTAAAGTCTGGGTCGGTGATCTGGCCGATGAACCGGATGATTGGATGATTGAAACAGATTATTCCACCTACGGTGGCTTAAGATCACCCACAAGATGGGTAGGTCTGAACGGCGGAGCAGGAACTGGCGACGGCTTTAACGTGGTATCATTTGACG
>WJIO01000305.1 GCA_014730235.1 Candidatus Poribacteria bacterium
ATATAGACATGGTCTTAATAAATTCATCCAATTACCCCTTGAATCCCAGGCCGTATCAAGGGAAGTTGTAATACCCTTTTTCTGAGCTTTTTTAAGAACCTGAGCTGTTGGTTCTCCGTCAAAATCAGGCATAAGAAATGCCCCTGCAACATGCAGAATTTTAGCTCCATTAAGGATGTCATAATCCACGTCCTCAATACAAAAGTCCGCATTAGCACCCAGATAGTGTAGGAATGTACGTTCTCCATCTGCCGAAACCATAACCATAGTAGCCGAAGTATTTACTGATGAAGTGCGTTTAATTCCACGCGTATCCAGACCGGCATCTTCCATATAATTGAGGAAAAAATCTCCAAAACCATCTGTGCCAACTTTACCCATAAGACCGGTGGAAATGCCCAGTTTGTTCAACGCATATCCAGTATTACTGGCACATCCTCCGGTATGAAGTTCCATAGCTTCCACTAATGTCAGTTTACCTTTATCAGGCATTTCTTCAATAGGTTTTGCCACTATATCAGCGACAAATATGCCCAGACATAATACATCCATCAATATTCACCTCATGATTACATTTAACAGGTTTGCCAGCTTTAAAAACCAAAGATGTAGAATCATGCCAAAAAGCCTTCAGGCTTTACATATATTAGCATGTTTGGACTTTCAATGCAAATAAAAATTTAATTTATGATAGCACCTTATGGGTTTATTTTGCAAGGCTTTTATTCATTCCTGGTTCTTGACACCAGTTTATTTATAGATTAATATGGGTAAAGAACCCGAATTATCATATAAAAAAGCTTTACGTGTTAGTAAAACTATATGGTTCTTCCGGGTTTAGCGTGCTAATAATTTGGAAATTTCCTCAGCTTGTCATTCCTGCGAAGGCAGGAATGATAGCATAAAGAAGTCTCTTATCTTTACCACACTGAATCCGAAAGAGCCAATTATATTTGCATTCTATGAATCTGTTCGGTGCAATGCCCGGGTTGAATTAATGATAGAAGATTTTTCAGATAACACATTTATTATAATGCTGGAAAATACTGAATTTAAGCAGGGAGGATAAAGATGAAAATTACTGGAGTTCGTTTTATCCGTGTTAGTGGAAAATGTTTACATGAAGGTGCTTTTAGCGAAGAGCGATTAGTACGTCCCATTGATATATACCCGGAATTTAAATCTCAGCCAACTTACTGGCCCGTTTATAGAAAAAATGAAGGTCCGCCATATCCTGTAAGCAGTCTATTTATGTTTATTGATACTGACGAAGGTATAAGCGGCATGTATGGCTCTATTGGCATGAACGAATGTCGCATCATATCCGGCCTGGTTTCCGGTATACTCAAGGGAGAAAATCCCCATGCTGTGGAACGTATATGGGATAAGATGTATCGTCATGCTATACATGGCCGAAAAGGTGAGACCATGATGGCCATAAGCAAAATTGATCTTGCATTGTGGGATTTAAAGGGAAAACTACTGGATGCTCCCGTATATAAACTTCTGGGCGGCCCAAGTCGTGAAAAAACCCGCGCTTACGCATCAATGCTGGGTTATTCCATAGAGCCTGAAATGGCGGCTAAAAGGGCAAAAGAAGTAGTTGAACAGGGATATACAGCAACTAAATGGTTCTTCCGTCACGGCCCCACAGATGGACCAGAAGGCATTCGTAAAAATCTGGAGTTGATAAGGACCATAAGAGAAGCCGTAGGGTATGATGTGGATATAATGTTTGATGCATGGAGTAGTTGGGATGTTCCATACACTCAACGCATGGCGGCGTTAGCATCGGAATATAATCCCTGGTGGTTTGAGGAGCCGGTTCTTGCCGACATGATACCTCAATATGCGGAACTGCGTCGCTCAATACCAAATGTTTTGATTTCCGGTGGTGAACACGAATATACACGCTGGGGAATAAAAGCCCTTCTGGATGCTGGTGCGGTGGATATTCTACAGCCAGATCCTACATGGGCCGGTGGCTTGACTGAAATGAGTAAAATTTGTGCTCTGGCTTCCGCACATGGTATCCCTGTTATACCTCATCATGGAGGAATAGCTTCAACTCATTTGATAGCTTCTCAAACTATTACAACATGCCCCATACAGGAATGGTTGATACAGGCGGGAATTATAGATAACGTCTTTATGAAACATAAGCTCTTACCGATTAACGGCTATATCCAACTACCCGAAAGACCGGGTTTGGGTATGGAACTTGACGAAGATGCAATTGAATCCAGGGAAGAGATAAAAATGTAAAACCTTTGGCTTTTCCGATTTGGGTGTGGAAATGTAAAAAAATGTCTAATAATGAAAAAATATACTCTATTGTCATTCCTGCTTTTGCAGGAATGACAAGCTGAGGAAATTTTCAATTATAACCACGCTAAAACCGGAAGAGTTATATTTTAAATACCACTAAACTACAGAATTAGAAGAAAACATGGGATTACCGGGAACAGAAACAGGGCCACAGCAGCAAATGTAATTTTCTTTATTCATACCAAGTTTAATCGAAAGTTCTTTCCACATCTTATGTGTTTCCATACATATTGCTATCGGTATATTTTCGTTTATCTTCTGTATTTCATTCAGGAAAAAGTTATATATTTCCAGACGTAAATTATGGGGAAAAATTTGCTTAGGACTGTTTTCAATTCTCCTTACATTATCTCCCGCCATCTCTTCTACAACCTGTCTGTATTTATCATCGAATAGGAAAATATCCATAGAGTTTACAATCTGATCCGCGCTCATCCAACCCAGTACATCCATTGTTATGAGGTCTGGTTTAACTTTTGAGAACATACGCTTGATCATTTCCGCATTTTCATCCCGCCAGTTTTTGATTGGTATAATTGGCGAAAATCTGAAACGCACAGTATATCCGGCCTTCTGGCATAGCTCAGCCGCATGAATTCTTTGATCCATAGAAGGTGCTTTCTTTTCAATTTTTTCTGCCACTGTTTCACAGGATAGAGTCCAGTTTATAATTGTATGACCTGCATGATCCAGTTCCAGAAGGTGTTCTATGTTATCGCTTTTTGTATATAACATCAGGTATTTATCTTTTTGTCGGGCGAAATAATTCACCAACAATTCAGATGCACCATATTCTGGTTCGAAACATATGGTATCTGTCTGGTTATCATATTTATAGAGCTGCTGTTTCTCCCGCTTTATCAGAGGGTTTATATATTCAACAAAATCCTCCAGATTAAGCATAATATTCACAAAATCTTTTACATGGCAGTAATCGCAGGCATGATAACATCCCCAGGCCGAATGAATTTCATATGCTGATTTGCATACACCGTTACCAAAAGTGGACGAATTTCTGAAGGTATAAGGACCAGTACCGAGAAGATGATAAGCCGATAGGGATGGATATATCCTGTTTAGTTTCTTAAATTCTTCTTCAGGCAAAAATCGAAATGTATTAAAAATCATTATGGGATCATTCTCGCGCTTTAATTCCCCGGTTCGTTTAGATGACATATCTAACCAGTTGTTCTCTTCCACTGCAAATGCAAGATTTTCATCATTCACAATATCAATATTATCAGTCTGGATACATGTCATAATTCTATCCAGCCGCCTTATTGCTTTTTCATCATCATAGACGCTTTTATGGATATATATCCTGGGTGGCTTCATGTTCAGCATCTTAATCTCCTGAATTCTATGTATATGATTTATTCCAGTGGTATCGAAATATATCAATTCTAAAATCAAATGTCAATAATGAATCCCAAGCATAAATTTTACATCTCTGTGTTATTGCGAATAACGAAGTAACAAATAAAGTTTGGTTCTTCCGGGTTTAGCGTGGTTATAATTGAAAATCCTTTCAGCTTGCCATTCCTGCGAAAGCAGGAATCCAGCAGATCCCCATAAAGACTAGATTCCTGCTTTCGCAGGAATGACAGCATAAAGAAGTTTCTTATCTTTACCACACTAAACCCGGAAGAGCCAGAGTTTTCACGGACTTAAATTTTATGCTTCGTAATGAATCAGAATAAAAAAGTATGGAATTCCAAAGAAATTCATGTTAATCTATCTCAGATTTAGCCACGAAAAATCACAGGAATATGTTTTGAAAGGTTGGATAAATGGAAGATATAACAATAAGAAATTGGAAAGAAGGCGATGACGAGAATATATACAAACTTTTTGACAGAACATGCCGATGGCTGTCTAACGAAGCTTATGCAAATAAATTCAACGATAAGGGATTGAAGCCGGAAGGTATAATTTTAGCTGAAAAAGATGGTCTTATAATCGGTCATGTTATGGGCAACTGGACGGATATTATGTATGAAGGGAAGCCCACAAAATTTGCCGGTATAGGTCAGGTTATGGTAGATGAAAACTTTCGGGGATATGGTATCGGTAAGGCCATGCTAAAAAAGATAATAGATTACCATATATCCGGCAACTGCAGGGGGATAATTCTTTGGACTCAAAAAACTCTAGTTCCAGCCTATCCCATGTACCAGAAATTAGACTTTCAGCCTGTAGTAAATAGAGCTTTCTACAGATTTCGACCAAAAACCACAACATCTTCCCTTTCGGTAGAACCATATAGACCATCAATGGGTAAAGAAGCAGAGAAAGTCAGGATAGAATGGATGCACAGTTGTTTTCCTGTGGGTGTAAACAATATGAAACCAGGATCAGGTAACTGCTGGGTATTATGTAAAAATAAAAAGGTCATAGGTTATTTTTGCAAGTGGGAAAATGATGGAGTGGCTACTATAAATAGTGCTGTATCCTTTATTGAAAATGCTTCTGAGATGTGCAGTGCTGTTATTGGTTTTCTGAAGGCCTACGGTTACAAAGAGGTTGTATGGCAGACCTGTGCAGGAAGTATCTGGCAGAAGAAATTAAATAATCTCGTTCAATACGAGGAAGAGCTTTTAGCCGATGTGAGAATGTGCAAATCCATTGGTTCACCTATAAACATCGAGAGATTACTGCCAGAATTTGATGGATGTTCAACATGGTAAAATAATTTTGCTCTTCAGTATTACCACACTAAACATCTAAGCAATTTCAAGAAAATCTATTCAATTCTTCTCTTAATAGACGAAGCCCATCCCTCCCCTATTAAGGGGGTTAGAGGAATTTTTAGAGCGTATTAAAAACAAAAGATTAAGGTTCTTCCGGGTTTAGTGATAAGAAGCTTCTTTATGCTGTCATTCCTGCGAAAGCAGGAATCTAGTCTTTATGGGAATCTGCTGGATTACTGCTTTCGCAGGAATGGCAAGCTGAGGGGATTTTCAATTATAACCACGCTAAACCCGGAAGAACCAGTATTTTTAACTAACTGGTTAATCATGCCTAGCGTTTACCCTCTCTATAGATTTTCAGTAAGTAATCGAGATTTTGCCAAAACCACAAGTTTCTATAGAAGCTCTGATAAACTCGCCAAGGGGATCACGTCTTAGTTTATAATCAACTGCTACTACTCTGTTTACTTTTCGCTTTGTAGCACTCTTATAATTCCATTTCCATTGACAATCATGACATTTGATGTTACGCTTATAATTATTATAAGATATTTATATATGCCAGTTAACAAGTTTTGGTAAAAGGACTCATATGTATTATAGAAAGTAATCGTTAAAAAATGGATATAATTTAGTTGTCATTTACCATCATTATAGAGATATTTTCTAAACAAATTTTCTATTTTTTAACGATTACTAGAAAGAGAAAAATTATGAATAAAAAGGTTGTTGTTTTTCTGTTTTTGATTATCCTTCCTTCGATTTGCTATTCTGCGGATGTAATTAAATTTGATATGGAATTTGGCGGAAAAGGTGCAGGTCAGGGAGCTTTTGGAAAAGATATAAAGATGGCTTTTGATGATGAAGGTAATATATATATAAGTGATAAAGATAACAAGATGCTGCATAAGCTGAACTCAGAAGCCAGATTCCTGATGCAGATACCTGAAGATACAGAAGATAAAACTCTATTTAATACCCCTGGTGATATTACCGTTGATAAGCAGGGAAATATATATGTAGCCGATTGGTCAAGTAAATATATTGAGGGAACAGAAAATCCCAGACTTCATCTTTATGGGCCATGTGTATATAAATTCAGCAGTACCGGTTTACTCCTGAATACTTATTTCATAGACAGCGCATCCCCCAAGCCCCGCACTGTGATTCCGGGTATTTTCGTGGTGGATGAAAAAGGTCAATATGGCTGGGCTTTAAGACCAAAGGGATATGACAGGGCTTTATTAGTAACGGTGGATTCTCAGAAAAATCTATATATACTGGATGTGGAAAATAATATTATACATAAATATAACCCAGAAGGTGAAAGAGTTGAGAATTTTGGAAATTATGGCTCTGGCGGCGGCGAAATGGATTCTCCCGGTGACATGGCTGCTGATAATGAAGACAACTTGATAATTGCCGACACCGGTAATAATCGCATAATAAAATTTGATGGTAGTGGGGAATATATCCTGAACTTTGGATCTAAAGGATATGGAACAAGCCAGTTTATAAAACCTGTATCCCTGGCTGTTACAAAATCAAACGAAATACTGGTAAAAGACTCATCCAGCTTTGACCGAATCGGCCTTAAACACTCCTTTGGCAGTGAAAGAAGAACTTTGGGAGGTGAATACGCTATACAGCCAGTTAAGGATTCAGAGTTAATAATGCTTGAGGAGCGTATTCTTAGGTTGGAAGAAGCTCTGGAGGAGGGTGAAGACGCTGAAAAAGCAAAGGAAAAACTGCTGGCAAAAAGCTCAAGATATTACACAGTTATTGAGCGAATCCAGAGATTCAGCGATACTGGCGAATATCGGGATAAAGCCATATATAAGATTGATAAGACTCACAGAGAATTGAATGATTTAGAGTTTCTAACCCTTGATCCCATGGGCAGGATATATCTCATGGACGCTGATCGGCAGGTGATCAGGAGATATATGATAGATGGTTTTACACCGCGCTTGTCTGAAATTGAAGCCACATATACAGCCAGAACAGAAAACTCAGATCAGAGTTTTCTGGAGGATTATGGTGACATTGATGAAAAGACAGACCTGGAAGACCGAAGGAGCAATCTGGCCATAAGTCAGGCTTTGCTTATGAATTATGACATTTCAGAAAGATGGAATTTTTCTCTCAGGGATACCCACCTATACGCCAAACGGGATAATACATACGAAACACCGCCAAAACCCGAGGATAACTACGATTACTTTGATAACGGCTGGGATAACACTCTGGATTTGAATATGAAATATATCGCGAATCCAGATCCCTATAAATACCGGGAGATGAATTTTTATTCTGAAGTTTTGACTGGTTCTACCGAATATACAAGAGAAGCCATGTTCTCAAACGTAAATCTTGAAAGAAGCGAGCGCGAAGGTGATACAACAGGTATAGTTTTTGGCGCGGATATTGACATACACCATAATATTAACGTAGGTCTCGAATACCTGAGACTAAAACCGGGCATGATGGGTAGTAATTTTACCACAAGGCTTTACGACGTATCCGGCGATCTGTATCAGGTATCCAGCAGTTATAACAGCACCAATATAGTTGTGGGTGAGTTGAATATCAAGTTTTAGTATAAAATTAATCGTTAAAAATGGATGTTACTTGTTTGTCATTCTTGCTTTTGCAGGAATGACAAGCTGAGAGAATTTTTAAATTGCTACCACACTAAACCCCAAAGAACCAAATATTTTTCATTTTTAAATGATTACACAAAAGTAAAATTACCGGAGAGTAAATATGCCGCTGGTAAAATGTCCCGAGTGTGATGCAGAAATAAGCGACAAGGCTGTGGTTTGTCCCAAATGCGGCTACCCTTTGAGTTCCAAAGCTAATATGCTTTACGTTGGTCGTAAATTTATGTGGGGTTACGAATGGAAAACAAAATCCCAGATTTTCGGCTGGCCCCTGGTTCATATTGCCATAGGCAGAAGTAAAGAGACTGGCAAGTTAATGGGGGCAAAAGGCATAATTGCTATAGGGCAATTCGCCGTTGGCCTGATAACCATAGCACAGTTTGGTTTTGGACTGCTTTTTGGTTTCGGTCAATTTGTGGCCAGTCCCATGTTTGTCATTGCCCAGTTTGCCGTTGGCGGTTATTTTGGATTAGGGCAGTTTGCGATTGGAGTAACAGCCGTCGGTCAATTTGCTGTAGGACATTATGTACGGGCCCTGGTTGGTTTTGGTAACCATGTATGGAGTAAACATATTAAAGATCCACAGGCCATAGGCTATTTTTCAAACTTATGGCAATCGACTAAAAGTCTTGATTTTATCAGTGTTATTAAAGGGATATTAAATTTGTAGTTAAGTGAGTTAAAATATGATTATTGTAATAATCTTCAAAAAGTATCTAGGATTTTTAAGAAAAGAAAATCTCGGAAGGCTTATGGTTGTCACCTTCGGTATTTTAGTAGTGGGAACTGTAGGTATGGCACTTTTTGAAAGGGGTGCAAATGATAATCTCAATAGCATAAGTGATGCCGTATGGTGGAGCTTTGTCACTGTAACCACAGTGGGTTATGGTGATATATCTCCTGTAACTATTGGTGGTCGAATTGTAGCTGTGGTGGTAATGATATTTGGTATAGGTTTCCTGGGTATGTTCACCGCCACTATAGCCAGTATTTTTGTGGAAAGAAAAATCAGACAGGATAAGGGGTTAAAGGCTTTGAAAGGCTTAAAAAATCATATTTTATTATGTGGATGGAACTATAGCGCAACTGAAATCATTTCGGAAATACACGCTGATGATAAAACCAAAGATATCGTCATAATTGCCAGTCTGGATGAAAACCCCGTAGACAACGAACAAGTTTATTTCGTAAAAGGTGATCCGGCTGATCTGGATAAACTGAAAATGGCCTGTTTCCGTACCGCGTCCACAGCTATTGTACTTCATGATGATTCGACAGAAGGTAACGGCAGGGACGGTCAAGGTGTTCTTACAGTTCTAGCCATTAAGCATGAATGCCCGGAAATATATGTCTGCGTTCAGATACTGGACGAAAATAACCTTGAACACTGTTACCGGGCCGGGGCTGATGAAGTTATTGTAACCGGTGGATTAACAGCCAAACTCCTGGGACAAGCCACTTTGGATCATGGTGTTACAGTTGTGGTTTCAGAATTGCTAAGTAATAAATACGGAAATCAGTTATATAAGATTAAGTGTCCAGAAAAATATACAGGTATGAGCTTTGGCGACATACTATCCGATTTCAAAGGTAATTACGATGGTATTATAGTTGGTATAGAAAAGATAAATAAATTTCTTACCAATCCCAAGAAAGACACAACTCTGGAAAAAGATGATCATATAGTTTTAATTGCTGAAAAACGACCTGGCATAAAATGAAAAATAAAACTCTTATTCTCATAATGACCGGAGGGTTGGGAACAAGACTCTGGCCCCTTACAAGCAATAAAACCCCCAAGGCATTTTTGAGCTTTGACAATTCTGGTATTTCCCTCCTGAGTCGAACTATTTCCAGAAGTTCTAAAATTGTTCCCCATGAATCAATCTTCCTTGTAGCCGGTGAAACCCACAGACAAGATCTGGAAAACCACACCGGACTTATCCCCTTTAAAAACATAATACTGGAACCAGTCGGTAGAAGCACGTTACCCTGTATAAGTCTTGCAGGACTTTATATGAGAAGATTTTGCAGAGATTGTGTCATGGCTGTTATGCCCGGTGAACAGTTAATTGAAAATGAGGATGAATTCAAAAAGCTGATTCATATAGCCGCAGAAATTGCAAGGAAAAATAACTCCATAGTTACGTTGGGTATAAAACCGGATAATCCTGCCACCAGGTTTGGTTATATAAAAATGGGCAAAAAGGTAGAGCGTAAGGGTGATGCAGGAGTTTTTAAAGTGTCTGCCTTTACAGAAAAACCTGATAAACAAAAGGCTGTAGAATTTATAGAAAGCGGCAGATACCTTTGGAATAGCGGTATCTTTGTATTTCCTGTAAACTTTTTATTTGATATGATAGAGAAGTTTACCCCTGATATACATAAAATCCTGGGGGAAATTGATAAGAACATAGGTACTGATAAAGAGAGGAAAACTATAGAACGAAATTACCCACATATGCCTGATATTTCCATTGATTATGCTATAATGGAAAAGGCAGATAGCGTATTGGTAATACCTGCAAGTATTGGATGGAACGATATGGGAACATGGCCGGAAGTGGCTGAGACATGGTCTGAGGATAAACAAAGTAATTCTGTATGGGGGAAGCATATATCTCTTGATTCCAGAAGCTGTATAATTTATAATCCTGACAAAGTAGTTGCGACTATTGGTCTTGAAAATATTATTATTGTGGAGACTCAGGATGCTATCCTTGTTTGCTCAAGAGATAGATCGGATGATGTTAAAAAGCTTGTTAAACGTTTGGAGGAGGTATAATATGAGGTATATAATTATTAGTTTTATTGCAACCACATGGGCGGAGGTGCGGAAGTAGACTGTATTTATTTTAAATCTTCATTAATATTTGTAGATTTCGGGGGGCATGTATTATGAAGGCTTTTATATTAATTTTTATATTGATAATGACGTTATCAGGAACAGCTTATAGCTTTGAAGGCATTGTGGCTGCATGGCTTTTTAACGAGGGCAGCGGCGACGATATCAACGATTCTGTGGGAAACAATAACGGAGAGATTGAAGGAAGTTTAAAATGGGTTGACGGCAAATTTGGTAAAGCTCTGGAATTTGCTGGGGCTGGCGATAGTTATGTTACCATACCTCATAATGATATTATGGATTCAGTACCTTACACAATAACTGCATGGGTAAAACTGGAGCCAGTAGGCTGGCAGTATATTATATGGAAAAATGGCGTAGTATGGCCCGAAGTGCATAAAAAACGTCATATGGACATCTGGGTACATGATGCTGATTACGTCGTGGCCATGTGGCATAACGAGGCCGGCGTTGAAGAGCGTATTGATGGTACAATTATAGTGGCAGATGGAACATGGCATCATGTAGCCAAGGTATACGACGGAGATACGGTATATCTTTACATAGACGGCCAGGTTGATGGCGAGGCAACTACCAGCGGTATTGCGGTAAATGGTGAAGATCCATTGTGGATTGGTGCAAGAC
>WJIO01000029.1 GCA_014730235.1 Candidatus Poribacteria bacterium
GGGTAGTCAGTTTATGTCAATACGGCCCGGTTATCAAGGGTGAAGAATGCGATATTTCTCCCCCTGATATGGAAGATATTATGACCCAGATGGATTCAGCCGATAAAATTATCTCATATCGTCTTCTGGAATGTGGAATTTTGTATGAAATTCCTGAGGGTGCAAAGCTAAACCAGATGGGCAAACCGGAGGAGGTAAACCGACTTGCCCGTACCAGACTGCATATAAGAGTCACGGATGTAAAAACAGGGGAGATAAAGCTTGCTTCCATTCTGGAAAATGAGATCAGGGATACCATCCCCTGGAAACAGGTTGATTCCCTTTCTGACGTCCATTATAAGTATTACGATCAGGCCTTGCCTAATCTTCGAAAACCCACAAACGCACCGGGATCCAGCCAGGGACATAAAATGCTGGGGCCGGAGTCAGAGGCTAAAAAATCATCAGTAGGTAAGACATTTGTCGGTTTGACATTAACCACAGGGCTGATAGGCGGTGGAGTTTTGCTTTTATTATATCTGTTGGATTAGTCTATGTTGTTATGTATACAAGAATTTGGGATATGAAAAGAATCAGAAAATACAGGATATAGGGGGAGTATATTTTATGCTCTCCCTTAATTTTTTTTGAGTTTCCAGTATTTTTAGCAAAAAATATCTTGAACTGCTAATCCAGGTGAGGTATATTAGGGACATGTTGTTGATGGCCTTTGTGGCAGCTTCCTTTGTGAGTTATTTCGCACAGTGCGGAAAAGGATGCGGTAACATGGGGATTTTCCTGCTCAGGATTTATCATTTTCTATATTCAAAAAATTCTGTTTATTATTATACATGTTTAGCAAATAATAAACTTGATGGGAAAAAGGCTGAGTACCATTATTTAAATCAGAATATACTCCTGAATGATTTTCCATTCTAAGGAAAATTGATGAATGCAAAAACATCAATTTGTTTTACCAACTGGTGATAGGGGAGGTAGTTGATATGTCTTTAAGGAAGTTTATAACAATTTTAATTTTGATATGTCTGGCTTTTTTGGCATGGGGTTGTGGAGAAGACGAAGAGATTGTTGAGGAAGAAATCATTGGAGAAGAAAAGAATTTACAAAAGGATAGTATAGAAATTTGGAAGAACCTGACTTTGGTTAATACATACCAGTACGATGATGAATTTGATACTCTTTTATTAAGTCCTTATGACCCATATCTATTAATAGGCAATCGTTTACATAATGAATTACCTTTTAAATCTGTCAAGGTGTTAAAACTACCTGAATTAGAAACTATTATGGAGGTAGAGCCAGAAGAGGGTCTGTATTTAGGGGCGTGCTTTTTTTCGAATCAGCAGCTTCTAGTTTGTAAGGGATTTTATGGAAGTTTTGGTATGTATAATGAATCTATGAATATTATAAGGATACCCACAGGCGAGGTGCTAAAAGAACTTGGAGATATTATAGAAGATAAGTTTTTCCCAGAAAACACGATTACTTACAACGGAAGAACGATTTTGTTAGGTCATAACTTGTATAACATTAATTTTGAAGTGTTTGATGTAAATGGTGAACTTCTTTTCTGCAGTGAAAGAAGTGTTTCCCGTAATTTTCGAATCAGTCATGGTGGCAAATATTATATGTCTCAAGTAAGTGACTATAATAATGAGATTAGGGTTTGGGAAACACCTAATATTTTGGTTCAGATAATAGATGGGTATGATTTTGTGGACGAAGATGGTGATGAATATGATATATCTGAATATAATATTAGCCCGGATGGGAAATATATAGCCGCAGTAGACGGTGATGATGACATTGTAAGAGTCTTGGATACCGAAACTCTTCATAAAGTATTTAAGGATTTTATAGAGTTTGATTATGTTCGACGAGTCATTGATTTTAGCCCGGATGGAAAAATGCTTGCAGTATGTGGTAAATATATGTTGAAGATATTGAGTGTGCCGGATGGAAAAACTATTACTATAATTCATTATTTGGATGTAGAAAATCAGACTGGGTTAGATATTGCAGAGATGGATGCGAGTGTTGCTTTTAGCCCAGATGGGAAATATTTGATTATCTATTTCGAAGGAGAGATAATTACAGTATGGAAACCAGAGTAATGCATTTAATATCTCGACAAGAGAGGCAAATACCTGCTTTATTATAGACGAAAATATGTCCTGAGGATGTTGACTTCCAACTCTCATGTGGAATATATGGCTTTGTGGTTCTTGCGGAAGAGATCGTCCATATTGATGAAAGTACCTTTGTGGAAGTTTATCCATTTCTATCCGGCCTCAGTGGATACAGAGAACCCTCCGGTTTTGGTGTTCCGGTAAAAGGAACGCCTGTTCCGTATTCTTTCAGTTGGGATTTTACGGCTGGTTCTCAGGGAGTAAGGGTTTATTTTACCGTATATGAATATGACAGTTCCGGGGAGATAGATGTGACTGCCGGAATTGCTACACGGATAGACGAATGCAGAAGAAAACCGGAAAGCGGAAAATGCTTTGATTGATATATTGTTGATTATTATAAAATCCTGAGAATGTTATTAATTCTGTGGCAATCTTCCTTGTGAAGGTTATTTTACATGTGCGGAAAAGGAAGTGATGATATGGGAACCTAGCCTTTTAAGAACCAAATTTTCCATTTAAAATCTTTAAGCTTATTCAATTTCTTGAAACCTTATTTTGTCTTGCCTAAGAAACGAAATCAATAATAAATAAAGGTAAATTAGTATACCTTTATTTAGAAAGGTGATAATAATGTCTAATAGCTCCATGTTTAGGTTTATGCTGATTATTGTAATTTGTTTTTGTGTTAGCTTTAATGTTTGTGAGGCCCTCACTGTATTTCCGGATGATCCTGTGGAATCAAACAGTGCAAGATCATTGGCTATGGGAAGCGCTTGCATAGCGGTATCTGACGGTAAATCTTCATATTTAAGCAACCCAGCCACCTTGGTTTTGATAGAAAGAAGTATGATTACCGGAGGAATTAACCTAGATCAGATAGCAGAGGAAGAATATAGCTACGGAGAATTAGGACTGGATAATAGTCAAGTATATATAAACCCTCTGCGTTATCAGCATCTGGCTATAACCGCTAAAAGTTTTTCCGCTTCATTGGGCAGAAGTATGCTTATTGATTATTTCAGAAAAACTGAAAATATTAATGAAGATTCATCTTCGACGTTTAGCAGTAAAGGTGGCCTTTATTCCATATCAGCATCAGCCGCAAAATCTGTAACCCCGGAGTTTTCGGTCGGTGGTAGCTTAAATATACTAGATGGAAAAGCTGATATTGAGAATACTTATAGCTGGGAAACTATTGACTATAATGATTCAAACTGGTGGGATGAGGATTATACACCACAAACAAAGAGAAATTCCGAAACAACTACTGTTGAACAAACAGAATCGGGATATAATTTTAGCGTTGGCGCGCTTTATAATCTGAATGAACAGGTCAACATAGGTGCTGTTTATAACACCAGCGCAGAAGTTACTTTAAAAACAAAAAAGACAACTACAGAGGATGGAAACACTGATATATTAGATACCGAAAAATTTAAATGGACTTATCCTACTTCCATGGGCTTTGGATTGTCATATAAATCCGGACAGTTTCTCGTAGTAGGTGAAATTCATAGAGTTAATTGGTCAGAATATAAGCATGGAAAAGTGGGAGAATCTCTTACACGACCAGAATATGTAAATCTTACTACTTATCACGTTGGAATAGAATATATGACTTCAGCAGATGCTTCGGATCCCATATTTTTAAGATGCGGGTTTAATACTTCTCCTTTTCATTTTCTTAGGGAAGTAAGCAGCGATGAGACCAGTGGCTATTTCCTTACTGCAGGTATAGGCATGAATTTGAATGATATAAAGATAGATATTGGGGGACGAATCGGTAAAAAAACATATTCGGATTTTAGCTCAGAGGATGAATATGAAGCTTCTATAAAGAGCGTCATAGGGAATTTAAGCTATAAATTTGATATGTCGTCTTTTGCCAAACAAAATTAGATACAACATCATAAAGTTCATTAAATATCTTTTGATAATGTAGTATTCATGCTCTTTTACGCATGAATACTATAAACCATAACAAAAGGAGAAAAAAGAATGAAAAGAATTATTATATTAGCCTGTATGCTGATGTTATTGATTATTGGCTGCAGTGAAGATGATGAGGAAATAATAGAGGAAACTCTGGACGTCAGTTATCTGCCTGTTGTTGTAGGTAACTGGTGGGAATATGCGGAAGCTGATTATCCGGAGGATACGGTTATTCTTTCGGTAACAGGCACAACGAATTTAAAAGACGGAAAAAACGTATTCATCATTGAATCAGAAAGAGACAGGGGATACCTCTCTCGCGCAGTAAATGATATGGTCTTGTTCCATGAAACTCTTGATGATTTAAGCGGTGAATTGATATACAGGTCCATCCTGTCGGTAGGAACAACATGGCAAAACAGTCTTGCCAGTGTGAAGGTCGCCAGTCGTGATATTGTAAGCACCCCGTCAGGGATATTTGAAGATTGTTACCGTGTTGATGTAAAAGTCGTGGACGAGCATGATTATTATTCTATATGGCTGGCAAAGAATGTTGGCCCTGTCAAGATTGCAGAAATCGATCCCGATGATCAGGAGATTGAGGAATCAATAGTTTTAAGTGACTACGGCGTTGCCGGTTCCGATTCCGATAAGCTTTTTCCTGTTGACTCCAGTTCTGCAGATTATCCAAAGGTAAAAAGTATAAGCGTTAAGTCAGGAGCAGAAATCGGAAATTCCGAATCCATTTATGTATCTTTCAGCAAACCTATGGAATCGGTATCCATAACGGTAACCGGAGCTTCAGGCAGCGTCATAAGTTCCGGTAATTCTGCTGTCTGGATACCTGATAACAAAATACCATCAGGAGAACATACTTTAATAATAGACGGATATGATACGGAAAACCAAAGCTTATTGGAACCTACTTTCATAAAATTTAGAGTCGTTCCTGATGATGACATATTCAAAGGTAATCCTCCACTAGTTACAAGTGTTAGTATAGCTGAAGGCTCTCAGGTTGCAGGTAATCAGGCAATTACTGTAACATTTAGCAAAGCTGTAACTTCAGCAACAATAATCGTTACTGGTGCTACTGGAACTACAACAGTTGCCGGTAAAACCGCTACTTGGACACCGACAGGTGAAATTCCTCCAGGCGCACATACCATGACCGTTTCCGCTGAGGATTCTGCTGGTCAGGCCCTGGAAGGTGCTGTACCAATTAACTTTACCGCTGTTGCTCCGAACAACACTCCCCCAGCTCTTGATGGCGGAGCATGTGATCCCAAAGACGGCGGTACTGGCGTAGATCCTGCTGACTATCCAGAAAAACTTACTCTGGTCTTTACTGAAGCTCTTACAGATGCTACAGTAACAGCAAAAGATCCGGACTTCAAGTCCACTGAGGAACTTGCTGGTAATACTCTTACCATTACATTTCTTCAGTATTCAATGCCCAATGAAACTGAATTCGTAATTACAATTTTCGCTACCGACGCTGCTGGCAACACCGCGGAAATAGAATATGGATTCACCACAATGGCTAAAGAAGGGTAGTGAATTAGTATAACAACCTGCAACTTGTATTTATGAATACCAAATTTTGGTTATATCTATAGGCCGATTTTAAAAGATAGTCTATTAATTTGTTTGTATTCAAGGACTGGGAGGTAACGAGATGAATAACATAACTTTAATTAAGAAAGTTTCGCCATCAGTTTTTGGTATAATTGTAATCTGCTTTTTCATGCCATTTGTCAATATTTCATGTGCAGGAGAGAATATAATCACTTTAACTGGATTCCAGTTAATCACAGGAACAAGCATTGATCAGTCAGACCCATTTGGTCGAGGCCAATCTGAGAAAGTACCACCAGAACCCTTGGGGATAGCAGTCTTTGTATGTGGAATTTTGGGATTGCTTTTAAGTTTCCTAGAAAATTGAAAACATCAATACTTCCGGCTGTATTGGGTGGTACTAGCTTAATACTACTTCTCTCGTTTAAATACAAAGCCGATAATGCTGTTTTGAGGGAAGGTGAAGGATTGCTGCATATTCATTATGGAATCGGTTTTTGGCTTATATTTATATTTTCATTAATCGCCGTATTTCTTAATGCCCTTTTTTTTACAAAGGCAGTAAGTATATACAGCTAATGGAATAATGAACACCGGTTGTGGGACGGCAGTAATAACAGCCTTATAATATCGTAATAAATGGGAGGTTTGCATGAAATTTATAAAATTAATATTATCATGGAAACAAATTATTATTGTATCTATAACGTTGTCATCTTTATATACAAATCAGGTATTAAGTTATGGCAAAACTCATGCTTATATTACAGAAAAAGCACTTGATGTATGGCCTGCAAATAATAATCATGAAATATACAAATATATTATACCAGGTTCTGAGAAAGATAATGACGGCACCATCAAATTAAGTAATTTGCGAAATCACCACAGACCGGAAAAGGATAATCAATACATAGGCAATACAATACTGGAAGGTGTTGTAGAGGAAGACTATGGGTTACGCAGTTTAAAAATCCCTTCTCTTATTCCCATTTTTGGCGGCGAATATTTAAAAGAATGGGTGGATCATTTTTGGAATCCTGATGATAATACTAAATGGCTCTCTTTTGGGCTTTCTCAAACCGATTGTGATGTTGCTCCTTTTTGTTTGAGCGCGTTTGAGAAAGGTGCTTTGTGGTTCGCTGCAGCTTACAGCGTTTACAAGGAGGGAGATGAAGCTTTAGCCTTTTACTATTTGGGAAGAGCTGCGCATTGTCTGCAGGATATGGCTGTTCCTGCCCATGTTCTTGGTGATCTTCATATAGCAAATAAAGATGAATATGAGAAATGGGCGGATGGGAATTTTAAATCCGTTCCGATTGTAAAGTTTAAGAAATTAGATTTTAACAGCAATGAACTTTTAAAAGATTTTTCAATCGTGAATGTTGGTATATTTAAAAGTATATTATATAATTTGGATGATTTTTCAGAATTTGATTGTGTATTCAAATCTAATACTGCTATCCAGAATATAAATCGTCTTAGATCCATAGTCTCTCAAAAAATTTTAGAAAAAATTGAAACAGAGGATATAAACGAAAAACATTTAAACCAACAATTATTTAAGTTGAAAATTTTATTTTATAACCTTGCTCAAGCGTCTCAACATTTTCCAAGCGACGATAGACATGGAAACGATGTTAATCTTCCACCATTTGCATCTGGCTGGCCAGCTGTTGACCAAAATCATCTTCTTATAGATGATAATTTAGCGGCAATATCTACTTGCCTTATTTCAAGGGCTGTTCAATTTACAGGGACGCTTTATAGCCTTTTCTGGGAAACTACTCACTCAACAGAAGTTATTCCTTCCCTTAAAGTTAATATCGCTTCCATTGATCCCTCAGAATTTCCCAGAATTAAGTTGTATACTTCTATAGAGGATTCCTTAGGCGAACCTATATTTGATCTAGGTTCTTATCATTGTAAAGTGTATGAGGATAAAACCCTTGAATCGCCTATCTCTGTCTCTTCTGTTGGGGCAAGTTTTGTTGGCACGTCTGTTTGTATTGTTATGGATACCAGTGGAAGTATGGATGGATATCCTATCAGAAACGCCAGGGAAGCGGCAGTTAGCTTTGTCAATAACCTGAAACCCGAAGACAAAGCGGCTTTAGTAAGATTCAACGAGTATGTTACTATTGAACAGCCTTTTACCATTAATAATGATGACATAATTAATGCCATAAGCAGGTTATATGCTGACGGAAACACAGCATTCTATGACGCAGTTTATAAAGGAGTAGCTATGGCTTCCACACAACCGGGTATCAGAGCTGTGGTTGCTTTGACCGACGGTGTGGATAACAGTAGTATTAAGACAGCAAAAGAGGTGGTGGACTATGCAAAATCTGTGAATGTGCCAGTATATATTGTCGGATTTGCAGGGGGAGATGGCATAGATGAACGGACGTTACGTTTGATAGCGGATGAAACAGAAGCTCAATACTATCAAACTGCGGATGTTAGCAAGCTGGTGGAACTGTATGAATCCATTTCTGAGAGATTAAGGAATTTATATGAAATTTCCTATACTACCCATAACAAAGAGCATGATAAGAATATTCGTACCGTAACCATCAAAGTGACTTACGATGAAATTTCAGGACAGGATACAATTACATATATATCCCCGGGATTGGAAGGAGCAATATCAGGAATTGTTTTGGATGGTGAAACCGGAGAACCTATAAAATCTGCTTCGATTCTGGTAGAACATGAAACAGAATATTTTAAAATAACCGATGCTTCTACAAGCACCAATGAAAATGGGGAATATTTAGTCGAAAATCTTTCTGTAGAGTATGAATATAAAGTAACGGCTTCCGCCATGAATTATCATAAATCTACTTACTCTGAAAATCTAAAAGTGAAAGCTTCTGAAATAATAGAAGGTATCAACTTTGAACTACAATCAGTAGATACTTATTTTGCCGCCAAGCTTTCTTTAATTCAAGAGTTAAGGGATAGTGAAGAAATATATATAGATGAAGAAAACAAGGCGGAACAATTCCTAAGAAATATGGGACAGGAAGAAGAGCCAACTACAGAGCAGGAAGAAGCGCTACGAAGACTATATATGGTTGAGAACTTTTCCAAAGAAGCTTATACCGATTCTAAAAGATTGGCTCAGTTGGGAACTGATGGATTAGGTGGCTTTTTAGATGTGGGGATGGCTATTATATCGGCCTGCGGGGGTGTAGGAGAAGCATTAAAAAAGATTCCCTTTGTAGGAAATTTTTTGTCATCTCCATATATAGCAGCAAAAAATGAGATGGTTAATCATATTGCAGTCAAATCACATATTTTTCTTTATCAAAACTACAATGTTCCCTGGACTCTTAAAGGTGATATTCTTTTAAGGGATGGCATTGGGGAAGGATATGATAAAATTTTCCTTTTTGCATCTAAAGAACTTGGCGAGAAAGGTTTTTCTGATGCTATGGCGGAAGTTCATAAATTCATAGAAAAAGAATTTTTTCTGGGAATATATGAACTTACAACAGCTAATTTCATGGATAAAAGCGTTGAA
>WJIO01000306.1 GCA_014730235.1 Candidatus Poribacteria bacterium
ATCAGAACTTTTAAAATCTCTTCGTCAGTATCAAAGTATCCAAAGCTGGTAAAGAAATTAACAACCAGATCAAATTCATTTTTATAAGGAATTTCCCGCATATCGCATTTGATAAACTGCATTATCAATTCACATTCTTCCGCCCTATCACAGGCCATCTTTAGCAGCTCATCTGATAGATCAACACCCACAACATCATAGCCCTGACGCTTCAACTCCACAGCATGGCGACCGCAGCCGCAGCAAAGGTCTAATATCCTCGCTCCTTCGGGTATATCAATATGGGATTTCAGAAATTCCACCTGTTCAAAGGCTTCTTCTTCGTTTCTATGGGGATATACCAGCTTGTATTCTTCACCGAACCATTTTTCGTACCATTCCATATTTTCACCTAAACAATTAATTCCCGGGCTGGTTGATATTCCAGCCCAAAAGTCTCAGCAATAGCTTTAAAGGTAACTTTGCCTTCGGCTATATTTAAACCCCTTAGCAGGGCCGGATCATCCCTCAATGCCTGTTTCCAGCCTTTATTTGCCAGTTTCAGCACATACGGGAGAGTGACGTTATCCAGGGCATAGCTGGACGTTCTTCCCACCGCGCCGGGGATATTTGTCACGCAGTAATGCACCACGTCATGTTCCAGATATGTAGGTTTCTGATGTGTTGTGGGTCTTGTGGTTTCCACGCATCCACCCTGATCTACGGAAACATCCACGATCACGGCTCCGGGTTTCATGGTCTTTACCATATCCCGGGTTATAAGGCGTTGGGTTCTGCTTCCAGCCACCAGTATTGCGCCTATTAGAAGGTCAGCTTCTTTCACCTTATCCCTTATATTATGGGCGTCAGACATGAGGGTAACAACATTTTTAGGCATAATGTCATCCAGATAGCGCAATTTATCCAGGTTTATGTCCATAATAGTAACCTGTGCCCCGAAACCTGCTGCCACCTTTGCCGCGTTTGTACCCACTGTGCCGCCGCCTACTATCAGCACATTGGCCGGGGCCACGCCGGGAACACCTCCCAGCAGTATACCTCTCCCCATCATAGGCTTTTCCAGATATTTTGCCCCCTCCTGGATAGCCATTCTCCCTGCAACCTCGCTCATAGGTGTTAGCAAAGGTAATGATCCGTCGGATTCCTGTATGGTCTCATAAGCTATACATACAGGTTTACGCTTTACCATTTCATGAGTAAGTTCTTCGTTGGCGGCAAAGTGAAAGTATGTAAAAACTATCAGACCTTTTCTTATAAGCTCATACTCCTGGGGCAAGGGCTCTTTGACCTTTACGATCATATCGGCAGAATTATATATTTCCTTAGCTGTTTCGACTATCATCGCTCCTGCATCTATATACTCCTGGTCTGAAATGCCGCTCCCGATACCCGCTTCTTGCTGGATAAGAATCTTGTGCCCGAATAATTTTAAAGTCTCTACACCCACCGGCAGCATAGCCACCCTGTATTCCGCATCCTTTACTTCCTTGGGAACTCCCACTATCATGTCCATCACCTTCTTTATTTTTGGTTCTCCCGGGTTCAGTGTGGTAAAGATAATAAACTTCTATATGCTCTCATTCCTGCTTCAAGCTTTTTGAAAAAGCTTGAAGCAGGAATGACAAGCTGAGAGGATTTTCAATTATTACCACACTGAACCCGGAAGAACCTTATTTTTTAAGCTTCTGAACTACTGTTTCCGCCGCCTTAACTATACAGAAAAAGTCCTGTTCTTCAACAGTGCGCATATCCATAATAAATTTATTTTCGCTTATCCTGCCTATTACAGGCGTTTCGCATTTACGAAATAACTCGGCAATCCTGTTAGTTGAAACTTTCTGAGACTGTATAGCAACACATCGGGATTCTATTGTATCCACAGGCAGAGCACCGCTGCCCACCTGAGACATACATACATCAATTGAAACGTCAACATATTCCCCAAATATTTCCTTTATTTTACCTGAGACAAATATAGCTGTTGATTCGATATTCTGTATAGGTCGGGCTAGCCAGCGTAAAGGAGGTATTTCCATTTCTTTATTTTCCACATAAATTCTGAGAGTAGCCTCCAGAGCCGATATAATCATTTTACCGACTCTTACGCATCTCATGAGAGGATTCTCCCTGATCTTTTGGATATATTTCTTCTTCCCGGCGATAATACCTGCCTGAGGCCCGCCCAACAGCTTATCACCACTGAAAGTCACCACATCCACGCCAGCTGATATACTATCTTTAACCAGTGGTTCTTTTGGCAGACCATATTTGCTTAAATCTATAAATGCCCCGCTTCCCAAATCTTCCATTACCACCAGGTTAAATTTCCTGGCCAGTTTCACAATTTCAGTTATATCCGGGCTATAAACCGATCCCTCAACTTTATAGTTGCTGGTATGGGCTTTTAAAAGCATGGCCGTATTATCGTTAACGGCATTTCGATAGTCATTGATATAAGTTTTATTAGTTGTTCCCACTTCCCGGAGTATGGCCCCGCTGTTCTGCATTACCTCCGGCAGTCGAAATGATCCGCCGATCTCCACAAGTTCTCCCCGGGAGGCGATCGCCTCTTTGCCCTTTGACAATGTATTCAAACCAAGCAGAACCGCAGCGGCGTTATTATTTACCACAGTTGATGCCTCGCATCCCACCAAAAGCCTGATTAAACCCTCTGTCACCACATCCCGGTGGCCCCGCTTACCGGTCTCCAGGTCATATTCCAGATTTACAAAGTTACCGCAGGCTTTCTCTACATTGGATATGGCAGCACTGCTCAGTATAGACCTGCCCAGATTGGTATGGATTACCGTTCCGGTGGTGTTTATAACCTTACGGAATTTTAAATTAGACACAGATTAATTCCCATAGAAATGGATGATTTGGTTCTTTCGTATTTAATGACGTTCTGATTATACTACAAGGCATTTTCATCGTCAATATCAAACAAAATTCCATCAAATCTCTTTGACAAAGCCATTCTTCTATGTTATTATTATACCGCACACGGGGGCTGTTTTGGACGGCGAGTATAAAGGTCTGATTGCGTAAAATTCGATGTGCAGATTTATCTTACCTATATTATTCCCCTTTTAACCTATTGATTCTCTGATTTTATTAGACTTACAAAATTATAGCAATTTACATTCATCATATACGTTTTATTATTTTTAAGGAGGAATAAAAATAATGATTATTAAAACTGGCAAAATATCACTGATATTTATATGTACGATATTGTTACTCGTAAATTCCGTTGTATATTCGGATAAGGAAAAACAAGGACCTGCGGCGGCGATTGTCAACAATAAACCTATTCCAATATCCGATCTGGATAAAGAGATAAAAACAGCGAAATCCATAAATCCAGAATTCCGAAATGCAAATGATCTGGCAACTACCCGCAAGCTGCGTGAAAAAGCCCTGGATGACCTTATTAATAAAGAGCTTATGGTTCAGGAAGGTGAAAAGATAGGGCTGGAGCCAAAAGCATCCAGAGTTGATCTGGAACTAAACAGAATTAAACAAAGATTTGACTCCCAGGAAGCCTTTGAACAGCGTATGAAAATGGAAGGCATAAACGAGGAAAAACTGCGTGAAACTATAAGACGCGCCCTTATAGTCAAGGAATTCATAGATACCAAAATCAAAACAAAGGCAAACCCTGTAACAGATGAAGATGCCAGGAATTATTACGAAAATCACAAGGAAGATTTTATTATTGAACAGAGAGTTATGGCCCGCCATATTCTCATTAAAGTTCCAGCTGATGCCAGCATCACTGATAAGAATAACGCAAAAAAACAGATGGAATCTATACTGGCAGAAGCAAAAAACGGAGCAGATTTCGCTTCACTGGCAAAAAAATATTCCCAATGCCCCACAGGTCCTGAAGGCGGTTTATTGAGTTATTTTACAAGAGGGGATATGGTAAAGCCATTTTCCGATGCAGCCTTTGCCCTGGAATCCGGGCAGATCAGCGATGTGGTTGAAACGAAATATGGATATCATATTATTCTGGTTGAAGATAAAAAACCTGAAGAGCAGTTAACCTTTGAGGATGTGGGTGATGATATAAAAGAAATCCTCACCGATATAGAGGTGGATTCAACCTTACAGGATTGGTTAAAATCAGCAAGGGAAAAAGCAGTGATTAAGAAGATGATGTAAATCCTGGTATTTACACTAAAATTAATAATCAAACAAAAGAATATATTATTAAGCAAGTTTAATAAATGTGGTTCTTCCGGGTTCAGTGTGGTAATAATAAAATTCTACTGATTAAATAAAAGCATATCTACTTCAACAAGTCATTCCTGCAAAAGAAGGAATGACAAACAGAGGATGTTTTTTCTTAATTAGACAATGTTTTTTACATTTCCACACTGAACCCGGAAGAACCAAATGTTTTAAAGATTTTAGATTCTTCACTCCGCTCAGAATGACATTTTTGTATCTATCATTCTGAGCGGAGTGAAGAATCTCATCTACCCCTTTTACAAAGGGGATTAAGGGGGATTTATAACATATTTGTAAACTTCAAAATTATTTATAAATATGCTTAATCGCTAAAAGAGGTGCTATCTATGAATAAAAAGTTTATTATTGCTGTGCTAATTGTTATATCATTAACGGCTATGTCAAATATTGCATCAGCCACCAAACAGACCACTCTTGGATTTATATTCATGGGTGATGATGGCCCATTCACTGAACCTGCTCTGGAATTTGCATTAAGGGATTTCGATACGGTTGAATTAAGTCGGGATGATTTAACAGATGTTGACCTTTCCCAATTTGCTGTTTTATGGTGGCATGAAGGTGATTCAGACCCCGGAGCGCTGTCGGATGGTGAAATACAGGCTTTTCTTGATTATGCAGAATCAGGAGGGGCGATCTTGCTGACTGGTTGGGCCATAAGATACGCGACGCCTATGGGCTTGGAGGATGTAGAAGCCCGGCAGTTTGGTCCTGTAGAAGATGATGGCAGTAATGTTGGTCTAATTCTATTAGAAGAATGGATGGATACTCCTCTCCTGTGGGATGATCTGTCAAATTTAGAAGGAGACCCACCCCAGGCCGGGGATAAAGTCCAGGTTAATTCTACAGGTTATCCAAAAAGCGGAGACTATTTCGACAATATATGGCAGAACTTCATCAACGTTGCCCATGTCTGGGAAGGTGATACTGACTATGCCGACAGGATCGCCGCTTTCGGTTACTGGGAAGCAGGATCAGGAAAAGTGTTTAACATGAATTGGAGGCTTCCCAACTTCCATGAAAATAACGAAGACATAGAAATGCTGGAAATCCTCACAGAAAACGTCATCGAATGGCTGGCCAGCGAATCGGCTTATCTGGCAGTAAACCCCTCTGCAAAGATGGCCACAACCTGGGGAAATATAAAATAGTTAGTTCTTCCGGGTTTAGTTTGGAAATGAAGAAATATTACAAATCTTACACAAAACCCACTTTACTTGTCATTCCTGCGAAAGCAGGAATCCAGTTTTCCAAAATAGCGTGTTTTCTGGTTTACTGTATTCGCAGGAATGACGAATTTTATAGCCAGCAATAGAAAATACTTCTTCGGGGTTAAGTGTGGTAAATCAAATGGAAGGGCGAAGACCATTTCCCCTAACCCCTCATGACTAACCACTAATCCCTGAATACAAAGGCTTAGCAGAAACTTCTCCCTCCCGACAAAAAGATAATACAATCCTACTGAACTTTTATAAATGCCCATGAAGCTGTTAGTTTACCTTCACCTGAAACGGCGGCGAATTGCTCTTTCCCCATATTCATATTAGCCTTGATTTCGGCCTGAGTCAAAGCCCTGAGCCATACCCGGCCTTCATCTATAAAACCTTCACCATAGGTATCCGGTGGATCAAGCATTCTTATACCAAGCCCCAGGTTCATGGTAGAATCAAAATCTCCCAAATCACTGGGAACTTCGTTTTCCAGTTCCCCGTCAATATACATCCGGGCAACGCCATCACCCATAGTAGCGGCAAAGTGATGCCACTGGCCATCGTTATAAGCCGCCCCGGCTATAGGAATAGCCACAGTATCCTCCTTATCCCTGAACAAACATCTGATTCTGCTGTTCGGCGGTTCAACCCTGGCCCAATAGCTACCTCCGGCTCCAGCCGCCTCTTTCCAGATTATGGGGAAATTTTGGGTGGATTCAGTTTTAAACCAGGCCTCCAGGCTGGCTTCATTTCCAGCAAAAGATTCATCGTCAAGAACTTCCACATAGGCATCCTGACCGTTAAGGGCAACACACTTACCGAATTTACCCTCAACCAATTCCGCACCGCCCATCAACTGTCCATCGTTGCCATATTGTGATAAATCTTTGACAACTCCACCTGATTCCTCATCCATAGGCAAATACAGAACCAGTGTATCGTCAATTTGTGAATAAACTGAAGATGAAGCCACAATAAAAATCAGGCATGTTATAAATATGTACCTCATAACTGATCCCCCTTTGATTTATCAAACCTGCTTAATTCGCCAGTATTTCACTTAAACCTCTCTCTAACAGCCCGGGCGTGCATAAATAAGCCCTCAGCTTCAGCCAGAGTGGTAACGGTATCCTTAAGCTTTCTCAACCCATCTTTTGTCAGATACTGAAAAGTAGGTTTCTTGATAAAATCGTCAACAGATAACCCACTAAACATCTTTGCACACTGACCGGTAGGTAGCACATGGTTAGTTCCCGAAGCATAATCCCCTACAGGCACAGGTGCATAAGGCCCCATGAAAATTGAACCGGCATGTTTAATCCTTGGTAGAAGAGCAAATGGTTCTTCCGTTACAATTTGCAGGTGTTCAGCCGCGTAATCGTTGGTAAAATCAATGGCCTGGTCCATGTCCTTTGCAATTAATACAGCCGAGTTATTAATCAGGGCTTCCCGCATTATTTCTTTCCGGGGAAGATCATCAATTTCATCATTGATTATATTACATACTTCCTCCGCCAGTTGTTCTGAAGTTGAAACCAGCACACCGGCTGCGTCTTCATCATGCTCAACTTGTGAGATAAAATCAATGGCCACCAGTCGGGGATCGGCAGATTTATCGGCTAAAATAAGCACTTCGCTGGGGCCTGCCGGTGAATCAATATCAATCTGTCCGAAAACTATCATCTTTGCGGCTGTAACATATTTATTGCCAGGCCCAACGATCTTATCAACTTTCGGCACGCAGTCTGTTCCATAAGCCATGCTGGCTATAGCCCAGGGCCCACCGATTTTTATAACTATATCCGCGCCGGCAATATCAGCCGCCACCAATGTAGCTTCGCTGGCCACCATGCCCATATCAGGCGGCGTGCAGGTCACGATCTTTTCCACCCCGGCCACCTTTGCCGGAATAACATCCATCAAAACGCTGGACGGATATATGGCCTTTCGTCCCGGAAGATAAGCTCCGATAGCGTCCATAGGTCGCGTCAGCCTTCCGGCCAGGATACCCTCCATAACCTCCATTGACCACATCTCCCGATCAAGCTGAGCCCGGTGAAATTTCTCAATATTTTTCGCCGCATTTTTAAGCTCTTTAATCACATTATCATCAAGGGATTCATAAGCCTTTTCCGTTTCTTCTTTAGTAACTACCAGATCAACCCGGCTTATATCCTCTTTAAACTTGCGATAATGATCTATGGATACCTCATCACCTCGATTCTGGATGTCCATAACAATATCTCTTACGTCAAGATATATGGACGATATATCTTCCATAGACCTTTTCAGGATGGTCTGCTTGCGTTCTTCGGTAAGTTCAAATATCCTTTCAGGTTTTATGACACTCATAGCAACTTTTTCCTTTCGTTTCCTATTTATGAATAATGAATCTTTATGCTTTCATTATTATGTATTTCGCCTTGTTCTTTGAATACCACCTGAACTTTGGCTGTAGGATCAACTGATTCTACTGTCTCGGCATAATCCATGTTTACTTTACAGAGATTTCCATGTAATACTTCTTCATATCTGTCTTTCAATTCATCGCTGGAAATACCTATATCCAGCAATTCAATATCCACATAAAACTGCAAATTGCCTTTTTCATCATCTCTGCAATTAAGCTTGAAAGCCCCGGTTATCTGTGACGATATATCGGGATCAGAAAACAATGCGTCCCTTATATTATCAGGATATACAAACCCCCCGCAAACAGGTATTTCACCGGTAGATCTGCCGTATACATAGAACAAGGGTGCAGGTAAGTCCATATCAATTTTTAAATCAGCATCTACCAGCATGTCCCTCATCTTTTCATAGGTTACAACTCCCCCTAAATCATGTATATTATATCGCATTAATGGGACAAGGGTGTCAGGAGAAAGAGTGCTGAATTCCAGTTCATACCTTTCATTTATTCTTATGTGATACTGAAGGGGATTATAGGAAAAAAGCATGGGCAGATTTCTGCTTTTCTTGTTGAAAACCAATTCGGCAAAATCCGGGCAAGAATAAGCAGCTTGCCTGATTTTCACAGTAAACGGAGTCTCCGTAAATCCCACGATGCCAAGATCCGACGCGCCGTATGTGGAGTATACATGATTTTCCGTTCTATTATGGTTTAAATTATTGTTAATATATTCACGCCATCCCTCGCTGAAACCTTCTGCGCTGGCCATTAAAATAAATCTGGTAGAATCATCCATCCAGAAATTTTCTCTGTTTTTCTTTCCCTGTTCTAATACAAGCTTAAGAAATGGAGGATAACCGAATATAATTATCTGGTCATATCCTGATCTGCATCTATCCACTATTTCTATTATCTCTTTATCGTTTGTACCTGTAACGCAGAAAGAAACACCTGATAGCATCAACCGACTCAAACCTGTTCCCGATACCCATGTACCTTGTGAAAAAGCATTGATAACCAAGGTTTTATATTTGCTAAATTCAAGCAGATATTCAAAAAAGATGCAGGTAGACCTTCTCCCCCGTTCCTCTTCTGCTTGAGAACATGGCCATATACAGGGTTTACCTGAAAAACCTGAACTTCTGGATAGAAGAGAAGCATCACAAATTCTTCCGCTGACGCATAAATCTTCCAGAGAACTGATGGTCTGGATATAGCTCTTTTTATCAATAACCGGAACTTTGTCTATGAAGTCATTCAGATTTTTTATGCTTGCAATATCCACACTTTCAGACTGAAGAAATTTCCTGTAATGGGGAACTTCTTTCGCCGCTCGATGAAAAGCAGATATTAGCCTTTTCTCTGACATTATTTCCAGGAATTCCGGTGACATTCGTTTTACTCTTTTTATACGCTTTTCCATACTGGTACTGGATTTGCGCTTTGTAATGATATTTAGTGCCCTATCCGGCAGCATGGTTATTAATTTTTCCCTTAATCTCATTTTTGATGACATAATTAAATCATTCTCAAGCTGCTGGTAATCTGCCCTACCTTTTCTATTCGTTAGCGCAGTTACAGAACCAGTGATCCTTTCCCTTCATTACCAGATGTTTACACTTTCTGCATCTGAAGTTTATATCCTCCGGGTTATCCAGAAGCGCGCCAACTTCCTTAAGCATCTGTTTATAGCTGGCATTACCCCAGGGTGCAGTCTCGATAGTTAAAGGCATATCATAGTTTATCTTGTGTAAAAGCCTGACAAAATCTGGCCAATCTGTCGTGCCATAAGGTGGTTGGATGTGGGTATCCCTGATTTTGTCATTGTCCTGTATATGAATATTTATGAATTTCTCCCCCAGTGTTTCCATGAATTCTTCTATGTTATCGCACAGATGGGCATGTCCGGTATCAAAACACACACCCAGCAGAGGTGAATCTATCTTCTCGATAGTCTTCTGTATATGACTTACCTTGTATCCCGGATGGGAAGCCAGCATGTTCTCCAGGGCCAACTGGACATTGGAGAGACTGGCAGAATCCATTAACCTGCATATGCTTTCATAAGCTATCTGGTTTGCTTTGTCCATATCTTCTTCTGTCTCAAGTCCGCCCACGCCCGGATGTATAACGATCATCTCAACACCGGCTATACCAGCTTTATGTATAAGATTCCTGTGGGTTTGTATGGCTGTCTCCCGTTTATCAACATCAAAATCCGAAAGGTTACAATTCGATCCAAAGGGGGCATGTATTGATCTTATCCATATGTCACTTTTCTTAAACATGGATACCGTTTCTGTAACCAGATCATCCTCATTTTCCAGAAAGAAATAGGGTGAAGTCTCTACGATCCTGGCTTCATTATCTTTTAACCAATCTATAGTTTCTTGTGTTTTATCCAGATCACCTCTGCATATAGCAAGCTCCATTAAACTTATCCTTCCTGAATTTTTATTCAAAATTAAAATAAATCGTAAATTACTATTTAAATCCGCTTCATACTATCATATAATAAGTTTATAAGTCAAGTTCTACAAAACAGGCATCGGCTATAATCCAGTCAATTAGTTTATTAACAATATGTATAAAAATTCAACAAAATTCCGTTGCATAAAGAACCATGACGCGCTATGCAAATCAACTTGGCTTTTCCGGGTTCAGTGTGGTAAACTTCTTTATGCTGTCATTCCTGCGAAACCAGGAATCCAGTAGATCCACCTAAAGACTGTATTCCTGCTTTCGCAGGAATGACAAGCGGAGAGAATTTTCAATTATAACCACACTAAACCCGGAAGAACCATCAACTTTTAATAATTTTCTTAAGCAAAATTTAAATGAGATAGATTACAAAGGAACTTATACTCCCGGATATTTTGGATCTATATTTACAAACGACTTACATCTGGAATAATTCTTGCAAAGGAATAATATCGGCATCATCAGTCTGAAGGAAAAACAGCAAATCATGAGAACGAGAAAAAGCAAATACAAAAAAGTAAAATACTGCCTGCGATTCCCAAGGACAACACAGCAGGCAGTAAAATTCAGAAGAAAGGACTTTTCTGTGTCAAGGCATAATAAAGAAGTCCAAAAATATATAAAAATGGCAAAGAATGTTTCCCATATTCGTCAGGATAAAATTGAAGAATTAAAAAAACTTATCGAAAGTGGAGAATACAAAATAGATAGCGATAAAGTCGCACAGAGCATTATTGAATTACACAAAGATATATGCTCAAAAAAATCTTCCGATAAATAATACCTGCTATTTGGTCTTCCTTTATATTTCTTACCATTATAAAATAGATATAAGTATTTCCATCCATAGAGATCTTACCGAACTTCCGATAATAAGGAATAAAGCCAAATCAAAAAGTGTTTTACTGTTCAAAACATATTTAGCGTATTTAATTTTCAGGCGTAAGCCGGTATTACAAAAGATTTGAGATATTAGATGTTGGGAGCTTCACTCATATAAAATTCCGACGCATCTCGTAATAAATATTATACTTGGATCTTATTTGATTGTTGAAATTATGGCTTGAATAGGTTAAAATTATAAACGTGTTCTGAATCACAAAGAAAACTTACCTTAAAAACATTTCATATAATCTTACTTAGTATTCACTGTTTTTCTGTGAATGTATTTAAAAATTAAGTCCTGTCATTCCTGCGAAAGCGAGAATCCAGTTTTCCAGAATAACGCGTTTTCTGGTTTCCTGCCTTCGTTAGAAAGACGAACTCTATAGTCAACAATAGAAAATCAGTGAATATTAATTAATTCCACATTCGTAACGTTTTAAATGAAGCACACTTTCTAGGATACAAAATCCAGGAGGGTAACATAATATGGAAGCTCAACCGTTGTTGAAACGGTACAATAGGATAACGATATTCACAGTTATGCTGTTTATAATATGTTTTACTGCTCAATATTCTTCCGCCGACGATTGGCCCCAATGGCGCGGCCCTGACAGAAACGGGGTATCAAATGAAACTGGATGGTCTGCCTATTGGTCAGAATCTGGTCCGGAGGAATTATGGCGATTGTCCGTAGGTACTGGTTATTCCTCGGTAATTGTAGTCGATAACCGGTTGTATACTATGGGTAACATTGATAAGCAGGATATTATATACTGCCTCGATGCCACAACAGGCAAAGAGATATGGAAACACTCATATCCAGCCGCTTCTAGTGGTGCTGGATATCCAGGACCAGCCTCTACACCCGCTTTTGATCATGACAGGCTCTACATCTTCGGCCGTGAAGGTCATCTGGTTTGTCTGGATGCAAATTCCGGTGAACCAGTATGGTCTAAACACTCAGCAGATTTTGGCGCAAACTTGCCCGAATGGGGTTTTGCCTCATCTCCCCTTGTTTATGATAATATGGTCATAGTTGACGCTGGTATGACCCTGGCCCTTAACAAATCCAACGGTAATTTGATATGGAAAACAAAGGATTATGGTGACGCATGGGATATAAAAAACCAGGGTGGCGGCTATTCAGCACCTGTTGTCTTTGATTTCAATGGCAAAAAACTTCTGGCTGTATTCAATTCATCAGGATTAACTATACTGGATCCTAACGATGGCAGCGAATTAATGCAGCATCCCTGGAAGACTGCATATAACGTAAATGCCGCTACTCCCATAATTAAAGACGATAAAATATTCATATCCTCAGGTTACAACGTGGGCGGTGCCCTGTTACAGGTAAGCGAGAACGGCCTTTCTGAAATCTGGAAAAATAAGGAAATGAGAAATCATTTCAATAGCTGTGTTCTGTGGAATGATTATCTCTATGGCTTTGACGAAAGTGAGGTAAAATGCCTGGACTGGAACACAGGACAGGCTAAATGGGGTCAAAGAGGATACGGTAAAGGCTCATTGATGATAGCCGATGGTAAATTGATTATAATGAGTGACAAGGGAAAGCTGGCAATTGCAGAGGCATCACCCGAAGCCTTTAAAGAGCTATCCAGCGCAAAAGTCCTCAGCGGTCTATGCTGGACAGTGCCGGTCCTAGCCAACGGCAAGATATACTGCCGCAACCATGACGATGGTGAGTTAGTATGTCTTAATGTTAAAAATTAAGATCTGATATTTCTAAAATTAACTAAAACCAGATGTTGCAGTGCTTAAAGAGACACTAGCAAATGAAAATGCTATCAGGCTGTCATTCTGAATGGAGCGAAGAATCTCATTTAGGAGCATAAATTCTTGAGCAAAACAAGATTAATATTCAGCATCCTATCAATTATCATAGTAATATTCTTTATACTTCTCGCCGTTATAACCCTCGTCAGAAAACCTGATGAACAAACATCAAGTATTTCCACTGGCGATTTAAAAATCGCCAGTGGAAATATAAGCTGGCCAGTATTCAGGGGGAATCAAGCCCTTCAGGGTCTGGCTTTCGGTAAGCTTTCCAACTCTTTAACCCTTTTATGTAAATTCAAAACAGATGCAGCTATCAGGTCTTCTCCGGTGGTCAAAGATGGTCGCGTATACTTTGGTTCTAACGATAATAAGGTTTATTGCATTGACTTATACAGTGGCAACGAAATATGGTCATACGAAACTATGGACATGGTAGAGGCCTCCCCATGTGTTGTGGATGATGCAGTTTACGTCGGCTCATCCGATTCGTTTGTATATGCCATGGATGCCAGAACCGGGGAATTAAAATGGAAATACGAAGCCGGGGAAAAAATATTAGGAGCCGCAAATTGGGCAAAGAATCCCGACGGAAGTCTGAGTATATTAGCCGGAAGCTATGACAATAAGCTCCACTGTATAGACACCGTCAGCGGACAGGCAAAGTGGACATACGAAGCGGATAATTACATTAACGGTGCTGCTGCTGTAACATCCGGCGTGGCGGCTTTCGGCAGCTGTGATGCCTTGCTTTATATAATATCAATAGCCGACGGCACAAAAGCCACAGACATAATGTCAGAAGCTTATATACCCGGATCTCCTGCCATAGTTGACGGAATAGCATACTTCGGCAACTATGCAGGTGAACTGGTAGCTGCAGATATAAATACCGCTGATGTTAAATGGACTTATCAGAACGACGATATGGCATTTTTCTCATCTCCCGCCGTTGATAACAGGCACATGGTTATAGGAGCGCGAGATGAAAACCTCCACTGTTTTGATGTAAAGAACGGTGATCTTTTATGGAGTTTTCAGACCAGGGGTAACGTGGACAGTTCCCCGGTTATATGTGATAATAAAGTCGTTGTAGGTTCTGATGATGGACGTTTATACATGGTCAACCTGAATGACGGCAACCTGATATGGTCATACCAGATCGGAGAGGCCATAACCTCATCACCAGCCGTAGTCAATGGCATGGTAATAGTAGGTTCTGAAGATGGATACTTATACACATTCAAATCAGAATAGTTCCGAAAAGGTTATTCTCAAACTTGAAAGCATATCAAGGCATTATGAGAATCCTGCTGGTGAATCTATTCCAGTTCTACAAAGCATAAATCTACAGGTTAAAACCGGTGATTCCATAGCAATAGTTGGTCCTTCCGGTTCGGGCAAAAGCACACTGCTAAACATTATAGGCGCTCTGGACAGTCCTACCTCCGGTCGCGTTTTATTTCAGGATAGAGATTTATCCCGATTGGATGAAAAAGAGTTAGCGGCTTTAAGAAACCGTCAGGTAGGCTTTATATTCCAGCTACACCACCTTTTGCCTCAATATACCGTTCTGGAAAATGTACTTATACCAACATTGGCCAACGCAAGTAAAAATAGACTCAATAGAGCAGAACGCAGAGCAAGGGATTTACTGAACCGCGTAGGCCTGGAATCACGCATGTCATATCGCCCTGGTATCCTTTCTGGAGGGGAACGCCAGCGAGTGGCTGTAGTGAGAGCACTTATTAATAACCCTAAAATTCTGCTTGCCGATGAACCAACCGGCTCTCTGGACAGGTCATCAGCCGATGAAGTGGCAAAGTTGATTATGGAGCTAAAACACGAACAAAATGTCACTCTGATTCTGGTCACTCACTCCCTGGAACTGGCAGATCGTATGAAATATATATTCGAACTGACTGACGGTATCCTGAAACCATATAATGAAGAAGACTCTATATAATATTCAATAATATTCACTGTTTTTCTGTGAATATATTTAAAATTAAATCACTAATTACCGATCACAAATAACCAATGACAATCTGGCATCTAATAAAACAAAGCATCAAATTCCACTGGCGAACACATCTGGGTGTCTTGCTGGGGGTAGCTGTGAGTGCGTCTGTGCTTATAGGCGCACTGATAGTGGGCGATTCGGTAAGATACACTCTGAAAGAGCAGGCTTTACAGCGTCTGGGCAAAACCCAACTGGCCATGGCCCCGCCCAACCGATACACCAGAGCTGATTTGGCTAAAGGTTTACAATCAGAATTAGGCGAAGACGTTGTTGTTGCACCTGTGCTGCTTTCGCCGGGGATAGCTATAAGAGGTGACAGCACGGCCAGGGTCAATTCCGTCCAGATCATTGGTATAAATGATAATTTCCTGAAGCTTGCCCGTAAACCGGATTTTACCCTACCATCGGAAGATAATGTCGTCATTAACCAGCGCATGGCCCATCAGCTTGGTGTGACCGAAGATGATGATATACTCCTCACCATCGAAAAGGCCAGTCTTATGTCAAGGGATGCGCCTATGGCCATAGCTGAGGATTTTCATGTTTCCCTGCGTGTCACGGTGTCGGCTATTGCATCCGATTCGGGTATCGGGCGGTTCAGCCTTAATTCCAGCCAGGTAGCCCCCTATAATGCCTTTGTGCCTCTGGAATGGCTACAAAAAAAGCTGGAATTACAGGATCAGATCAATCTGGTATTAACAGGCAGTGAATATGAAATAACCACAACAGAGGCAAATTCAGCTTTAGGCAAAGCGTGGGAATTAGCTGATGCAGGATTGGAAATTAGGGAACTGCCGGATCAAAATGTAATTGAAATCCGCACACCCCGAATATTTCTTGAACCTGCCATTGCCAATACTGCTGTGGAGAAAATCCCCGATTCTACAAGGATATTAACGTATTTTGTCAACCAGATAAAGCATGAGCAGCGCACCGTTCCCTATTCTGTCGTAACAGCTTTAAATCCCATACCAGAGCAGTATTCCAATATAAAGGACGACGAAGTAATAATTAACCGATGGCTGGCAGATGATTTAAAAGCCAGAACCGCTGACATGATAGAGATGACATACTTCACTTTCGGCCCCATGCGCAAACTGGAAGAACGTACAGCGTCGTTTAAGGTTCATGATGTAGCGTCTATGGATTCATCATTGATGGATCCAGAGCTAATGCCCGATTTTCCGGGTCTTCACAGTGTGAACAATTGTCGGGATTGGGAGCCAGGAATACCGGTGGACCTGGATCATATCAAAGACGAGGACGAAGATTACTGGGATGAATACAAAGGAACACCAAAAGTCTTTCTTACGTTACAGGCTGGGCAATCAATATGGGGCAATAGGTTCGGTGATCTTACTGCATTAAGATACCCATCGGACATGTACTCAATAACAGATATTGAGACAAAGCTGAAACAAAATTTAGAACCGGCAGCTTTTGGTATGCTCTTTCAGGACGTGCGGGAAAGGGCAATTACAGCCAGTTCCAGATCTATAGACTTCGGTCAGTTATTTCTCAGCCTCAGCTTCTTCCTTATCGCTTCTGCGTTGATACTCACAGGGCTGCTGTTTGTTTTCGGTGTTCAGTTGCGCACAGAGGAATCCGGCACGCTCTTGTCTCTTGGATTTCTGCGAGGGCAGGTGCAAAGGTTATTACTGGCTGAAGGTGCTGTTATATCTGTAGCGGGAACTCTTTTAGGATTAATTATAAGCATTTTTTACACCCGGATAGTATTAATAGCGTTATCCACTGTATGGCGAGGAGCTGTGGGAAATACCAGCTTTTATTATCACGCAACTCCCCAGACCTTTATTGTTGGCATACTGGCCAGTATAATAGCTTCTTTGTTGACTATATGGATCGCTTCAAGAAGACAGTTTAAAAGAAATATACGGGAGCTTCTGTCGGGGATACCTGAAACACAGGGTAAAGCTGGAACGAAACGTTCCAGCTTTACCCTGTGGATTGCTCTGGTTTCAGGTATATCTGCATTAGTTATCATCATTGCTGCTCTTTCCGGCAGAGCATCACAAACCGCAGCCTTCTTTGTATCCAGCGCATTACTGCTTATATGCTGTCTGGCGTTAATCCACAGCTTCCTGACTGGACGATCTCTGAGCATCATGGGTCATGGCCTTTCCAGCATGGGCATGCGCAACAGTTCCCGACGATGGGGAAGAAGCCTGGCCACAATCGCTGTGCTGGCCTGTGGATGTTTTATAACCATAGCTGTAGGAGCAAATCGAAAGGACGTCACGCAAAACGCCCGGAAGCGCAGTTCCGGCACAGGTGGATTTGTATACTATGGTGAATCGGTTCTGCCGGTGATCCACGATCTGAATACATCCGAAGGCCGTAAAGTCTTCAGAATGGACAATCCTGCTATGACTGATGTGCGTTTTGTCCCTATGCGTATACACGAAGGTGAGGATGCCAGTTGTCTGAATCTGAACCAGCCGCAGAATCCAACCCTTATGGGCGTAAATCCGCAAATGATGCACACGCGGAGTGCTTTCAGCTTTGTAAAGACCATGGAAGAGACGGATTCACCCTGGCTTCTGCTTAATTCCAGCCAAGAGCCAGACACTGTAAACGCTGTGGCTGACCAGAACACCTTAACGTGGTCTGTAGGTAAAGCTGTAGGTGACACCATGACCTTTGTGGACGAATCGGGAAAAGCCTTCAATGTGCGGATTGTTGGGGCTATTGCCAGTTCTATTCTACAGGGAAGTCTTATTATATCCGAGGAGAATTTTATACAGCGTTATCCGTCAGAAAGCGGTTACCGGGTATTTCTGGTAGACGCACCATGGTCATGGAGTAAAAGCAAGAAAATCGATGTATCAAGAAGTATCATGAACGCCATGCAAGATGTTGGTACAGAGCTTATGACTACAACTTCCAGACTGGCCATGTTCAACACTGTGCAGAACACATATCTGTCTATCTTCCAGTCATTAGGAGGATTGGCTTTAATGCTGGGTAGTATAGGTCTTGGTATAGTTGTAGCACGAAACGTAATGGAACGCCGAAGCGAACTGGCCCTGTTACAGGCAGTAGGATACCAGAAGCTGTCTATACAGCATCTGGTGCTGATTGAGCATATATTCCTGCTGGTTATGGGATTGGTTGTAGGTGTGCTGGCCGGGGTTGTGGCTGTTATACCAACGTTGAGATCCGCAGGGGTGGAGATACCATATTTATCCCTGTCGCTAACACTGTTAGGGATTCTTGTCAGCGGGGTTTTGTGGACATGGCTCGCATCCCGACTGGTATTGCGTAGTCCTTTGTTGAATGCTTTACGAAATGAGTAAACAATTCGTCGGAAATACAATGCCCAGAGTCTTGAGTCTAATAAATGGATATTAGCATTAAAAATCAAACATCGTTATTAAAGATACTCCCATACATTACCGGGATAATTGCCCTTCTGGTTTTATCCCTGTGGGTATTCAGGCAGCCGGAGATAGAATTAACCGAGCGTGTTCCCGGCACTGACAACGTGATCGGCGAAGAGCCTGAAGCAAAATCCGGCGGCGACGTGTTTAGCGGGAGTTTAACAGTTGGAAACGCTGCGCCTGCGAATATAGCCGGATCGTGGCCCAATTTCAGGGGTTTGGATTATGACTCTATAAACAAGGAAAGCATAAAACTGGATCGAAGCTGGGCAGAAAGCGAACCTAAAGAAATATGGGGTATGGATGTAGGCGAGGGATATGCAGGAGCCGCCATACTGGACGGTAAAGTCTATCTGCTGGACTATGATGCAGAAGCTCAGGCCGATGTTATGCTGTGCCTTTCGCTGGCCGACGGCGGGGAAATATGGCGATACTCTTATCCTGTAGCCATAAAGCGCAATCACGGCATGTCCCGCACCGTTCCGGCTGTGACGGATAAATACCTGGTATCTATAGGCCCTATGTGCCATGTTCTGTGCCTTGACCCCAATACAGGAGAATTCCTATGGGCTTTTGACCTTGTAGAGCAGTATGGCACCGTTATACCCGAATGGTACGCCGGTCAATGTCCGATTATAGAGCAGGATAAGGCCATAATAGCTCCCGGCGGTGAGGATGTGCTGATGATGGCCGTTGACTGTGCAACCGGCGATATAATATGGAAAACACCCAACCCCAACGCTTGGAATATGACTCATTCATCAATTATACCTATGGACATCCTGGGTCAACGCACTTACGTTTACTGTGCCAGCGGTGGAGTTGTAGGCGTTTCCGCTCAGGATGGTTCGATTTTGTGGGAGACTACAGACTGGAAGATCAGCATAGCCACAGTTCCCTCCCCTGTGCAGGTGGGAGAAGACTTAATATTTCTGTCTGGAGGTTATAATTCGGGCAGTATGATGTTAAAGATAAAGGACGAGAACGGAAATTTAGTTCCGGAGACGCTATTTCGGCTGAAACCAAACGTTTTTGGCTCTGACCAGCAGACTCCCATATTTTACAAAGGATATATATACGGGGTCAGACCTGATAAACAGATGGTCTGTCTCGATTTAAATGGTAGTGTTGTATGGAAAAGCGGAACAGCAAATCGTTTCGGCATAGGGCCGTATATGATTGCTGATGGAATGATGTATATTCTGGATGATTCGGGCCTGCTAACCCTGGCAGAAGCCAGAAGCGATACTTATAACCAGCTTGCCCAATCCCAGGTGCTTCACGGGCATGACGCCTGGGGACCCATGGCAATGGTAAAGGGTAGGCTGATACTACGAGATCTGACCAGAATGGTATGTCTTGATGTCGCGGCAAAATAAGAAAGGAAGAAGATGATAAGGAAGTTAGTGATATTTATTGTTGTAACACTTATAGCCTGTATGAGCGTTAATGCTGAAACCATAATCGGTTGGAGGCATGACCCTACAGGCAGATTCCTGGACGCTGAACCACCTATAGAATGGTCAGCAGAAAATGATGTAAATATTATCTGGAAAACCCCCATGCGCAATTGGAGCAACGCTTCACCACTGATGGTGGGTAATAAGATTTTTGTATGTTCCGAACCATCCACACTGGTATGTATAAACGCGGATATTGGCGGTATTTTATGGGAGCGAACCAACACATACCTGGATTTACTTGATCCTGAAGAAGCTGAAAAATTAGGGAAAGAACTGGAACAGGTAGGACTGGATCAGTTGACAAAAGATTACAGGTCTACCAAGGGTAAGCTGGATAGAGCCAGGAACAAGTTAAAGAAACTGCCCGAAGATGCAGATCCAGAGGAGAAAAGCAAGTTAGAGCAGGAAATAAAGGAATTTACCCAGAAGTATGAAGAAATCGAAGCTAAAATGAAGCCATACTGGGATTACGTCATGCCTTCAACACATGATGTCAACGGTTATTCTTCCCCAACACCGGTCAGCGACGGTGAATATGTATATGTGCTGTTTGCCACCGGAGTTGCCGCCTGCTACGATCTGAAAGGCAACCGCAAGTGGATAAAGTTTATAGAAAAACCAACTCACGGCTGGGGCCACAGCACCACGCCTATACTAGCTGGTGATAAACTGTTGATACATATTCTTGACCTTGTAGCTCTGAATAAAAACTCCGGTGAAACCTTATGGCGCAGCAAAGCCCAGAACGGATGGGGAACAGGACTTGTAACACAAATCGGCGGAGAAGATATTTTAATTACAGCTAAAGGAGATTTTTTCCGGGTAAGTGATGGCAAGCAGCTGGCAAAGGAAGTCAGCTTGCTGGAATACGGCCGTCCCATACTTCACGACGGTATTGTGTATTTCATTCAGCACGAAGGCAAAGCCTTTAAACTGCCGGATGAGATTACCGGAGATGAAATTAATCTGGAAGAACTATGGCAGACAATGCCAAAGAAAGACCGATACTACGCATCATCGGTCTACCATGAAGGCCTGATTTATGCTATAGTAAGAAGAGGGCATGATTTCAGCGTTATTGACGCTGATACCGGCGAGGTTATATACGAGGAACGCCTGAAACTGGGTAAAGGTGAAACCTACCCAAGTATCACTCTGGCTGGCGAATATCTATTTGTCAGTAACGACAACGGCACGACGGTTGTAATGAAGCCGGGTCGGGAACCAAAAGAGATCAGGCGAAACGATCTGGAAAACTTCCGTACTTCTCCTTTGTTCATTGGCAATAAAATATATATCCGGGGTCGGGAGCATATGTATTGTATAGGAGAATAGGTGTTATAGGGGCGTATTGTATACGCCCCAAAAGTACCAACTCAAGAAGATTTATTTTTATTACAGGTAATCAAAATGAAAAGCTCAAAGTTAAGCAAAATAATTTCCGTTACACTCACCAGTATTAGTGTCCTAATTATAGCACTTTTAATATATATAACTTTCTTCGGCAGGGATGCTGAAAATCCCGGTGGTGTATTCAGTTATAACATAGATAAATACAGGAAGACTGACCCTAAGTTAATTAAATTTAATGAAACGGGTTCAATTGATACCGGATTTCTATCAGTTTCGGCTGTGACAACCGACCTCAAAGACCAGATATATGTAGCTGGTGATAAAGCTGTTCGGATATTTGACAGCGCTGGTAATCTTTTATCAGAGTTCCAATTATCTGATTCGGCCAACTGTATGTCTGTTTCTGAAGATGATATGATCTATCTGGGTATTGGGGATCATGTGGAAGTATACAACATGGACGGAAAGCTATTAAACACCTGGAAAACTGCTGGTGAAATGTCAATACTCACGTCTGTAGATGCTTACGGTGACGATATTTTCGTTGCTGATGCCGGTGGTCGGGTTGTGCTTCGTTATGACCGTTCCGGTAAGCTAATTAAGCGCATTGCAGAACCGGATGAATATAACAACATACCCGGACTGGTTGTTCCCAGTCCTCATGTTGATCTGGCAGTGGCTCGGGATGGTCTGCTAAGAGTAGTAAATCCGGGCAATCACCGAATTGAAGCCTATACATTCGACGGATATCTGGAATTTTCGTGGGGTGAACCTTCCATGACCATAGAAGGCTTCAGCGGATGCTGTAATCCGGTGAATTTTGCTATTATGCCTAATGGTCGTTTTGTCACATGCGAACAGGGGCTTACAAGGGTTAAAATCTACACCGAAGCTGGAGAGTTTGAGAGCGTTGTGGCCGGGGTTGAGTCCTTTGATATGAAAGAGGATATGCCTATTCCTGATGGACGATCTGAGAGCGGCTCGATGGTTCTGGATGTAGCTGTTGACTCAATTGGTAGGGTGCTGGTTTTAGACCCGGTGCAAAAGTCTGTGAGAATATTTACAGAAATAAATACTCAGGAATCCATTAAGGAAGAAGAGATATAGATGGGAAATAAAGATAATCAAAAACATGATCGCCGCGAATTTTTGAGAACTCTTGGGCGTTATACTATATTGGGTGGATTGTTTTCCATTGGTGGATTTCTTGCCATCAACCGCAAGATGGATTTCTCATGTCCTGCCCCGCAGGATGGAAGCCCGAAACGGTTAGAAGGAATCTGCCGCAGCTGTGTTGTGTTTAAAGATTGTGATCTACCTCTTGCAGAAGATATAAAGTCGAAAAATAAAAAAATACAGCGGGAGCTTCGCTCTCCCGATAAAACATAGATATTAAAGAAGGTGTTATTAATTGCCTGAAAAAGATAAAGATAAAATATCGCGACGGGATTTTATAAGTAATACAATTAGAGGGGTCTGTTTGCTGGGTTTGGGAGGAACACTGGGACTTGTTGCCACCCGTACCCAGGCCGGGGATACGGTATGGCAGATTGATCCCAACAAGTGCATAGGCTGTGGTAGGTGTGCAGACCATTGTGTTCTGGAAATATCGGCTGTTAAATGTGTCCATAACTTCGCCATGTGCGGATATTGTAAGCTGTGTACAGGTTACTTTGAACCACAGCCCAACGCCCTTAACACCGGCGCGGAAAACCAGCTATGCCCTACAGGTGCTATCCGGCGAAGCTTTGTGGAACACCCGTATTATGAATACGAGATCGACGAGGAGTTGTGTGTGGGGTGCGGTAAATGTGTAGTAGGTTGTAATGCCTTTGGCAATGGTTCGTTGTTCCTTCAGATAAGGCATGATGTTTGTGTAAACTGCAACGAGTGTGCAATATCTGTAGTATGTCCATCAGGGGCTTTTAAACGGGTAAATGCCAGTAAACCTTATATACTTAAGGGTGAGGAAGGTGAATGATATACGGCTACTGTAAAATCTCAGGCGCAGTTTTACTGATAATTTGTTTATTATTTGCTTTTGCGCCTAATTATGCTTTCAGTGTACAACGTTTTCCGCCGCCCCAGTTTAAGTCGGGCCACGTGCTGCCGGAAACTACTCAGGCGCCGCCCAGAAGCGATTTTTACGAATATCTGGATGCGGGAGTATTGCTGGCGGCTCTGGCTGTGGCTACATATCTGGCCCTGAAAAGACGCAGCCGGACAGGCTTACTTATACTTACCATATTTTCCCTGGCCTATTTTGGTTTCTGGCGAATGGGCTGTGTATGCGCCGTTGGGTCTGTACAGAATGTTACGATTACGCTGTTTCAAACTGGCTATTCCATACCGCTTGTTGTAGTAATATTTTTTGCCCTACCTCTGATCTTTACCCTGTTTTTTGGCAGAACTTTCTGCGCCGCCGTATGTCCCCTGGGGGCCATACAGGATATTTTTGTAATAAAACCTGTGAGGGTTCCTCGTTGGCTGGACAGGGGACTTCGGGTAATCCCCTATTTATACCTCGGATTTGCGGTGCTTTTTGCCGCCACAGGCAGCGCGTTTATCATCTGTGAGTATGACCCTTTTATAGCTTTTTTCCGAAGGGGTGGCAGAGCCGCAATTCTGGCTTTCGGTGGTTTATTGTTGATACTGGGGATGTTTGTGGGAAGACCTTACTGCCGGTATCTGTGCCCTTACGGCGTGGTCTTAAGCTGGATGTCCAAGGCTTCCAAGTGGCATGTAAGCATTACACCTAACGAGTGCATACAATGCAGGCTGTGCGAGGACTCATGCCCCTTTGAAGCTATTGACTCTCCAACGGAAGAGAAAGCCAATACTCCCAGAACTGAAGGTAAAGGAAGGTTGATAACCTTAATAATTCTTTTGCCTCTGTTCATCGCTATGGGTGTGGGTCTGGGCGCTGGCGTAGGATCGTATTTATCCAGGATCGATCCTGATGTTAGACTGGCCGAGAGAATATGGCTTGAGGATACAGGACAGATTGATGAGATGGACGACGCAAGCGAAGCATTTCGTAAGACCGGAAGACCTTCCAGCGAACTTTTTGCCGAAGCAAAACAGCTACGCAGGCAGTTCAGGATAGGTAGTATGATCCTGGGTGGGTTTCTGGGATTATTTACAGGTATAAAGATGATAAGCCTTTCAATTAAACGCAGCAGAAAGGATTATGAAACAAACCGCACCCATTGTGTATCGTGCGGCCGATGCTTTTCTTATTGTCCAGTGGAGAAGGATGAAAAATGAGGTTTTAGGAGGCTATGATGTTTATTTCTGAATGTGTATCTTTAATTCTGGTGTGTGTTTGTTCTGATGCTATGACAACTCTTGATAAGGACACATTTTTTCCCAAGCCTGGAACCCATGGAAATTATGCTGTACTTACCGGCAAGGTGCATACGCCGCCGCCTTTTAAGATCGTAGATATAGTTTATGGACCTCGGGAGAAAGTTGAGAATCAGGAGATGATATGGTGGCAGATGTCAGTCCGGGCGGAATCGGACAACAAGATGCCACTCTTTATGATACGGGCACTGACGACCCATGACCCCTTAAGCTCTGCGGAGCAGATGCCCCAATTTCACCGCTACTTGCTTTATATACCGGAGACCGAGGAGACGCTGGAATATCGGAATGTAAATACTGGCAAAGCCCTTTTGCCGGTGTGGAAAGATTTTCACCAGTATTTTGTACCCCGCAGGGCCAAAGGAAGTTATGTTCAGAAAGGGCTTCCTGAAACCCTGGAATACATGGGACATGTGCTGACGCTGCATTTTCCCGGCAAAAATATTCCATGGGGTGACTGGGATGATGCCAAGGTACTGGAGCTTGATCCTGAACTGCTGGTGGGAACAGGGCGCAATTTCAAGGATTCAGAAGGTCACAGGCTGCCACAGGAACCGGAGAGGCAGAATTACGATTATATTAAGTTTGTGGAAGAAGATTATAAGACCATGATAGACGCAGGGATAAACCTGTTTACTATATCCCCGGATCAGCAAGAATTTATAATAGACGAACCGGTGTTTTATATCCGTCAGCCAGAAGGAGATCCATCCCTTCGCTTCCCGGCAGACCTTTACCGCAGTAACTACCTGGGATCGGTGATGTTTATGGATGAACCGGCCATAATCATGGTGGGCGATGAGAACATACATAAAGACCTGATGTATTTTTCAGATGCGGCGGCTGTGTTGAAAAAACGAGTTAAAGAACGCTATTACTGCGGAAGTAACTACAGCGCGTTTAAGCTGGAAACATCTCTTAAAAATATGGGCGTAAACCTTGGCGATATGCGCCTTGAGCAATATGACTACCCGGCCTGGGAAACCCTGTATGACATGGCATTTTATGAAGTGGAAGCGGAAGTAAACGGCGTTGTCCACGAAGGCCGTTACCAGTTGAAACCCTTTGACGAAGCTGTGGCAAAATGGGCGGATACACCAAGACAGCATACAACAGAGGAACTTCTGCGCTATCATTTCGCATTTCTGCGAGGCGGGGCCAGGGCCTTTGACAAATACTGGGGAACCAGTATCTATGGGCAATGCGACCCCGATATATCGCCGGAAGCTATCAAGCTGGCCTATGACATGGGCGCGAGATATATATGGTTCTGGACTTCTGACCATGAACACCACATGCCCTGGCCTGAACAGTTGGAACTTGTTAAGACCTTAAGGAAACATGAATCCGAAAATCCCCGACAGTCCATCAATGGTCCAAAGAAGGAATTGGATACGGCCATTGTAATACCTTATGGATACTTTCTTTCCCTGGGTAATCTCTGGTGGGTGCGCTCCCTTGATGAAGAGGGCAAAAGCGAAGCCAGCCAGCGGTACGACAAAATAATGCAAAGGTCTATAAAAGCTATACACAATGCTATGGATCGGGGAGATGATTTTGACATATTAGTGGACGATGGGAGAGAGATTCAGGGCTACCGCAGGATAATATATATAAATCATGATGAATAAGACCAACATTGACCCGGATACATGGTATTCACTATACAGGATATTTCTGGCTGTGGCTGTCATAGCCGGAACTTTTTCGCTGATAGTCAGCCTGCTTTTGACTGTAAATTATATAGCAGGCAAGCAGGGCGATCCCCTGGATTCTGAGCGACTACTGGAACTGAAAGAGGAGTTACTGAGAAATCCTAACAACGAAGTGCTTAAAGAGGATATACGAAAACTTGATCTGCGTCTCAGGAAGGAGTATTTCCGTCGGCGCAGGTTTACCAGAATCGGCGCATACATGCTTATATTCGGGATAGCTATCTTTTTAGGCAGTATGCTGCCAGTAATGAAATACAGAAAGAATCCCCCAATGCCTGATTCACCAAAAACCAGTCAAAAAGCGGAAGCATCCAGAACAAGACAGCTTGTAATCGGTATAGGATCTTTTATCGCAGGCTTTGCCATTGCCATCGCTGTGATTGATAGGCCCAATAATTACGAGATTCCTCAGCAACAGCCTGTGGCAGATATAACCGCTTCTGAAGAAAAAATCGAAATACAGGAGATTCCTGCTACACAGGTAACCGAAGGAAGTCCTGCTGAAACTCAAGGTACTCAAGAAACGCAAGTTGAAACAACAAAATCCTATCCAACAGAAGAAGAATTAAAGAAGAACTGGCCACGATTTCGAGGGCCTGGTGGACTTGGTATATCCCAATATACCAATATACCGGAAATGTGGGATGGTACTACCGGAGAAGGCATCCTGTGGAAATCGTCCATAAGGCTTCCGGGTAAAAATTCGCCGGTAATCTGGGGAAACCGGGTATTTGTAACAGGCGCAAACGAAACGGAACGTGCTGTATACTGCTTTGACGCTGGTTCAGGTGAATTACTGTGGGAAAAACCGGTTGTAGTGGCCATGGCTGATCCTGAACCGCCGGAGGTGTCGGATGATACGGGATTTGCCGCTCCCACGCCTGTTACCGACGGAAGATGGGTTTTTGCCATGTTTGCCAACGGTGATATAATATGCTTTGACTTCGACGGGAATGAAATCTGGTCAAGAAATGTTGGCCCTTTTGACAGCATGTATGGATATGCTTCATCTCTGCTGATGTATAAAGACCTGCTTATTGTTCTGCTGGATCAGGGAGGCGCAGAGGATGGAATGTCAGAAATCATTGCACTGGAAGCAGCTACAGGTAAATCGGTATGGGGTACAGATCGCCCTGTGCCCAACTCCTGGGCCACGCCTATTATTATTGACACCGGAGAACGGGAGGAGATCATTACCTGCGGAAGCCCCTGGGTTATTGCATACGACCCGGCCACAGGCGCGGAATTGTGGAGAGCTGACTGCCTTGGTGGTGATATAGCACCTTCGCCAGTGTATGCAAACGGGCTTGTTTACGTCACTAACACATACGAAACGCTGGCGGCTATCCGCCCCGGCGGTGAAGGCGATGTAACGGAGACGCATATAGTCTGGGAAGCTGAGGACGGCCTGCCGGATATATGCAGTCCGTTGACTAACGGTGAACTGGTGTTTTTGCTGGAAACTTACGGTCTTATGACATGCTACGACGCCAAGGATGGAACAAAGGTATGGGAGGAGGATACGGTTGAAACGTTTAACACCTCTCCAAGTCTGGTGGGCGATAAGATTTACCTGATAACGGTGGATGGTATTACTATAATAGTCGAAGCAGGCAGGCAGTTTAAAGAAGTAGTTAGGAATGAACTGAGCGAAGGAGTTTTGACTTGTCCGGGTTTTGTGGATGGCAGGATGTATGTTCGGGGGGAGGAAAATCTTTATTGCATTGGAGAAAAGTAGAGTTTTTTATTACTACAATAAACCCAAAATATATAAATAAATGATATGGAAGCATTAGAAAATTTACTGGAAGAAAAGAAAATACAGGATCATGAAGCTGATATAAGCGAAGAGCTGGACTTGTCATACGTGGATAAAATAGTTCAGGAAACAGGCACCGGCAGCGAGTTGACTATACCTATACTTCAGGCGATCCAGGAGCATTACCGCTATCTGCCCCAATCGGCACTGGAGAGGGTTTGTGAGCTTACGGAGATTACGCCGACACAGATTATAGGCGTGTCCACATTTTACTCACAGTTTCGTCATCATCCTATGGGCAAGCATCTTATCAGCCTTTGTGATGGCACAGCGTGCCATGTCAAAGGTGCAATTACAATGTATGATGCTATACGTGACCACCTGGAGATGGAGGGTGACGATGACACCGACTCAGATGGTACGTTTACCATACAGAAAGTGGCCTGCCTGGGGTGCTGTACCCTGGCTCCGGTTATGCAGATAGATGGTGTTACATACGGACATCTTACCACTGATATTATCCCGGATGTACTCAGGGATTTTCTCGAACTTCAGAAGAAAAAGAGCAAGGAACAGGGAGCGAGAAAATCTGGAGTTGAGACGGATATGGGTGAAATCCGTATCACCCTGGACTCATGCTGTGTAGCCAACGGATGCGGTAAGGTTCATAACGCTCTGGCTCAGGCCCTTATGGATACTGATGCACCGGCGAAGCTGAAACGGGTGGCTTGTGTGAATATGTGCTACCAAACGCCCATGGTGGAAATTGTGGATACTGGGGGTAAGTCAAACCTTTATGCCAGGGTTCAACCAGAAGATGCCAGGGATTTAATCTTAAAACACTTTAAGCCTAAAAATTTATTCAAACGGGCTAAAACAGCTATATCCCGATCCATTGACAGCATACTCACTGACGAAGTCTGGAAGCCGGTAAGCCGCTATTCAGTAGGGATTAGAGATCCTCAGGTGGCTGAATTCCTAGGAACTCAGAAGCATATAGCAACGGAAAATTGGGGGGATATTAACCCCACAAAGATCGAGGAATACCTGGAACATGAGGGCTTTGAAGCCCTGAAAAAGTGCCTGCTGGAAATGTCACCGGAGGATGTGATCCAGGGGGTGCAGGACAGCGGTCTGCGAGGTCGCGGCGGCGCCGGATTTCCTACGGGACTTAAATGGTCTATGGTTAGCAAGGTTAAGGGTGATGTGAAATACATCATCTGCAACGGTGACGAAGGCGACCCCGGAGCATTTATGGACCGGATGCTGCTGGAATCATACCCTTATAGAGTTATTGAGGGCATTATCATTGCCGCTTATGCTGTTGGTGCGAACAGAGGTTACATTTATGTTCGCTCAGAATACCCGGCGGCGGTGCAGAGGGTTAAGGAAGCGTTGAAACAGTGTAAGGAAAAGGGCTTCCTGGGTGATAATATTCTTGACAGCGGATTTGGCCTTGATCTTAAGATAATGCAAGGAGCCGGGGCTTTTGTATGTGGTGAAGAAACGGCCCTGCTGGCTTCTATTGAAGGACAAAGGGGTATGCCCAGGTTACGACCACCCTATCCGGCCCAAAGCGGGTTGTGGGGAAAGCCTACACTAGTTAATAATGTGGAGACCTACTCCCTTGTACCCTGGATTATAAGGAACGGATCGGAGGAATTCTCAGAAATAGGTACGCAAGAAAGCAAGGGAACGAAAGTCTTTGCCCTGGCCGGCAAAGTGAATCGGGGGGGCCTAATCGAAGTTCCTATGGGCGTTTCTATACGGGAGATCGTGGAGGAGATCGGCGGCGGGATTGCTGATGGACGAAAATTTAAAGCAGTTCAGATCGGCGGCCCTTCCGGCGGATGTATACCGGCCAGTCTGGCTCATACTCCTGTTGACTATCAAGCCCTTAAGGAGGTAGGGGCTATCATGGGTTCCGGGGGCATGGTGGTGCTGGACGATTCGGACTGTATGGTAGAGATCGCCCGGTATTTTCTGGAATTTACCCAGGATCAGTCATGCGGAAAATGTACCTTCTGTCGTGTTGGAACACGGCGTATGCTGGAATCATTAACCAGATTATGCAACGGTGAAGGCAAAAAGGGAGATATTGAGGAACTTGAGCAACTGGCTCACATGGTACAAAAAGGCAGTTTGTGCGGATTGGGTAAAACCGCGCCAAATCCTGTCCTTTCGACTCTCAAGTATTTCCGGGAGGAGTATGGAGCCCATATAGAAGGTCGCTGCCCGGCGGGGAACTGTAAAGCGCTTATAAAGTATTACATTACAGACGACTGCATAGGATGCACCAAATGCGCCCAGGGATGTCCGGCTGATGCTATCCACATGAAGCCCTATGAGAAACATGAGATTGATGATGAGAAATGCACCCGGTGTGATGCGTGTCGGCAGGTTTGTCCCAGTGATGCGGTGAAGATAGAATAGAGGTTATTGATCAGGTCAGGAAATCCCCCTTTGGAAAAGGGTAATTTATAATAAAGTAATCGTTAAAAAATAAATATAAAAATATTGTCATTCCTGCAAAAGCAGGAATGACAGCATAAAAAATTTCTTATCTCTACCACACTGAACCCCAGAAGAACCACAAATTTTTCATTATGGTAAAACTAACAATTGACGGACAAAGGGTTGAAGTTGACTCCGGAACGACGATACTTGATGCAGCTCATAAGATAGGCATTGGTATACCGGCTTTGTGCTATCGGGCCGGATGTGATCCATCTACGTCCTGCATGGTGTGTGTGGTGAATGTAAGCGGCAAGCTGCTTCCATCATGCGCCACGCTGGTTCAGGAGGATATGGTGGTGGAGAGCGAAACGGCCGAGGTACATGAAGCCCGACAGGCGGCTCTGGAACTGCTTCTCAGTGACCATATCGGCGACTGTATAGCTCCATGCCATCGCTCATGCCCGGCTGATATGAATATTCCCCTGATGATACGTCAGATTTCATCGGGTAAAATTCGGGATGCCATAGTCCCTGTCAAAAATGACATTGCACTACCTGCTGTATTGGGCAGAATCTGTCCTGCACCATGCGAAAAAGCCTGCCGTCGAGGCTCTTATGATGAAGGCGTGGCGATATGCCTTCTTAAGAGATTTGCCGCTGATGTTGATCTGGTATCAGAAACGCCCTATATCCCCGAATGTAAACCTGACACTGGAAAAACAGTAGCCATCATTGGAGCAGGGCCGGCTGGTCTTTCAGCGGCTTACTATCTCGCTCAGTATGGTTATAAGTGCGTCATATTTGACGAACATGAAAAGCCCGGCGGGATGTTAAGATACGGCGTTCCAGAAGACAAACTGCCCCATAAAGTGCTGGACATGGAAATAGAAATTATCCGGGAACTAGGGGCAGAAATGGTTATGAATAAGAAAATTGATGAAGAAGCCCTGGAAAATCTGCGAAAAGAATACGATGCCGTTTTAATTTCCACCGGCGGGAATAAAGAGGGTATTGCATCACTGTTTAAAGTAAGTAGAAGCACATTGCAAACTGAAGAAAAAGATGTATTTATAGCCGGTAACGCTGTTGGTCGTAACAGTAAAATGGCTGTTAGATCCGTCTCTGATGGAAAACTGGCGGCAAAATCCATCGCTCAATACCTTTCAGGATCAATGGTAACAGGCGCAGAAAAGCCATTTACGACAAACATAGGTAAACTAAACGAAGGTGAAATACACAGCTTCATGAAGGGAGTTAGCGATTCTCCCAGATATAAACCGACAGAAATCGCCGACGCACAAAGGCACGGAGGAAAGCAATCATCGCTTTTTTCCCCTCCCCTCCGTGCCTCATACTTTGACATCTTTCCAGACAAACAAACCGGATTTTCACCCCAGGAAGCTGTAGCCGAATCCAATCGATGTCTGCACTGCGACTGCCGCAAGGCTGATAACTGCAAACTCCGGGATTATTCGAATATTTATGACGCCAGTTCCAGAAAATACAAGGGCGATGGAAAAACTTTTGATCAGTATTTCCATCCAGCCGATACCCAAGATAGTTCTGTTGAACCTTATGTTATTTACGAGCCGGGGAAATGTATTAAGTGCGGATTATGTGTCCAGATAACCACAAAAGCCAGAGAACCCCTGGGACTGACGTTTGTGGGCAGGGGATTTGATGTTAAAATCGGAGTTCCTTTTAATCGTCGTATTGACGAAGGTCTGAGAAAAGTTGCTGAAGAATGTGTTGAAGCCTGTCCCACTGGCGCGCTGGCCTTTAAGTAATTTGGCTCTTCCGGGTTTAGTATGGTAATAATTGAAAATGCTCTCAGCTTGTCATTCCTGCGAAAGCAGTAATGACAGCATAAAGAAGTCTCTTATCTTTAACACACTAAACCCGGAAGGAGCTTAAATTTTAAAGCTTCATTTATCTGGATTTGGTTATGCTGAAAGGAATTTATATCGAGAGCATTTCCGCCAGACGTATAAGGTTTTTATCTATTTCTTTTTTACCATCCCATATATTTTCAAGAGGAGTAGGTTCCATTTTATTATTAATTTCACCCACCATAACTCCTGAAACACCTTCTATAAGTAATTCAACAGCCCCGGCCCCAAGCTTACTTGCCAATACCCTGTCCCTGACAGTAGGAGAACCACCTCGCTGAATATGACCAAGGATCGTAACTCTGTAATCTATGCCGGTTTTTTCCTTAACCATTTCGGCTATTTTATACGCTCCACCCTCTTCGTCACCCTCTGCAACAATGACAATAGAGCTGTTTTTACCTCTTTGTATACCATGAAGCAATAACTGAGAAACTTTATCAATATCAGTCATAACTTCAGGAATTAAGATATATTCTGCCCCTCCAGCCACCCCCACATCCAGAGCTATAAATCCTGTATGCCGACCCATAACTTCTATAAAAAATATTCTATCATGGGATGCGGCTGTATCTCTTATTCTGTCTATCGAATCAAGAGCGGTGTTAATGGCTGTATCATATCCTATGGTGAAATCTGTGCCGCGTATATCGTTATCTATCGTTCCGGGAACACCGATTATGGGTATTCCATGTTCTTCGTTAAAATCGCTTGCGCCTCGGAAAGTTCCATCACCCCCGATGGCTACCAGACCATCTATACCCCATTTTTTTATATTTTGAGCAGCGGCTTCCCTGCCTTCTTTTGTTCGGAACTCTTTGGAACGCGCAGTCTTTAGTATAGTACCACCCTGTTGTATAATATTTGAGACTGATCCAATATCCATACTCATCATTTCGCCACTTATCAATCCAACGTATCCTCGCATAATACCAACCACACTGACATTATGATAAATAGCGGAACGTACAACAGCTCTTATACAGGCGTTCATCCCCGGCGAATCACCACCGCTTGTAAATAATCCTATTTTTTTCATAATCCTCTACTATTTCATAGTTATTTACAAAATAAAATGGTTCTTCTGAATTAAGTTTTATTATATTATAAAGATTGATTAATAAATCGAGTAATAAGCACTAAAGCTCTATACTTAAATCAGAAGAACCACTTTTTAAACTAGCTAAAACTTTCAACAGCTTCTTCTTTTGTTTCATACATATCAAAAACTCTTGCCAGTTTGGTAATTGCTATCAAATTCTGAAGACCTCTTCCAAGACCTGAAAGAACAAGTCTTCCATCCTTTTTCTGGACAGATGTATAAGACGAAACAAGTACACCTAAACCTGAGCTGTCCATCATACTTACTTTGTCCAGATCGAGTACTATCATTGGTTTTTCGTCTTCTGGTATTTCAGCCAACCATCCATTTATGGCTCTGCGAAGTTCCATACTGGCATCACCAACAATACGTCCCTGAATAGATAAAACTATTATATCGTTTTCTTTTTTGCTATTCACTCTCATTTATCACTCTCTCCTTAAAAACCTGTATAGAATACTAAAGTGATCGACTATATTATCCCCAAAAACTGGATAGAAAATGAGCCTTTTATTTTAATAGATAATACAGGTTGTGAATTAGTTTGTCAAGAGAAAATACACGAATGTCAAGAATATTATTGCTCCTGTTTGCAACGGTCTCTATAATAATGATTAAAGTAAATGGACTTTTTCTGTTTCAAAAGCTTATATCCATTTCTTTTCCCACAGAGAATACATATTGCCGCGCTAAATCATATTCTTCTGATGAACTGAGATGTTCAAGCATCAAAGGCGCGTCCTGCTGTAAGTCTTCCAACTTTCGTAAATATGTATGATAATCCAGGATACCAGTACCTGGTCTGGCTTCATTAATGTGAGTAGTAAGTTGATTTGTAAGCTGGGAATCTTTGGCATGACAGCTTATTATCCATTGTCCCAGTTTGTCAAAACATTCTTCCAGAAGTCTGATGTTTTCATAATAACGTCTTGGTGAGTTAATCAGGTTTACCGGATCAAGATGTACAGCAAATCCAGGTCTTTCAACCAATTCTATAAGTTCCAGGAAACTATCAGGACTATCAGGAACGGCCCATGGCATCATCTCCAGAGCAAATTTTGCCCTCTTGGGCTTCACCGAATCCAGTATATATCTGACATTTTCAACTGTAAGATCAATACCTTTTTGTGTCAGGTTGTCCGGGTGCGGCCCATCCCATGCTTCAGGGTTAAACGAACCGGCAATATCAACACAACAAAGAGCACCTACTTCATCGGCCAGAGCCAACCTGTCGCACACTTTATCCAGATTATTCTTTCTTTTCTCTTCATCAGGATCCATCAGATTTATCCAGATACCAACCTCCGCTATTGCCACATCGGCTTCTTTAAATGCTTTTTCTATCTGCCTTATTTTCTGCTGATCCTTAAGCTCAACATGTGGGCAATAAGCAGCCCGATAACCCAATTTTAGATGAGCTCGGGCAAGTTCTACCGGATCTTCAGATTTAATAAAAACAGGACCACCAAGTCTTATAGCCATTGGGTATCTCCTTTATAAAAATAGACACAAGTTACGTTTTATTCTACCTGAAAAATTAAAAGGAAAACATAAGATGATACAACGATTATAAAGAAGAATAGTCATCAATACAAGGAAATAAATACCCGATCATATTTATACGGTATCCAAACTGAAAAACACATTTGACAAACAATGGCTGATCTGTTATTCTCATACTAATCCTGGCTCATAACCTGGTTCTGAACCAGATTAATCTCCGTCAAATTCCTTTTCAGACAGAGAATAAATAGAGTCTATTTATTACATTTTTATAATTAAAAAAGGAGGCTAATAATGCTAAAAATAGGTATGGTTGGGGCTGGCTTTGTGGCCGAGTTCCATCGTAAATCACTGGAATCAATTCGTGGTATCGAATTAGCTGGAGTTTGCGCCCTTAAAGGAGCGGAAGAACTTGCTGAACGAGCCCGTAATGCTGGCCTGGGGGATACAAAAGTATATAAAAGCATAGAAGAGATGTGCAAAGCCGTTGATGTGGCTTGTATTTTTGTTCCAAACTTTGTTCGTCTTACAATTCTTAAAGAGATTATTGACGCGGTAAAAAATGGTGCAGAATTAAAAGGTATCGTATGCGAAAAACCTCTGGCTCGAAATATGGCCGAAGCTGATGAGATGTTGAAACTCGTTAATTCTGTTGGAGTTAAGACGGCTTATTTTGAAAACCAGATACATATGCCTTCTGTAACCAACGCAAGGACACAGCTTAAAGCATGTGAAAAATCAATGGGTTCTGTGCATCTTACCCGAAGCGCCGAAGAGCACGGAGGCCCTCATGAACCCTGGTTCTGGGATCCCACAAGACAGGGCGGCGGCGTATGGTGTGATATGGGATGTCACAGCATAGCAGTTGGCATGTATATGCTCACCCCCAGCGGCAAAGCCCCCGATCACCTAAAACCCCTCTGGATCAGCGGTAACATGGCCCTGTTGAAATGGGGTAAAGAACCCTGGAAAAGCCAGCTTAAGGAAAAAGGCGTTGATTATGATGTGACCCCAGCCGAAGACTATGCTCTGGTTACTGCCATGTTTGAAGACCCGGAAACAGGTGTAAAAGGTGTTGCTCAGGCCACCGACTCATGGATGTATGATGCTCCCGGTCTGAGACTTCTCATGGAAGCCTTTGGCCCCGGTTATTCTTACACCGTTAACTCCCTTGATTCCCCGGCTGGTATATTCATCAGCGACGCTGCCGCTGATGCCATTGCCGACAGCGAACTGGCCCTGGAAAAAGCTCAGGCAACCCGCGGCGCTTTAGTCCTTCAGCCCAATGAACCTGATCTATACGGTTATGTAGGTGAATGGAAAGATGCTATCGCCGCCTTTGAAAAAGGTGAAGACGCTCTGCTTAACTTTGAGTATGGTCGTATGATCACCATGCTGATTATGGCCGGTTATATGTCCCACGAAAAAGGAAAGGTTCTTGACCTGACTGATCCGAAGGTTATGGAAGAATTAAAGACCTACGTCCCCAAAATTCAGCAGGGAAAAGGTTCAGAAATACTCTAATATAGACCTTTGAAATTCAATTAGCCACGATTCATTTAAATCGTGGCTAATTCTATCTTAGATAGGAGAAATTGAGAAATGGATAAAAAAATTATGATGCCGGAGGAGATATGGCCCGATAAACATAATCACAATATGGATGCCTTTTCCTTTGGCGTATGGAATATGAATTCCGGTGGTGGGCGATTCTTCAAAGCCAACCGGGAATGGATTTCCACAGCTAAAAAGCTGGATTTACTGGCTGACGCAGGTGTAGAATACATCGAAGCCCATGATTCGGATATTCTTGACCTGGTTCTGGGCGAAGAAGCCCAAAATATAGTGGGCTATCCTGAAGATATGAGCGAATCACAGAAGATGGACTTGCTCATGAAAGCCGCCCATAAATTCAACGATGAATTGAAATCACACAACCAGAAATGCGGCGCTTTCACCATGAACTTATTCAATTCTGAAAAGGAATGGAACTACGGTAACTACGGTTCTGAAATGGACGAAGTGCGCCAACTAGCCATGCAGAGGACATCATTTGGTATTGACATAGCTGTCGAAGTGCTAAATGCTCAGGTCTATATCTACTGGGTTGGAACTAACGGCACTGACGGTCTGCTTTCGGCTTTCCATCCCAAGCGCATCCGCAGAACCCGAGAAGCGTTGATAGAGATCATGGACAAAGCCGTTGAGAAACACGGTGATAAGATGTGCCCCTTCGCCTTTGAGCCAAAACCTGAAGAGCCAAAATTTAAGATGTATTACGGTACAGCCGCATCAGCTTTAGCCTGCGTTTTTCGTATCACAGTGGAACGACCGGAATTAGGCAAGATGATGGGACTAAACATCGAAGTGGCCCACAGCCTTATGGGCAAGACCGACCCAGCTATGGACTACGGTGAAGCTCTGGAAGCCGGAAAGCTCTTTCACATCCACGAAAACGCCCAGGGCGAACCGGCTTATGACCGGGACCTGGCTGCCGGTGACGACAGTATGGTAAGTCTTATTGACCGCATGTGGCAGCTTAAGGTAGGCGAATACAAGGGCCTGCTGGGTGCTGATGTCCAACCCTTGCCCCAGGATCGTGACGACCAGATGTCTGCAACTATAGTCAGAACAAAACGCCGGGTAACATGGGCAATAGAACAGGCTAGAAAGCTGGACGATTCAGTCATGGCCGAACTTCATTCAAAACACGATCAGGCCGGTGTGCTGGATTATCTGGATGCTACGGTTTTTTCCATGTAATATTGACTTAAAGACAATGGAAAATATTTTCCATTGTCTTTACATAGTTATTCAGGGAGTGAGGGAACTTCAAAATCATTATATGTGTATAAAACGTATAAATTTACAGATAAATAGTTATAATGCCGGTTTTTTAAGACTTTTGGGTTGACACTTCAAAAATCGTATGGTATTCTTTATTACTGGAGGATTGTTTTTTCTGCAAACATTTTTAACTTAGGTCGAATTGTATTTAAATTTCGTCCAGATATAAAGCGTTTTTACACAAAAACGTAATATAGTGTTTGTGATTTTCTGCTAATATGCACTGGGGATATTGGCTTTGTTTTGCAATTACTAAATGAAGCTGAAGTTACATAGTTTTTGGGGAAAACTGTGTATAGTTTATCAAAGGATATAGATATATAAAGGAGGAGGTATATAAGAAGCGATATCCCGTCGTTTTGTATATACCGGATTAACATGGACAGACGTACATTTATGAAAAAAGTTGGTGAATTTGCCAAAATCTCTGTCGCAGGAGTAACTTTGAGCAAATTACAAACAGCCGCTATAGCCACAGGCTTGGCAGGCGCATTGGGTAGTTGCGACCGTAATGGCGGTTCAGTGGCAGGACCTGAAGATAGTGCTAAGTTCAGTCCACCTTGTACTAATCACATTTGTTCAAATCAGTATTCCTGTTCAGGTGATGAATTTGTATGCACAAACGTGTTTACATGCAGGGATGATTATGAATGTCAGGCCCTAATTTTTTCCTGTTCAAGCAATTTTGAATGTTCAGGAAGTTACACTTTACCGCATGATCAGGGTGGAACCCCCGGTTAAAATTACTTATTTACATTAAATAGTATGGGATATACGTTCCCAATCAAAATTGAATCTACATATAGAAATCAGGAATGCTTATCGCCTGTTTATTCCATGATTAGACTTCTCTATATATGGTTATTCAAGCATTATTAGTATGTCTACTTTTATGTCAGGATAGATAAAGACTATTAAAATGGCATCAAATAAAAACCTAATTAAAGTTGACTCTGATAAATATATATCCCATATTAACAACACTCTTACCCATCTTTGGCAAAACGAAATATCAAACACATCAAAAAGCCAGATAATCTCACAACTTACAGACCTTTTAAAGCAGCAGAAAATTGAATATGTAACTCCTGATGATATAAATCTTATTATAACTTCAGCGATTAGCAAAGCTTTTATGCACCCGTTGAATTATATGGAGTTATTTCTTACCGAAAATTGCAATCTGCGATGCGATTATTGCTTTGTTCATGGTAAGAATGAGTTTAATCGCATGACACAGAAAGTCGCCTTTGAGGCTGTAGACCTCTTAATATCTGAATCGGGACATAATAAAACCCTCGATATTGTATTTTTTGGGGGTGAGCCGCTGCTGGAATCAGATTTAATCAGGAGTGTTGTTGAATATGCAGAACCAAAAGCGGCTTCCATAGATAAAAAGATTAATTTCAGCGCGACCACAAACGGAACCATTTTTGATGAAGATATTCTAAAATTAAGTCAGGGAAGGATCAATTATCTCATAAGCATGGATGGTGATAGAGAAACTCATGATCAGCATCGCAGGGATACATCGGGAGTAGGCTCTTATGACACAATTACCGAAAAGCTGGATATGGTAAAAAGCTATCAACCCTGGCTTGGTGTAAGGATGACTGTTTATCCCGATACAGCCAATAAACTTGAATATAATGTATCCCATCTTTTTTCCCTGGGTTTTAATCAATTTATAATCTGTCCCTCATACGGCCCCTACTGGAGCGAAGATGCAATATCTGAATATGAATCCCAGTTGGATAAGGTTGGTATCTTCTATTTAAACAAAAAGCGAGAAAAAGCTCCTATTAGAATGACCTTTTTTGAAAGCGATTCCAACTCCCGGTTTTGTGTTTCCAACATATGGGGATGCCACGCCGGTAGAAACGCCGTTACCGTTGCTACCAATGGAAACCTGTATCCATGCAGTAAATTTATCGGCCTTGGAAAATCAAAGCGGGAAACCTACTGCTTTGGTAATGTATCCACCGGCATAACAGACCTGGAAATACGCGACGAGTTTGAAAATATTGGAGCAAACATCTGGGAAGAGTGCAAAATCTGTGATGCTGCGGATTACTGCACCGGTGGATGCCCTGCCAATAATTACAATGATACGGGTAGTGTATCTCAACCCTCACCCTTTGATTGTCAATTAGCAAGGCTAAACCGAAGAGTGCTTAAGAGATTTGAAAAGGCATTGGACTAATAAATACAGGTTAAAGGATGAAGCATATAAAACTAATTATTTTGACAACTATAGTAATATTAATATCACCGATCTTTCAGGTTTATGCTTTATCCCTTACCGGCTCCAATGGTCTTTTGTATATACCAACAGCCCAAATGCAGAATGACAGGCATGTAAAAATTGGTATGACATGGCTTAATAAAGAAAGCTTTGCCTATGGTGAAGGTAAATATAACGGTCTGGCTTCCTTTGCAACCATAGGGTATCTACCATTTATGGAGATCAGTTTGAGACTTACAAGAAAACTGGATTTTCCCGAAATACAGGCTCTGGGCGACAGGATGATTATAATCAGAATAAGACCTATAAAAGAAGGACGCGTATATCCTGCTGTTGTTTTCGGAGCACATGATTTTATCTGGTCAGTACCCGAATCACCCACCAATGAGTTTAACGCCCTTTATGCTGTTGCATCAAAGACTTTAGTTCTGGAATCCGTCATTAATAAAATGGGACTCCATCTGGGATATGGAAGCGATTTAATAAAGGCAAAACATCGGGAATTTGTTGGTCTATTTGGGGGAGTAGATCTTTATTTCACTCCCAATATAGCTCTCATGATGGAACATGATTCCAGTCGTTTCAACTGGGGAGCAAAGCTATCTTTGTTTAACAAATTGGAAGTTGTAGCCGCTCTTCTAGATTTCAGTGTCTTTTCGGCGGGTATGAATTTTAGATTTTCTATTTGATTTAACAGAAATAGGAACTTTATGTTCTTCCGGGTTTAGTGTGGTTATAATTGAGTATGGGATTCCTGAACTACTGAATTTATTGTATTTTCAGGATCAATAGATTTTTCGCAAATACCCTTTTGAAGCCAGATAAGATACTCTATATTACCGGCAGGACCTTTAAGCGGGGAGTAAGTTAAGCCGCTTACAATCAAATCCATATCCAGAGCTAAAGACCAGATGCCTTCTATTACATCCCTGTGAATTTCCCCCTCTCTGACGACTCCTCCCTTACCCACGTTACCTCTACCAGCTTCAAACTGTGGTTTGATAAGGGCAATAATCTGGCCCTGGGATTTCAGGAGAGAATTTACAACAGGAAGAACACTTTTCAGGGATATGAAGGACACGTCAATAGTAGCCAGTTCCAGTTCTTCTTCAAACTGATCCGGTTTTACATACCTTATATTTGTACGTTCAAAAAGTATAACTCTTTTATCGTTACGGAGCTTCCAGTCTATCTGTCCATACCCCACATCTACAGCATATACCATGGCCGCGCCGTTCTGAAGCAGACAGTCGGTAAATCCCCCGGTTGACGCACCTACATCAATACAGTTTTTACCTGTTACATCTATCTTAAAAAAAATCAATGCTTTTTCTAACTTTAGACCGCCGCGGCTTACATAGGGGATATCTGGCTTCTGGAGGGTAATCTGGGCATCAATACTGACTTGCTTGCCCGGTTTGTCCACAATTTGACCATCTACGGATACATCCCCGGCCATTATAAGACGTTTTGCCCTTCCCCGGCTGGGAACTTCACCCCGTTGTACTAACAGTATGTCCAGTCTCTCGGATTGTCTGGGCATCTTCCTCCCGATTAAACATCTCTAATACATTAACAGCTATGTTTTCTGAGGTTAAGCCATAAAGCTTCAGCAATAATTCCCTCTCACCGTGTTGGATAAATTTGTCCGGTAGTCCTATTTGCCTGATGTCTATGCCGCTTAATATTTCTTCGTTAATGAGCATTTCTGTTACAGCACTTCCAAAGCCGCCATCGATTTGGTTTTCTTCCACTGTAATTACTTTTCTGATACTGCGGGATAATGGAGCAATCAGACCTTTATCCAGGGGTTTAATAAATCGGGCATTTATAACAGCAGCGGAAATATCGTATTCCATTAGAATTTTAGCTGCTTCAATAGCAGGATAAACCATAGTACCTACTGCCAGTAAAAGTATATCTTTACCTTCCCGCAGTACCTCTCCTTCTCCAATTTTTAAAGACTCATACGTTTTCGGCATGGGAACTCCCAGGCCTGAAGAGCGGGGATAACATAAAGCAGCAGGGCCGTCATGCTCAACAGCGGTTTTTATCATCTGTCTTAGTTCCGCTTCGTCTTTTGGTGCCATCAAGACCATGTTGGGTATATGGCGCAGAAAGGAAAAGCCAAAAGTTCCATGATGTGTTGGCCCATCTGCGCCTACAAGTCCAGACCTATCAACAGCAAAAACCACCGGCAGTTCCTGAAGACATACATCATGTATTATCTGGTCATAGGCTCTTTGGAGAAAAGTAGAATAAATAGCTACCACAGGTTTCATACCCTCGCATGATAAACCGGCGGCTAATGTAACGGCGTGTTGTTCAGCTATGCCCACATCAAAACATCGGGTAGGATACTTTTTCATGAATTTTACAAGACCGGTTCCATCGGGCATGGCCGCGGTTATGGCCATGATACGATCGTCTTCGGCAGCAAGTTCAACCAGAGTATCGCTGAAAACGTTGGTGTAAGATATTTTTTTCTTTTTGAGATTTTCACCTGTGTCGGTGTTAAAGGGAGAAGCACTGTGGTATCTGGTAGGATCATCTTCGGCAAAATCACAGCCTTTGCCTTTTTTGGTTATGGCATGCACCACAACAGGGCCTCGAATATTCTTAACCCGGTTAAATGTCTCAATAAGTCCATGTATATCATGACCGTCCACAGGGCCAAAATACCTGAGACCTAAAGACTCAAAAAACATACCATCAGCCAGAAGTGTTCTGACGCTGTCGTCTATTTTCCGGGCTATCTGAGTTGCCCTTGGACCCAGTTTATTCATCAGGTCAGCCATATCCCGGCGAAAATAATTGTATACTGCCGATGTTCTCAGATTATTAATGCGCTGGGTAAGCCCTCCTATAGTAGGGGATATGGACATCTCATTATCGTTATAAACCACGATCATATCTGTCTTAAAATGGTCGGCATGATTAAGAGCTTCAAATGCCATACCACCAGTAAGGGCCCCGTCCCCCACTACAGCCAAAATTTTATGATCTTCATCGTGTGCATCTCTGGCCAGAGCCATGCCAAGAGCGGCTGATATTGCTGTACAGGCGTGTCCTGTTCCAAAGCTGTCATATTCGCTTTCAGTTCTTTTGGGAAATCCACTTAAACCGCAGTATTGTCTTATAGTGTTTAATTTATCTAATCTCCCGGTCAGTATTTTATGAGTATAACACTGATGTCCTACATCCCAGACGATTTTATCCCGTGATATATCAAAAGCCCGATGCAAAGCTATTGTTAGCTCCACAACCCCCAGGTTAGATGCCAGATGTCCTCCGGTTTGAGATACAGTGGATATAATCTTTTGCCGTATTTCGCATGAGAGATCGTCAAGTTTATGTGGTTCGATCTTTTTAAAGTCCCCGGGACTGTGTATTTGTTCCAGGATAGACAAGCTTCGTCCCTCCTTTTTTAAAATTCGCGTTCAATCATATATTCTGCCCAGAAAGACAGAAGGTCTTTATACTTTGATGACGGTAGTATTGAAAGATGTTCCAGCGCCTCTTTTACATAACCCATTGCTAATTCTTTTGTATACTCAATGCCGCCTAAATCCCTTAAAAGTTTCTTTGCCTGCTCAATATCATGAATATCGGAATCTTCATTGCCAAAGATACTTCTTAATTTATCTTTATCCCTGCCATTGGCATTCTTGAATGATTTATGAAGTATAACGGTACGTTTGCCTTCTCTAATATCAGAACCTACAGGCTTTCCAAGAAGCTGTTCATCACCTACAATTCCCAGTATATCATCCTGAAGCTGAAAGGCGATTCCGCACTTACTGGCAAAGGAAGAAACGGCTTTAACCAATTTATTTTCAGGTTCAACTTTATTGATCCCCAGCATAGCACCAGATCTACTGGCAAATTCATATAAAACGCCGGTTTTCTTCCAGAGCATGTCCAGTATCTGTTCCTCAACGAGAGATTCTACAGGCAGTTTGGAATATTGTATATCCAATACCTGACCTTCAATAAGCATGCTCTGCACCCGCATTTCCGAATCATTAATAAGATATAAAACCAGCCTTGGATCAATATCCTTTTCATCAGCAAGTTCCGTAAGCATGGAAACAGCCCATCCCTGCTGCATATCCCCGGCCAGCATTGCTATTGATATTCCGTAATGGACAGCCTCATCCTGATTATATCCAAGTTCATTTAAGGCTTTCTGTCGAAATTCCTCGTGAACCGTAAGACCGCCCCTGCGCTTTAAATCCCTGTCAATTATGTCATCATGGACTATGGTCCATGTATGAAAAACCTCTATGGCGGCAGCGGCTGGTATTATATTTTCTTCGTTACCGCCTACAGCGCCACAGGAAAATAAAAGAACAGCAGGACGCAGGGATTTACCTCCCTGTTTCATGTAGCTGTAGACTGAGTCTTGTATATGCTCGGGGCGAAACATACTTCGAAACCGTTCAGATCCCAGATAACTGTAAACCTTGTCCTTTCGCTTGGATAACTCATCCAAGAATATCTTATATTCCATATTATTCCCTTGTATTTTCCAGATTAAATTCTTCTATTTCCAGTTGCCCGTCTTTACCTTTAAGCAGCACTTCGATCTTTCTTTCAGCTTCATTTAATTGATTGGTGCAAATACGGGACAACCGGATACCCTCTTCAAAAGCTGTCAGGGCTTGATCCAGTGGTAATTCACCTTTTTCCAGGTCTTCTACTATTTTTTCCAGCCTGGCCAAGGCATCTTCAAATTTAATTTCTTCGTTTGTTTTTTCTTTTTTCATAATTTTATTAACACCTGTTATTACTGCAATATTTCATCAGCACGACACAAAACTCTACCCTTAGCCAGCTTTAATTCCAGCTTTTCACCTGTTGAAATCTGGTTTGCATCTGTAACCAGTTCTCCATCTGGGTGTTTATAACATATACTGTAACCCCGTTGAAGTACGTCCAGAGGACTGAGGGCGTTTAGTTGGGCAACAAGGCTTTTAAAGCTTTTTTGCCTCGCATCCATAATGTGCTTTATACTTACATTGAGCCTTTTTTCAAAATTTTCTTTTACCCGCTTCATATTCTTTATTCTGGATGGCAAACCAACGTATCTCAACTTTTCACTGCTGTTCTGAAAATCCTTTCGCCAGTGCTGTATAGTATTGGTTAAAGTTCTTTGCAGACGAGATATCTGTTCATCAATTTTTTGCCTTTGGGAATTTATAATTTCTCTGCTGTCTCTTGCCATCAATCGCTTTTCAGCATTACCAACCCGCTGATGCAGAATATTTTGCTGATTATTTATACTGCTGAATAATCTTGCTCTGAGGTTTTCAAGCTTGTTAATCAGGTCTGCTTTATTGGCCACTACAAGTTCAGCCGCCGCCGATGGCGTCGGTGCTCGATGATCTGCCACAAAATCTGCAATAGTAAAATCTATTTCGTGACCCACTGCCGAAATCACTGGTATTTTGCTTTCGTAGATGCTCCTGGCGACTATCTCTTCATTAAATGCCCATAAGTCTTCTATAGAGCCGCCGCCGCGACCTACGATTAAAACATCAATATCACCTATCTCATTGAGGGTAAAAATAGCTTCGGCAATTTCCCGGGCTGCCCCGTCACCCTGAACAGTAACAGGATATAAAAGCACCGACACGCTGGAAAATCGGCGTCCCATAACGTTAAGTATATCCCGTATTGCCGCTCCTGTGGCCGAAGTGACAACACCAACCCTTTTGGGAATAAGGGGTATAGGGGCCTTATTCTCAGGGGCAAACAAACCCTCTTTTTCCAGCCTTTCTTTAAGCTGTTCAAAAGCCAGTTGTAAAGAACCTAATCCCAGGGGTTCCAGCCGTGTTCCAATTATCTGATATTCTCCCCTGGGTTCGTAAACTGATATATTTCCATATAAAAGCACACTTATACCATTTTCCGGCTTAAATTTAAGGCGGTTTACTGAGTTTTTGAATATCACACATCTTATCTGACTTCTGGAATCTTTCAGGGAGAAATATATATGCCCGGAAGCTGGCCTGCTAACATTTGACACTTCCCCCTCTACCCATAGTGTGGATACAGGGCTTTCTTCCAGCACATCCCTGATGATCCTTGTAACTTCACTGACTTTGTATATGCGACGGGGATCAACCTCGAATAAGTCCATCATCGTTCAACAATTCTCTGCAATCTCTGAATTGAAATGGCTTTGCTTGTTTTAGTGTCAATATCAATTATAACAGCGCATACCCTGACTTTTCCTTTGGCCACATCAAATCTTACAGGCATCTGAGTCAAAAATTTCTGGATTATTAAATCCTTTTTAGTACCAATAACAGAGACCGCCGGCCCTGTCATACCCACATCTGTAATATAGGCCGAACCTTCTGGAAGTATAATTTCATCGGCTGTCTGCACATGGGTATGAGTTCCGATAACGGCGCTTACCTTTCCGTCAAGATACCATCCCATCGCTATTTTTTCCGAGGTGGCTTCAGCATGAAAGTCCAGAAGGATAACCTTGCATTTATCTTTTAATATATTAACAATATTTTTAGCTACAGTAAAGGGATTATCAAGGGCTTCCATGAAAATCCGGCCTGATAGATTAAATATACCGACAGGCATTCCATCCAGTATTTTATATCCTCTTCCAGGTGCACCTTCAGGATAATTAGCTGGTCTTATTATTCTTTCCTCTGAATTAATATAATCAATGGCTGTCCGTTTATCCCAGACATGATTGCCGGTGGTCAGAAAATCAATACCGTATGAAAAGAGGTCATCAGCTGTTTCTCTTGTTAATCCAAGGCCTCCGGCCAGATTTTCACCGTTGGCTAATATAAGATCGGGTTTAAATTCATCTTTAAGGGATGGGAGAATAATGCGTACTGCGCTTCGGCCCGGGCGACCGACAACATCTCCGAAGAATAGAATTCTGAAAGGTGATTTAAGATTCAGGACATCAGACTCAGAACTTTCGGCATCCTGTTCTAAGTCTGGTATTTTGTGTCCTGAATTTGGGGATATCATTTATCTTGCATATTCGACTGCACGGGTTTCACGTATAGCCGTCACTTTAATCTGACCGGGATATTCCATTTCTTCCTCAAGTTTTTTGGCAATATCTCTGGCAAGCTGGGATGCTCCCAGATCATCCACTTCTTCGTGGCGCAATATTACCCTTATTTCCCGACCAGCCTGAATAGCATAAGTCTTATCAACTCCGTCAAATGAATCAGCAACTTCTTCTAATTTCTGCAAACGTTTAACATAAGATTCCAGAGTCTCCCGGCGCGCTCCCGGCCTGGCAGCCGAAAGAGCGTCAGCAGCCTGGATAAGCACTGCCAGAACCGTATGGGGCACAACTTCACCATGATGAGCTTCAATGGCATGTATGACTTTGCCCGACTCATCGTATTTCCGGGCAAGCTCTGCGCCGATACTGGCGTGAGTTCCCTCTACTTCATGGTCTACAGACTTACCTATGTCATGAAGCAGACCGATCCTTCTGGCAAGTTTTTCATTTTCGTGAAGTTCCGCTGCCATCATACCTGCCAGCAGAGCCACTTCCTTTGAATGTTGCAAAACATTCTGACCGTAACTTGTTCTGTAAGCAAGCGTACCTAAAAGCCTGATTTCCTCCGGGTGAAGACCGTGAACGTCAACGTCCAATGCTGTTCTTTCGCCTTCTTCCCGAATAATTTGATCCATTTCTTCCCGGGCTTTTTCTACCACCTGCTCGATCCGGGCAGTATGAATCCTGCCGTCAGCGATAAGGCGCTCCAGGGCAATCCTGGCTATTTCACGCCTGATGGGATCAAAGCCCGAAAGAATTACCGCTCCAGGAGTATCATCAATTATCAGGTCAATACCAGTCTCTGTCTCCAAAGCCCGGATATTGCGACCTTCCCTACCGATGATCCTTCCTTTCATTTCGTCATCAGGTAGTGGAACCACAGTAACTGTGCTTTCCACCACATGATCTGCGGCACATCTTTGAATAGCTTGACTTATAATATCTCTGGCTCGTTTATCAGCAGTTTCCCGGGCTTGCTCTTCAATTCTGCGTATCATGAGGGCAGCTTCGTATTTTGCCTCATCCCGCATACGGGATAATAGAGCCTCTTTGGCCTGTTGGGGAGATAAACCCGAAAGCCTCGATAAAACCCGTTTTTGCTCATCTTCCAGCTTTGAAAGCTGATTTTCCCGTTCATCAAGTTCCTTTTTTCTGGATTCTACACCTTTTTTCTGGTTTGAAATGTCCTTCTCTTTTTTCTCTATTATCTCAACTTTATTATCTATATTTTCCTCTTTTGTTATAAGTCTTTTTTCGTATCGTTTTAGTTCCCCTTTCTGTTCCTGATATTCTTTATCAAGTTCAGACCTGAGTTTGTATAATTCGTCTTTGGCCTGAAGTTCAAGCTCTTTTTTCCTGTCTTCGGCCTCCTTTCGAGCTTGCTCTTCAATTTCCCTGGCTTTCATTTCCGCCAGGTCTTGCCGCTTTTTACCTAATAAACCGCGAATATAATACCCGATACCGAGACCTAATAAACAAAAGATTATTGAAAAAACTACGTATAGTATTGGTATACACCTCCAAACACGAGAGAACAGCTTAACACTATTTCTCTCCGTATTTAGCTGAATAAGACTTAGTACTCAAGCTAAGTTTAAACCTTTTTCATATTAGTGTCAAGGGCAAAAACTTTTATGATAATCGCCTTTCCTGCGGTATTTACTTGTCTAAATAAGTTTCTGAAAATTCCTCAAATATTCGGAATGGTAAATCGGATAATTTTTATCGAAGCATAAATTTTATGTCCGTGAAAACTTTGGTTCTTCCGGTTTGAGTATGGTAATAATTTGAAAATTTCTCAGCTTGTCATTCCTGCGAAACTCTTATTCCTTTTTGCTCAAGCTTTTTCAAAAAGCTTGAAGCAGGAATGACAAATGGAGGATGTTTTTTTCTTAATTGGACAATGTTTTTTACACTTCCA
>WJIO01000307.1 GCA_014730235.1 Candidatus Poribacteria bacterium
TAAGGAATTTGTTATGGGAAAACTTCTGAAAGTTTTACGTTCCTACTTTCTTTTGGTTATAGTATCGCTTCTTTTCCTACTTCCAATTACAAATCAATCACAATCTTCTTCCATATTCACAGTTGTTGGCGAAATCAGTAACTCTGATGGGACACATGTGCCCAACGGGCTTAATGTGCTTATTGAGAATAAAACCCGGAATTTATCTGCTGAAGGTATATTAGGTGCTCAGGAAGCAGGAAAATACGGTATAGTTTTCCTGGACACAAACAATAAAACAGTGGCAAATGAAGGAGAGATACTTAAAATAACCGTATCAGATGACGGTGAGGTTCTAATCAGCATTGAATATACTATTAATGCAGAAGATGTATCCAGGTCTATGGCATCTGTCGATCTGGTTATTGTTGGCCAATTTGTGTCTGCCTCCATTGACAGCTATGCGCCGTTAGAAGTAGTATCTGTAAAAATCGGAAGTTCTGTTAATATAGGTATGACTTTTACAAATACGGGCAATATTCCATGGCGTTTCATTGCCGGTGCCAGCATATTTGACTCAACAGGGAAAGCTATTAGTAATTATGAAAAGACATTGGATTATCAACTTCAGCCAGGTCAACAAGCAAATGTAAGCTGGAATCATGTTGTTAATAAAGAGGGTGAATACTGGCTCCAATTTGGCGTATGGAAAGACAAACCCTATATCTCAGAGAATTTACTGGTAGCTGTTCCCAAGCCATCTAGTTTACTGATAATTGGTTTGCCAAATAATGATATTCCTGAACCTGATCTAATTCCCGATTTAATAATAGACTCCATTACCTTTCCGGAATATCCAGTTGCAGGAGAGGCTGCAGAAGTTGCATTAAGGGTAAAAAATATAGGAGATAAAATTTCCCAACCAGGCAAAACTAGCGTTGGAGTATTTATTTATCGGGATGATGACATACTCTTCCAAGGAAGCATAGTAGAACTGGGAATTGTCAATGCCATAGAACCTAACGCTAGTGTCAATGTATCATTCGACTATACATTCCTATCAAATTCATATTCAGACTATCTGGAAGTTGAATTAATACCAGTCGCTGGAATGGATTATGAATTGGGGAATAATAAAAAGAGAATAGCTTTTACACCAGACCCTAATCCACAAGCATACCGAAACTGTTTAATAGAAATAATAACTATATGTAGTTTAGGTTTAGGCATTCAGGAAGGGGTAGCTGTAGGGGATACTATTATCTTTTATACTGAAAAGATCTTTAATGCTTACGATTTGTGGAAAGCTATAGATAACGGTGATTATGAGACTGCCATTGAAATGGTTTTCCAGATATTTATTGATGTTGTTTCGAAATTAAAATCTTCAGCAAGTAAGGAATTACCTAACAAATTAGCATATCTAAAAGTAGTTATTAAAACAGTTAATATGGCTCAGAATGAAGGAAAATTTATGGGATGTGGAGAAGTTTTAGGAACTTTCTGGGATATGGCTAAGGACATACCCGGATTGATATGGGATAAATTCACTGATTTAGAAGCACGGATTATATATATCTTCTTGGATTCTCCGGTTAATTTAATGATTAAAGATAGTCATGGAAACATCACCTCAGTAGTAGGCAAAGAAATAGCAGAGGGAATTGCGAATTCCTATGGTATGGAATTTATGGGTCATAAAGCCATCTTTATAGAAGGTGATGATTCCTACAGCCTGGAAGTTTCAGGTACTGAACATGGCAATTATTCCTTAACTGTTATGCAATCCGATGAGGAAAAAGAAATAAATATTACGCATTTTAATGATGTTGTTACACAACCCGGTGCAATAGCACAACTATCCCTAAACACACTCGAAGAAGATTACTCTTTAGAGATAGATAATGACGGTGATGGTATTGCTGATAGGAGTCATGATGCAGACAGTATAAATAGTATGATCAAGGGTGACGTAAATGACGACGGTGTAATCCGTTCCAATGACGCTATACTGACATTGCGTATAGCCACTGGATTACTTGTTCCCACCAAAGACCAAGAGTGGGCAGCAGATGTAAACAACGATGGCAATATCAGATCGAATGATGCCATACTGATACTGCGTAAAGCTGCGGGACTAGCTGCACCAGGTAGAAATCAAATTCCGGTTTCCAATAGGCTAATAACCATTACTATGGATGAAGCACTTGAAGTATCTGGTGAAAGCATAATAGTTCCTGTAAAAGTGGATAATATACATAATTTAGCAGGTGGTGATATATGTATTACCTATGATAAATCAGCACTACTGGCAACTAATATAACTTTCGATCCTGATATTTTATTGGCAAGCAATACCAATAAACCTGGTGTGATTCACATAGCATTTGCCAGCAACGGTAATTTAAATAGTCAAATAATCGCTGAAATCCATTTTGACATACTCGCTGTTGATATTTCACAGTTAAAGTTCCAGGAAGTGGAACTTTACCAACCAGATGGTCTTTTAACAGATTTGCGGTTTATAGATGGGAAGTTTAGCTCTAGATCAATACCTGCTGAAGAAAATCTGTTAATGCAAAACTTCCCAAATCCCTTTAACCCAGAAACCTGGATACCATATCAATTAAGCGAAGATGCTGAAGTTATAATCAAGATACACACAGCAGCAGGCAGGATTATCCGCCAGCTAGACTTGGGCTATAAGCAGGCTGGATATTATATAAACAAAAATCTGGCAGCTTATTGGGATGGTAAAAATGAAGCAGGAGAATTTGTATCCAGCGGTTTGTATTTCTGCACTATCAAGGCCGGTGGTTATGTAGCCACAATGAAAATGACAATGGCAAAGTAAAAGACGAATTAACCTAATAATCCTTTTAGTAGTAATGAGATTATACTTTCAATACATATTATACAAGGGGGAATAGAAATGAAAATACCAAAATTGCATCTTGTCGTTTGTCTCATTTGTATTGTTGTTTTACTATTTTCCTCATGTGCGAGAAGGCCTCGCAAGCCGGCAGATGTCACTCGCACACTTTATACAGCAATTTATGCTGATGGAAACGTCAAGCTAGCCAGAGAATATTCTTCTCAAAAGGTTTTAAGTTTGGCAATTAAAGATTATGGAAGTGTAGAAAACTGGATTAAGGCTATACATAAGTCCAAAGTTGATAATGATTTCAATCTCACAGAAGTAGAAATATTAGAGGAGGATATAGAGGATAATCAAGCTAAATTACGCATTAGGTTGCATGATAAAGGAGGGAAGACTGAGTATGAGGATGTAGATCTTGTTAAAGAAAATGGCAGGTGGAAAGTAACGGTAAATCTGTAAATATTACTGCATTTTTCTATGCTATGTATATTAGTGGTCTGTTCTAATCTAAAAAAGGAGAAAAATTATGCAACTCAGAAGCAAATTAGCAAAGACTATTGTGATTCTTTCCGTATGTATTGGTATAACAATTATTTTGAATCTGGCATGGTACAAATCTTCATCTAAGGATGGAGCCAGTTCCGGCGCAGATATATTCCTTGCCAGACCTGCCTTTGCTCAGGAGGAGGAAGCCAGCTTTCTGGATAAAGAAGCTGGTATAGCTGCCTATACAAACCTGGGGCAGACGGTAAATCTGGGTGCTGTAAAAACGGCATTTAGAACTATTGAAAAAGAAGAAGGAAATTATATAGTGGGTTCATATCCTGTACCAGGATATGAAGATGAAGAAGCTGAGGATGTCCACTGCTTCATTCATATAAACGGTTGGATAGTTACATATTACAGCCAGGAAGAACCTTCAAGCAAAATTGTGCGTTGGAAGGATTGGGATTCTAAAACCATAGGTACTAAAATAGAGGATACCCTTATTGCCGCCGGAAATGTAATAGGTGTGGCTCCTAAAAATATTAAATATTACCATTTCAAGTATCCAGAAGCAGCAAAATTTATGATAATTGCCGATAATGATGATTTTAAGATAACTATACCTGGTGATTTAATTATTCATGAAAGAACACATTCTACAATTGGTTCAGAGAAATATTCAAAACTTAATATAGATGGTGTAAGTAAAGGTAAAGGAGATGGTTTCTTATCATATTCCGATCTGAAACCGGATGTTACACACGATGTAGCAACGTATTATTCAAATACAGCTCTTGTCATCATATATCAATAATCAACTTTAATAACAAGGTGAATTGGCTATGATATTTAACTACAAGAA
>WJIO01000308.1 GCA_014730235.1 Candidatus Poribacteria bacterium
GCCTTAGCAGTATCCGGGAAAGAAGAGCTTAAGGGTCATGGTTATGGTGTGATTGTGCAGGGGGCATTTCTTTTGATTTTTGATGGGATAAATTACTTCCTTATTCCTGCAGATGATTAGAAGCTTCTGATGAAGCAGTTGAAGATAAAGGTAATAATTGGCTTTTCCGTCTTGAGTGTGGTAATAATTTGAAAATTTTCTCAGCTTGTCATTCCTGCGAAACTTTTATTCCTTTTTGCTCAAGCTTTTTCAAAAAGCTTGAAGCAGGAATGACAAATGGAGGATGTTTTTTATACTTCCACGCTCAAACTGGATGAGCCAAAACTTCTGATACAGACTAAAAACTTTATTTATTACTCCGTTCTTCGCAATAACACAGGGATGTAAAATTTATGCTTGGTCAAGCTTTTGAAAAAGCTTGAATCAGGAATGACAAGCTGAGAAAATTTTCAAATTATTACCACACTCAAGACGGAAGAGCCAGATATATTAATTCAACTTAATAAAATATGGAAAGATATTAATCAATGAATATATATTCATTGATTAATATTATAAATTAAAACTTCATTTCTCCCCAAACTGTAAATATTTTCCCACCAGGTTTTACTGATGTTTCCTGACCGAATATTTCTTCTTCGGGGCCACCCTCAAAGAACCTTATATCGTCAATCCAGAAGCTGACGTCTGATCCTGCGACGGCCAACCCTATCCACATGTCCTCCTTGATATGCCGGTCAACTATGAAGGTATGCTTATATTCCTTCCATTCAATGCCGTCCAGGACAATTGTTTCTGCGTGAAATCCAGGCCAGGGATCGTTTTCCATCTGGGCGCTTATATCTATTTCCCTTGTTAAACCTTCTGAGGAATCTACTTTAGCCCAGAAAGCTACAGTGAATATATCGGCATCCAGCGTAGGTACAAGATTATGCTGTACCTGAGTATGCCAGGGAATACCAGTGCTTGCTATACCTACGACCTTTAAACTTTTACTACCGGAATAGGCTTCTGTGTCATCTACTACCAAGCGATACTCGCTTGCGTCGCATCCTCACCCGCCTTTTTGGGTTGCCCATTCAATAGGTTCTTCTCCAACGATGTCAGACTCAAAATCGCTGTTTCTTAACCTATTTTCACCTCTTTCAAATACCTGGGCTGAAGCTGTAAAATTTGATAAAACTAGTAATAATAGGGTTAAATATAAAAATGCAAATCTCAAATAATTATTCCTCCTCGATTTTAATCTCAACATCTCCGCCTTCAAAGCCTTTTAATGCCGACAACATGCCCTTTATGGTATTTCTGAATAATTTCGATACAAAAGGATTAACGGGGATCACCTGTCCTTTAACTTTAATCTGTATATCGGAATAAAGGGATTTACAATTCTGTATAGTTCTATTACCTGAAACTATCTGCTTTGCCAGTTCATAGCATGTATCAAAACCACAAGCCCCGCAGTTAAGGTCCGGAAGTTTAAAGGCTTTTTCTTCGGCAATATCTGCGATCATGACAATATCTTTTTCCTTATCCAGAACCGGAACTTTTATATCATCAACCGAGTTTATGGATGAACCAATAATACATATTTCCAGACCATCCAGAAGATCATGGGGATCTTCATTGGGTTTTAAACATACTATTTTTGGAAAAGTCTTTTTTGATTTAAATCCCTCTATCAAAACAAAATCGGACTTCATATATGATAACATATCCTCAAGGCTTAAAGATTCCCTGAAAAATATGGCGGATTCGTCATCAGATACAGCGGCTGCCTGATATGCGTGTTGACGATGCAAAGTCGTATCTGTTCCCGGCAGGTCGAGTTTGCATGAAACGTGCTTAACCGATGATATTTGAATCCTTCTTTTGCTCAGTTCCTTTGCCAGGTTTATCAGCAATGTGGTTTTGCCGCTGTTTTTATAGCCTGTTATGCCAACTGCTTTCATGGTTTATGTTCTCCTTAGCTTTCCAGTTCCAGACCAGCCTTCCGGACATCTCGCTCTGCGCTGATTTCACCTGAAACTTTAACAATAGCCCGGAATATTACCACACCGGGAATTGCCAGTATTGCACCCCATATACCGATCAGGCTTACAGCTAAAAGCATGGCAAACACAACAACCAGGGGGTGAACTTCTACTGCTGCGCTCAATATCCTGGGTGAGATCAGGGAATTATCAAGAAGCTGTATACCAATAGCTGCGCTTATAACAAGAACTATCTGTATTAGCAAATAATTAATACCGATTGTACCGGTAAAAAAGCCTGTAAGACAAGCCAGCACAGCTATAAAGCCGCCAATTATAGGTCCTACGCTGGGTATTGCATTGCTTAAACCGGCGATTATTCCCACCATAAGGGCAAAAGGCACCCGGATTATACTGTATGCTATGGCCGATAATACCGCCAGGGTAAAAATGACTGTTGTTTGCCCCTTAAGAAATCCTCGCATGTTGACATCAATTTCATTGATGTAACGGGCTATATTTTCCCGATGCTCTTCAGATACGATATTCTGAAGCTTCTGAATATGTTGTTTAAAGGGACCTACAGCATAAATAAATACGATAAAGGTAAAGAATATATTAGATATTTGCCCCACTGTTCCCAGAAGTCCTGAGGATAATCCACCGAATATATTTGTCAAAATTTCACTGGCATTTCTTGCCAGGTTTGGTATTCTCTCCTGTATATATACGCCCAGTTTTTCTATATTATCCTCCACAACGTCCTGCCAAGATTCAGGCAGACGATTTTTGAAAGGATATTCACCTTTTTCCTCCCAGTCCTGAATCAGCTTTTCTGTGCCGAGTTTTACCTTGTTGTAAAAATTAACTATGCCCTTGCGCATTCCGGCTGCCTGGTCTATAAGTTGGGGAATTATAATGAAAGCGAATAATAAAATAATACCGATGATCAGGACGATAATTATGGCCACAGCGGCGATCTTTGGCAGAAATAAAGTCTTACCTTTTGGTAGAGGTATTGGCAGTTTTTGCAGGCCGGAAATTGCAACGTTTACCACATAGGCAAGGGAAAAGCCAACAATAAAAGGTATAAATACAGTCTGAAGCCGGGCTAGAGTCCATATGCTTATTAAAACAATGGCAACGTTTGTCACCCGGTTTATTGAATCATCTCCTCTGAAACCCGCCAGAAGAAATATAAGTATTATAGGTATTGAGGGATGAACGATCATCCGCTGGGATTCTGTTCCCATAGCAAAGGCCAATCCTATCCAGGCGTAGGATATAACAAAAACAAATATTGTAATACAGGTATTAATATGCGGCGCGTCTTTGAAATTTGGTCTGTTCATATTCCATATCCTGAATAGCTATTCAACAGGTTCATTACCTTTGATAAAGGCCTCTTTTATTGCATGATTAGATCTTTCTGATGCCAGAAGTCCTGTATCCGCATCAACTGTCTTGAATACAATTCCTTCTGGCACTGGAAAATCCTTGACGGGGCCATCCACAACCGAATCCATGAAAAAATACCATATAGGTAGCGCACCCAAAGCACCGGTGTGCCGACAGCTTTTGCCGAATTCATCGAAGCCTACCCATACACCGGTTACTAGATCAGGAACATATCCAACGAACCAGGCATCGGTTTCGTCATTTGTTGTTCCGGTTTTTCCGGCAGCCGGTCTCTCAAAACCAAATCTTCTTACGTTTCTGCCCGTGCCCTCTTCAACAACCCCCTGCATGAGATAGGCCATCTGATAGGAAACTTCTTTGCTCAATACGCGTCGGACCGGGGGCGTGTTTTCTTCAAGAATACTGTCCTCCATATCCAGAACATATTTTATACATATAGGCTTAGCCCTTATTCCCTGATTAGCCCAGACACCATAGGCTGATGTAATCTCCAGCAAGCTCACAGCAGAAGCACCCAGGGCCAGGGATGGGACAGGATCTAACGGGCTTGTGATTCCCATTGAGTTTGCGAGGGCGATTACTCTTTCGGGCCCTACCTGCTCGTTGAAAAATCTTGCTGTTGCAACGTTTATGGATTTTGTAAGCATCTTGCGTATGGTAACCTGGCCATAAAAAGTCTTGTAGAAATTCTGGGGTCTCCAGAAACCTCCGGGGACGCTAATACCCCAAGGTTCGTCCACAACTATAGTCGTCGGTTTGGCCAGTCCATTTGCCAGGGCGGCACAGTAAATGAAGGGTTTAAAAGCCGAACCGGGTTGTCTGTGGGGATGAACTGACCGATTAAATTGGCTGATGTAAAAATCCCGGCCTCCGATCATAGTCCTCACACATCCTGTAGCTGGATCTATGGAAATTAAAGCTCCCTGTATATATGTATCAGGTCTTCTGACATCCTTGCGTTCGCCTGAATACCACTTGACTTTGTTTTCATCATAGGGGGAATACCTGAGGTTTTTGTCCAGTATACCAAGACCTTTTTGCACTGCGCTATTGGCTTTAAGCTGCATGGACATGTCCAGGGTTGTATATACTTTGAGACCGCTTCTGTAAAGCGCTCCCGGCTCGTATTTTTCCACCAGCTTGTTTCGAACATATTCCAGGAAGTGCATAACTTCCTTATTGGATGTACGTTCCTGAGGTGAAACTGTCATTAATGGGGATTCGTAGGATTCCTTAAACTCTACTTCGTCTATGAATCCCAGTTTACGCATCTGTCTCAGGACTATCTGTCGCCGCCTGTGGGAACTTTCCGGGTTTCTGATAGGGGAATACCGGGGGGGATCTTTGGGGATCGCCGCCAGGGTTGCGGCTTCATGTATACTAAGTTCCGATAAATCCTTATTGAAGTAATATTGGGCGGCTTCAGCCACGCCGTAAATCTCTCTTGCGCCGTATCTTCCAAGGTTGACCCTGTTCAGGTATCTTTCAAGGATTTCATCCTTTGTATAAACACTTTCGATTTTTATGGCCAGAAGTCCCTCTTTGATCTTCCTAACCAGAATTTGATGCCTGGTCAGAAACAGGTCTTTTGCAAGTTGCTGGGTTATGGTGCTGGCCCCCTGGAATCTATGGTATTTCCAGCTATATTTTATATTCCACCACATTGAGCCAACAATTCGGTATAAATCAAATCCCCAATGGTCATAGAAGCGTTTGTCCTCAATGGCCAGGAATGCGTTAATAACGTTGTCGGGTATTTCCGAAAGGCTTGCCAGTTCCCGATCAGTGCCCTCGCTTCCATAGAATTCAGCTATTACCTCCGGTTCAAGGATGAATTCGTTAATAAATTCCTGCTCTGATTCCATCATACGAGTGATTTTACCATCAGTAACCTGAATATTAATAATGCGTTCCGCTATTCTCATCCTCGGGTAATTCACTTCTCTTAGATATAATACCATCTCATTATTAGGGCTTTTTTCATCTTGCTTAAGGTGATACTGACCGGGGTTTTCTGGAATATAATTTGTCTGTATATATTCAAGCCGCTCAAGTCTTCTAAGTAAGTTGCTAAAGGTAGTCTTCGTTCTTACGCGAAAAAAGTCAGAATAGACTTTGGTGGGATAATGCCACGCCTGAGTTTCATATTCCAAAGGTTCAAGGGAAGGTAGATCATCCCAATACGCTATGATCATACCCACAGGTATACCAGCACATATAAAAAATATAACCATGAAAACCAGCAAAAGAATCCGCAATATTTTTTTCAATATTTTCATATATTATTTCTCCTATGGATATTATAGCGTCCCAGGCAATAATGGTCAAGGATGAGTATATCAATTTTCATAACGTTTTTCATGGTGATTTGGGATTACATAAAATTATTCAAATGAATAATACATTTTGTCGTTGTTTGTCATACAACGACGTTATGTGTTACCCAACGGTAATTCAAAGCTCTGTTTGTCTTTTATTACCTGGTTAAAAAACCTCATAGAAGGCATAGTGTAAGCTTATAAGGATACTAACTCGATTTTATATCATTATGGCATGTTTGTTGCACTTTATATTTTGAAATTCCTCTGAATAATTCCAAATAAAAACAAAAGGTTTTTCGATTGTATTGACGTTATGTTGTTGCAAAAAACTTCGAAACTATAGAAACGAGGAGAAATATAAAAATGCGAGACATGGTAGCAGCAGATCTTAGATCTGCTTTCGGAGGAGAAAGTCAAGCTCATATGCGATATGTGATATATGCGCAAAAAGCAAAGGATGAAGGATTTGACAATATTTCCCGGTTGTTTACTGCCATAGCTGATGCTGAGCGAATACACTCTACAAATCACTTCAGTACAATGGCTGACGTAGGTGGAGCATTTTTGGTTGCAAGCATTGCTGGTTTTGGATTGGGAAGCACCTCTGAAAATCTGGACGTAGCTATAGAAGGTGAAACCTTTGAGATAAACGAAATGTATCCGGCATATAGAGCCGTAGCTAAAGCTCAAGGGGAAGACGAAGCTGAAAAAAGCTTTAAATGGGCTTATATGGCAGAGAAAACCCATGCTGTGTTTTTCAAAAAAGCCAAGAAGGCTTCGGAAAAAGGGAAAGATGTAGAACTTGGTGTTATGTGGATATGTCAAACCTGCGGACACACCGTCGAAGGAGAACCACCTGATCAGTGTCCCGTATGCCAGGAGCCCAAAGAAGTTTTTAATTCATTTGAATAAATTATTTAGTATACAAAGAAAGGAATAGGAGTAATGGAATATAGAAGATTAGGACGTACAGGAGTAAAGGTAAGTAAATTTTGTCTGGGATGTATGACTTTTGGTGGGCGCACTGAAGAAAAAGATGCAATGGATATTATAGACCGGGCTATTGATGGAGGTATAAATTTTCTGGATACAGCGAATGTTTACAATCGTGGTCTAAGTGAACAAGCGGTTGGTAAAGCACTCAAAAGAAATTGCAAACGGGATCGCATTGTGCTGGCGACAAAGGTACATGGAACAATGGACGATGATGACCCAAATGGCGAAGGAAATCACCGCCGCCATATTATACAACAATGTGAGGCGTCCCTGAAACGCCTGCAAACGGAACATATTGACCTGTATCAAATACATCGCCCTGATTCGGAAATACCAATTGATGAGACGCTTCGCGCTCTGGATGATCTGATACGCGCAGGTAAAGTTCGCTACATCGGTACCAGCACTTTTGCGGCATGGCAGGTTATGGAATCCCTTTGGATTTCAAAGGAACTGGGGCTTAATCGTTTTATTTGTGAACAGCCGCCCTATCATCCCCTGGATCGACGTATTGAGAGGGAGTTAATTCCTATGGCCAAAACGTATGGCATAGGCTTGATACCCTGGTCACCCCTCGCTGGTGGATTTTTTACCGGCAAGTATAGCCGCGATGAGGAACCGTCTGAGGGAACAAGATTTCATAACAGCGGCGGCAGAGAGGGCCTTTTCAGTGATGAAGCTTTTGATGTCCTAGATGTTATTGAAGAAATCGCCAAGGATAAAGGATGCACTCCAAGTCAATTGGCTTTAGCCTGGTGCGCCCATCAATCGGGAATTACCAGTCCAATAACAGGGCCGCGCACTATGGAACAGTTAGAGGACAATTTAGGGGCTGCTGACGTGGAAATTACTGAGGAAGATTGTGACAAAATTGATGAGGTATCACCATCCGGTCACGTTATAGCGCCTTTCTACAAAGCTGATTTTGGACCACATGAATTTGGATGGTAAAATGAGTATGAAACAGGAAATGGCTAAAGTCTTTGATTTACCCAGGATGCGAGACAAGATCAGGGTTTTTCGCGATCGGAATGATGCCGGTAAGGTGCTGGCTGGCATGATGGAATCATATCGCCGTAGTAATTCCATTGTGCTGGCTATTCCTGCTGGTGGAGTACCAGTGGCGTCAGTTATAGCGGGAAAGTTGAATCTGGTGTTAGATTTGGCCGTGACCAGTAAAATCATCTTGCCCTGGAATTCTGAGGTTGGTTACGGCGCGGTGACCTTTGATGGGACTGTTAAATTGAACGAGGAATTAATATCCAATTTAAAACTTACTCCCCAGACTGTTGAAGAAGGAATTAAGAATACCCAGGAGAAGGTGCAAAGACGGATTGATAATCTGCGGGGTGATCTTCCGATTCCGGCAATATCCAAACATACGGTAATATTGGTGGACGATGGGCTTGCATCCGGATTCACCATGAAGACCGCGGTAGAAGCTGTTCGCAAGCTGGAAGCTGAAAGGATAGTTGTAGCTGTACCAACTGCACATTATGAATCCATGCAATCTTTAATCCAGAAAGTGAACGAGGTCTATTGTCCCAACATACGAAAAGGCTGGAGATATGCTGTGGCTGATGCTTATAAGTACTGGTCAGACATAGAGGAAAAAGAATTAGAGATGATGCTGGATAAAGTTATGTAAAGCCCCTCCGGTTAAGATGAAGAATCAGCCATAGTAAGAACAACAGCTCCCTCAACCTTTCCCTGACGTAAATAATCGAGGGCTTCGTTAGCCTGTTTAAGGGGAAAGGTTTGCACCTCTGTTTTTACAGGGACTTTCGGTGCGATCTCCATTAATCCATCCCCATCCTGCCGTGTAAGGTTTGTTACTGATCGAATGACTCTTTCCTCCCACAATATATTATAAGGAAAAGAAGGTATATCGCTCATATGTATGCCTCCACAGACGACGCTTCCGCCTTTATCAATTGCTTTCAATGCTGCCGGAACCAGAGAACCCACAGGCGCAAAGATAATTGCTGCATCCAGCTTTTCCGGCGGCGGTTCCGTTGATGAGCCTGCCCAGACCGCGCCAAGGCTACAGGCAAATTCCTGGGCCTTTGTGTCATCGGGTCTTGTAAATGCGTAAATCTGTTTATCTTCATATATTGCTATCTGGGCGATAATATGTGCTGCTGCTCCAAAACCATAGATGCCAATACGATTCATATCTTTCTTAACCATGCGATACGATCTATATCCTATTAGTCCCGCGCACAGCAACGGCGCGGCTTCAACATCCTCGTAGCTGTCATGTATTTTGAAGCAGTATCGGTGGTCGGCGATGGTATATTCGGCATAACCACCGTCAATTGTGTATCCAGTAAAGAGGGCATTATCACATAAGTTTTCCTGATCTCTCAAACAAAAACGACAATCTCCATCTGTATAACCCAGCCAGGGAACGCCAACCCTTTCTCCCACACTAAAATTTTTAACGTTATCACCCACCTTAACCACTTTACCAACTATTTCATGACCGGGTATAAGGGGTAATTTAGGTTCGGAGAGTTCACCATCAACTATATGTAAATCCGTACGGCATACACCGCAGGCATTGACTCGTATTAATATTTGCTCGGGATTTGGTTCTGGAACAGGAACTTTCTTGACAATCAAGGGCTTTTCCTGTTCTTCCAGTACCATTGCCAGCATTTTTTCCGGGATCTGCAATTTATTTATTTCCTTTCTTGGTTCTTCCGGGTTTAGTGTGGTTATAATTGAAAACTCCCTCAGCCTGTCATTCTTGCGAAATCAGGAATGACAGCATAAAGAAGTTTCTTATCTTTAATCCACTTCATCCGGAAGAACCATAATTATTATAGAAAATTGCTTATGAGGATGTATTTTGATCTGACAGTTGCTTTCGGATTGATTTAACCAGATTTTTCATTCCTACTGGCTTGCTGATATAGTCGTTAGCACCTGCTTCAAGGCATTTTGCTCGGTCACCGGGCATGGCGAGGGCTGTGAGGGCGATGATGGGTGTGTCGTTTATATGAGGGTCTTCACGAATGATTCGGATGGCCTCTAAACCATCCATACCGGGCATCTGGATGTCCATCAGGATCAGATCGGGTTTTTTTTCCCTGACCAACTGGATAGCCTCTTTGCCATCTGTTGCGATAATAATCTGAGCGTCGCTGGCCGAAAGATAGGCTGAAATAGACTTGATGCTTATCTCGTTGTCCTCCACAAGTAGGATAGCCGGCGGTTTACCGGTTGGATTGGAAATTTTCATGAGCGAAGCTAAGTTGGCGGTTGCAGGTTCTGAGGTATCTGATTTAGTCTCATCAGGTTCTATATTCTGAATTGCTGTTCTCCAGGGCAGTGAGAAGCTAAAACGCGAGCCTTTAGCCTTTTTGCTTTCAACTGAGATGGACCCGTTGTGCATATGAACTAACTGCTTAACCAGAGCCAGACCCAGGCCCGTTCCTCTATGTCTGCGAGATAGCTTGCTGTCCAGTTGGACGAACGGTTCAAAAAGTTTTGGTATCTGGTCTTCCGGTATACCTATACCTGTATCCCATACTGTGAAGTCCACTTTCTCCCCTTCACTATCTCCGACTACCTCAAGGCCCACAGAACCACCTTCGGGGGTGAACTTGACTGCATTGCTCAGAAGGTTTACGAGTATTTGTTTCAGCCGACGCTCATCAGCCAGTATAAAAGTAACAGTGCTGTCAAAGCTGGATGATAACTTTAGCTTTTTCATCCGGGCGTCACGTTCCACAAAGCGAAGACTGGCTTTGCAGACCTGCTTTACGGGGATATGCTTCAGTTCCAGATTCACTTGACCTACCTCGATCTTCGAGACGTCCAGTATATCGTTGATCAAACTCAGGAGATGCTGTCCGCTTTCCTCAATGGCAGTCACAGAGTCTGTCTGTTCCTCGTTGAGCTGTCCGTAGACACTGAATTTCAGGACTTCTGCCATGCCCAGTATGCCGCTTATAGGTGTGCGCAGTTCGTGGCTCATGGCGGCGAGGAATTCATCCTTCATGCGATCTGCCTTGGCAAGATCCATGTTGACTTCACGCAGTTTGGAAGTCTGATGCTGGACGCGCTGGGCAAGTGACTTCCTTTCTTCTGCCAGTTCATCCTCCATCTGTTTTCGTTCGATTATACCAGCAAGTATTTTAGCGATGGATTCCAGGAACTCCTCCTCTTTTTTATTATACTTTTGACCATCTTTCAGGTTCAGTTTCATCACCCCGATTACCCTATCATATGATATTATTGGGACGACGTAAAATCCATGGGATTTAAAATTTTCGTATTTGATTTCGTGGAGGTTTTCTGTGCCGTCTGAGAACAGTGTTTTTTGCTCTAAGGCTGCTCGTCCGCAGACACATTTGCCAAAGGGTATGCGCTTGCATGTCTGCTGATGTTTTTCCGAGATGCCGCTGTGGGCTGTCAGAACAAGATTATCCGAGTCCTCTTCCGTCAGGAATATAACGGCTTGCGGCTTTGAAGATAGCCAGGGGGTGGAAAAGATAATATCCAGAGCGTGGTTGAGTATATCTTCCAGTGAGGTATCCTTCAGGGACATCTCCATGAGTGAGTTTACTGCCTTCTGTATGTCATAGCTTCTCTGGAGCTTTTTGTTGACTTCCGCCAGATCGGATGTCCTCTCGTCCACCATACCCACCAGATGGTTGCGGTCTTTTTGTAATTCGCTCATCGCGAGCTTCTGCTGTGTGATATTCTTAAATATAGCTTCAAACGTAAGAATATTTCCGTCTTCACCTCTATCCACTGCAACGCTGGATATTAAATAGACCGGTGATCCGTCTTTCTTTTTGGCTTTTACTTCATAGTTCTCATATAAGTCTTTATTCGCTAGTATCTCAAGGATCGATTGCAGGTCTGCTGGATTTATATATAATTCTTCGACACTCTTTCCCACCAGTTTTTCCGCTTTTTCGTAACCCAGTATCTTTGTACCTGCCGGATTTATGGACTTTATTATACCGACATTACTGATGGTTATCACCCCATCGGGTGTTAGCTTGAACAGGTGTGTATATTTTCTCTCAAGATCATCCAGCTTTTCTTCTGCGAGTCTGAATTCAGTCAAGTTTATGGCTATGGTTGTTAGGCCTGTAATATTTCCTGATGCATCTCTAAGCGGCTCGATAGTAACATCATAAATCTCAGTTCCAGTAGTCAGATCGAACTGTTGTTCGAATTTTTCACCAATCCCGGTTTCCAGAACTCTCTGATAGATTAACAGCATCTTTTCCCCGACGGGACCGGGTATTATTTCATCAATTCGCTTGCCCAGGGTTTTCTCAGGTACAAAGTCGGGATGGGTATTATAAACCCAGGTGTATTTTAGATCGGTATCCATATAGCTTGCGGTTATTGAGGCATTTTCCAGCACTGCATGCAGGCGTTTATCACTCTCCTGATGCGCATTCTGCGCGTGTCTTCGAGTGGTTATGTTGGTTAGGACTGTTCTGTATTGGTTATGGCCTTCGTCATTGTTCTCTATGACGATGCTTTCCAGTTGCGCATAAAACTCAGTATTATTGTTTCTCACCAATCTCAACTCACAAGTTTGCGGGTCTTCCTCTGCGAAAACATCCTTGCGATGCTGATAAAACTTATCATGGTCATGCTTGGTGACGAAACTGGAGAATGGCTTACCGATCAGAAAACTTTTCTCAAGTCCAAGCATTTTAACGCTGGTGAGATTAGCTTTTTGAATTATACCCTCCTCGCTGACTATAAGATATCCAACCGGGGCGAAATCATAGAGATCATAATACTTACGCCGGGACTGGTCAAGTTCCTGTTGGACGCGGCGAAGCTCCTCGTTCTGCATCTCCAGCTCAATCTGGTGTACCTGCAGTTCATGGATAAGATCGAGCATGTCCTCAGATGACATTTCATCCAGATTTTTATTTAGACGTAGATGTCCCATTTTTTTCTCGGCTTTTTGGCGAAGCTTAGAATAATTATCCGGATTGCCTTTATCATCTTTTTTCATGTATGTATATCCTTTTTTGATATTTGAAGCTGATAATTCTAAAAAAGCTTTGCTTTTTCCGGATTTAGCGTGAGAATGAAGAAAAATCACAACTTATACATGAAAACCCCACTTTGCCTGTCATTCCTGCTTCAAGCTTTTTTAAAAAAAGCTTGAAGCAGGAATGACAGCATATAGAAGTTTCTTATCTTTATCGCACCAAACCCGGAAGAACCATATATTTTATTTCTTTTCCAGGGTTTGAGGTTGGTGTTTCATCCTTTGTTCCCGAAGATTATTCAGGTCCTGTAGATTTTTGAGCAGTCTTCTCATATCTCTTCTGTATTCATCCTGAAAAACAATAAACTTTGCTCTTTGCTCTACAGTAAGTTTTGAATAAAGCTCATCAGATAATTCCCGGTATTCCTTAAAAAAATCCATTTCTGATTCTCTATATTTCGCTATCATTTCCTCCAACTGTATATCCGTGGCGTTTGATTCCAGAAGAACTTTAGTATCCTTTATATAATTATGCCTGTTTCTGTAATAATTTGATATTAGTTTATCATATTTTTTGAATCTTGGCAAAAAAAATGTTAGTTGATCTTCTTCCAGATCCAATTCATCAACCATTTTCCATATTCTTATTATTTCTACAAGACGTGGCATATCCTCTTTTGAGATATTTATATCTATAGGTTCAGGTTGTCTTTTTTTTGTCTTATCACTCGTTTGAGCTTCCAGGGCAATCAATAAACCCAGAGCAAAGATTAATATTATAGAGGTCAATATTATATTTATGGTTCTTCTCGCCATTTTGTCCTCCAGATCAAATTTTTCTGGTTTTCGGGGTTTCGTGTGGTAGTAATTTGAAAATTTTCCAGGTTTGTCATCCCCGCATTTGCGGGGATGACAAACAGATTAATCATAATATTCAGAATCTGTTATTGAGCTTCCACCTATATCCTCAAATCCATTTTCCAGCATAAATTCTATGTAACCTTCGTTATTATCGGTATTTATTTTATCCTGATTTTTATCAGATATTTTTGTGGAATATTCCTCTTCATGTTGAAACGGAAAAATAGGTTCTGTATAAGTAAAATCTTCAAGTTTTTCTATTTCAGCGGCTTCTGATTCGGTTATAAGTATCCTGGAAATTTCACCTGCTATAATAACGGATTCAGGCGGTGTACCCTTGCTTTCACTGGTATATATTCGCTGAATTTTCATTGGAGCAGTATCTTCATTATTCCATAACATAGCAGAGGCGAGTATTGTCAAAACCAGTATTGCTGTACTGGCTAGCCACCCCGGTAAAAGGTATAAACGTTGTTTTTGCTGCTTATTAAATGCTATAACAGCTTCTTTTTGTATCCGTTTATGCAGATCGGGCAAAAAGTTTTTCCATATTACCTCGGGAGGGTATTCTACTTTTAATTCTTCTATGAGCTGGAGGATATGCTCCGTTTCTCTTAGTTCCTGAAGGCAATCTTCACATTCTGCTATATGTTCTTTAAACTTCCGGATTTTTTTGGGTTCCAGGAAACCGTTTACATAATCTGCAATCAATTTTCTGCTTCTTTTGCAATTCATTTCAAACACTCCCTTACCTGATTGGTCAATAACACAAATAATTTAGAATCTATAAAACGCCTCCTTTAATATTGTTCATTCTTTCAGATATGGATCAAGTATATCCATAAGCTTGTGTGTTGCATGGGACAAATGGGCCTTTATTGTGCCTACTGAGCGACCTAGAGTTTGGGCTATTTCTTCCAGGGATAAGCCTTCCTGACGTTTCATTATAAATACAGCCCGTTGTTTTGGTGGCAACTGTTTTATGGCCTGATTTATCTGTTTCTTCAGTTCCTTAAGTTCCAGCATTGCTTCAGGAGAATAACTTGGCTCTGTATGCAGTTCCTCCTGAGGTGGAAGCCATTCCTCCATGGATATCGATCTGATTTTTTTGGCTTTGCGGCTGTAATCAATACAGGCGTTTACAGTTATCTTGTATAGCCATGTATAGAACGAAGATTTTTTTCTAAAACGTCCAAGAGCCTTAAAAACCTTTTCAAAAACCTCTTGTGAAAGATCGTATGCATCCTCTGGGTCATGGGTATACCGATAGGCAATATCATATACCCTGTCCTGGTATTTTTTTACCAGTATATCGAAGGATTCTATTTCACCTTTTTGAAAGCTTTCAACAAGCTCGAGGTCCTCATTAGTCAAATTGGCCTCCTATATCGCTTAGACGGTGAGATACAGGAAAGGTTTATTAAAGTTGATCCGGGATGTTTTTTATGGATCGATGTTGAGTTGTTGATAGTAATTGAATAAGTCTGGAAAAACGCTGGCGGAAATAATAGAAAAGTATAATATAGCGGGATGGAGCCGGCGAGAGGAGTTGAACCTCCGACAAGCTGATTACGAATCAGCTGCTCTGCCTCTGAGCTACGCCGGCAAGCGGCATAGAAATGGTGCCGAGGGGCAGAGTCGAACTCCCGACACGTGGATTTTCAATCCACTGCTCTACCACCTGAGCTACCTCGGCACCGGTGATATTAAGCTTAACAAAATATAGGTTTCATGTCAAGCTTTTTTTGGCTATTTTCAGTTACATTGTTTTGTTTATTACAGGCACAACTTGTGTCAATGATTTTATTGTCTTATTTGGTTCTTCACAATTTTTCGTCATGTCGTTAATATCGCAATACATAAGCTCTGCGCTATTTTCGTATATGTATTTCTGACGTAAAACTTTATATACATGTTGTAGTGTTTCTGCATTTGTTGGGAGGCCTTTATGTATTACTTTTGGGCCGACATTATATGCCGCAATGGCATCTATAGGATTATCAAATGTATCCATCAAAGACCTGAGGTATTGTATACCGGCCTCTAGATTTTTAACCGGGTTCAGCCGCTCGTCAATGGGGCCATCTACCACAAGTCCTAAATTCCTTGCCGTTTCGGGCATTAACTGCATAAGTCCCATGGCCCCTGCCGGTGATATGGCCTGGGGATTAAATTCTGATTCTACTTTTATCAAAGCCATTACCAGGGGTAAATCCACCTTGTATAGCTTTGAGTATTTTTCGAGAACCATCTCCATATCTGTAACTTCAGGTACTTTTTTATGGATGGGTTCTTTTATTTTACCAATTTCTTTGTATACGTTTTCCTCTTTTATTTTTGGATAAGCCTCTTTAATTGTAGGCTCAAC
>WJIO01000309.1 GCA_014730235.1 Candidatus Poribacteria bacterium
CCTATGGTCTATACCATTACAGCCGATTCAGATGGCCAGGATATTGGCAAGAACGGCACATTTATATTTGGTGATAAAAATATTATTATTGATGAAGTGGAGTTTTACGACTGCACCTTTGAATCTCCCTCCAATATATCTCATTTTTATTTTCAGATAGCACCCTTTGCCGGTGACCTACTGCAAAAAGGCTTTAAAATAAGCAAAAGCGAACTGAAACTTGCCAGGGCAATAATTGCTATTGGTTACCCAATTAGTCCGGGCAATACATGGACAGAAAAAACTGACCTGCAAGCCAAAAACATCCAGATACCCGGTCTTGCAATGCCGATCGATCTGGATATAAAGAACGTAACAATAAAAACCAGGGTTTCTTCCCAGACAATATCAGTTCCCGCTGGTGTTTTTGATACCCTTTTGCTGGAAAGCACATATAAGGGCAGATGGATAGGAATACCCATGACTCTGATTCAACGTACATGGCTTAGCGAAGATAATATAGCCGTTAAAAGGAATTTTGAGTTTACAAGTCCATCACCGTTGATGATATATGAAATACAGCTATCACAACTAAGCACAAAACCATGGGATACAAACCTGGATGGTATTGTTAATGATCAGGATTTAAAAAATGTGCTGGATAATTTTGGCAAGCCAATAACAAGAGTCAGACTTCCAAACCCGGATACTGATGGTAATGGAATTGTCGATATAACAGACCTGGTCAGTGTAGGTCTGCATTATGGTGAAAAATATGCCTGGTCAAACCAATAAAAAAGGGCATCACCTTACGGCAATGCCCTTATCTTGGGTGAGGAGGGGGAATACCCAAGATTATTTCTTACCCTTCCTTCTTTAGATTAGCCAACTGAACTTTTACATCCCGGAAATCTTCGTCAATCATCCTTATCTTTTCCATTTCAATAATCGCTTTGTTATACCAATTCCGACTGCCAGTTGATTCCCATTTCTTTTTATACAACATAGCCAGTTCATAATGTATTCTCGGGTCTTTTGGTGCAATTCTTACGGCAGTCATTAAATGTTCCAATGCTTCATCCTGCCGATCCATTTCAAAGAGTATATCGGCTGCAATAACATGAGCGTCCAGAATCGCAGTTAATTCTGCTCCGCTTTCAGGATCCAGTATATCCTCGCAAACCTTTAAGGCATCACCAAGACGACCAGCTTCTTTATGTTCAACAGCTAATTGCAGGCTTTCATCTATATCTTCATGGATTGCGGCAATATCTTCATCGCCATCTTCAATATTCAGATCAGAGCTTCTGCTGAAACTATCGAAACGGACATTGAGGGAGAATTGATGAGTTCCGTAAATATCGCTTATAGAATCTTCTTTAAAGAATAAGGGGTATCTGAAGGCGTAATCGATCTGTGCGTCTGTATTACCTCCACGATTTATTATATAACTCGCACCCAGGGACATATCATGGAAGTTAAAACCACCTCTAAGACCTATGCTTCCACCAGCTAACCATGACTCTAAACCGACATTCAGGTTTATATCCTTGCTGTCATTAACGTCTTTATTCCTGTAGGTAAAATCTACAACCGGGGTAATGTTTCCGAATCTAAGGGCCGTTCCCGCCTGCAACAACATAGGAACTTTATCTTCTGCGTTTTCATCCAGAGCCATATCCGGTTGATTTACATTTAACAGGGCAAAACCGAAGGATAAATTGTTTGTTACTTTAATCAGGGTTCCCACGTCAAGAGCGATACCATTTGTTGTCATACTTTCGCTGAAAAGTGGATCTATCTCTGTATAATCATTTTCATCAAAACCGGCAAAAAGGCCTTTAGCATTTACACCAAGATATACTCTACCAAATGTCCGACCATAGCCCAGGGATATAGTCGTCTCACGGTATAATGGCGTATTTAACATCGCCAGGTTGATAGCAAAGGCCCCATATTGCCCCGATGGTTGGGTGTAGCTTATGTAACCTCGTCCCAAGCTGTCATCCTCAAGTCCTGCGTAAAGTCTATCATAAGCAGCAGCAACCTCAGTCCTTCCGAGCTGACCAATACCGGCAGGATTAAACATTACGGCAGAGGAATCATCAGCCAAAGCCACAAAGGCCCCACCCATCCCCATAGGACGCACTCCTCCCCTGTCAACAAAAGCCGCATAACTGCTGAAAGGCATAATTAAAGCCATAAGCAGAAAACCCAGGGCTATTGAAACTTTGAAATGAAATTTGTCTATATTTTCTTGATTCATAATTTTATCACCCTTATAAATGCGTCCCTGTAATTATCGGGCTAAAACGATTGTGTTACCTTTAACCTCGCCATCAACCTCTATCTGATATACATATACACCCATTTCCACAGGTTGGCCTTCGTCATCAAGACCATCCCATGTGGTGAAACCATTTTCCAGTCTTCTTACCAACTTGCCCCGAAGATCAAATATTCTGATTATCGAATCTTTATTATCAGGATTATTGAAATAGAAACTTACAGTATCGTTTATACCGTCATTATTTGGTGTAAATGGATTTGGATTAGCACCCAGCAGTTTAAATTCTCCGGGCACTTCACTTACCTCGAAAATACCAAAGATGGAAAGAGCGTTAACGGTAACGCTGATGTTATCTCTGTTTTTGTCCGTCTGGCCACCGATTTTATTCCATCTTACGCCATCCCAACGGAACACAGCCAGATTTCCGTTTATATTGCTCATACCTTGATACTGTAAATAAAGGGTTGCCGGACTGGTAAAGGTGTCAGAAAAGTCTTTTTCACCATTTTCATCCATAAGATCAAATTCATAAGCAACCAGTGGTAATATAGAACCCGGGCCAATATCGGGATTATTTTCAGCCGGTTCAGGTGATTCAATATGACTTATATGAACGGTGAAGTCCCGATCCACAGCACCGGAAGATACCTCTATACGGGTATCGTTATCACTGATGTTATCATCTCTTTTTTCTGGCAGGAACACAGTTCCACCATCGGCAGACTTAATCAATGGACGATATAGTATGCTCAGTTTCTCCAACGCCTGGTTTCCGGCTTCGTCTAAGGCTGAAACTGTTATGATATTTTCTCCGACTTTTAGTGATACCAGACAGCTAAAGTTTCCATTCTTATCAACAGAAATCTCAGTCGAAGCGTTTATATAACCTCTTGGAGCAACAGTAACCAAAGCATCCGACTCAGTATGTCCTTTAATTTCAATACGAGCGGACAATACCTCTACAGATGGAGCAGCACCGCTGGTTACAGGCTTTTCTATCACAAGTTCCGGTGGTAGGTTGTCCAGATCAACTTCTATTCTGGAATCTGAAGATGAATTACCTACAACGTCTGTAGCAGTAACTGTTATTGGAATACCCGTAACGACACCGTTTGCGGCTTTTGTGTTTTCGTTTGATATGGCGTATTTCAGGGTATAGGTAAATGTGCCATCTCCATTACTTACAGGCTCTTTTACCTGTTTCAGCCCGACAGGATATGTAGAATCCAACGGACTGAAATCCCCTGTTAAGTTGTAATTATTATCATCAAGAACAACCGACAGCGTTACAGTATCCCCATTCTTGTATATATTATCATCATCAGCGTTTCTAACTTCCATGATACCCGGTGCTGTATTATCCAGTTTCACCATAAGTTTATACTCAACAAGGTTACCGGCTTTATCCTCAGCGGATATAATAACAGCATATTCACCATCCGGTATAGTATTGGAACTGCTGATCTCGTAATGGGTTGTATACGTTGTTCCAGCTTCGTCAGCTTCTGTTTCTTCACTGCCGGATGTATACCCGGAATCTATATTGCTGAAATCAACTTTCAGCGTGTAGTCGGACATATCCCATTTTGTTCTCAATGTTACAGGGTCACCATCAGCAAAGGAAACGCCGGATAAAAGAGTATTTTCTTCCTCCGTTCGGGCTTTATGCCACATATCATCCTTATGCAGATGAGTTTCTGTCAATACAGGATAAAGATTATCCAGAGCTACTTTATATGTCCATGTTACATACTCCACACCATCGGATGCTGTCACAACTATCGAGGCATCTGGTCTATCCCACCACAGGTTGCTCTGGGAAATTGTATATTCTACAGTATATGTGTTGTCACCGTTATTTGTAGTCTCCACAGCTTCAGGAATATAGTTGGAATCCAGTTGACTGAAGTCTGCTGTAACCTTCAGATCCGGAGCATCACACACTACAGTTAATTTCACATTCGAACCATTTGAATAGGCTGGTCTGTCTGAGGATACATCAACTATGCTGGGAAGGTTGTTTCTTAGCCTCAGGGTTATATCATCATATACCGTCACATTCCCTGCTGAGTCCTCAGCGGTTATAATCAGATTCTTGAAACCATCGGGCTTGGTGTTATCATCAGATACCACATGTGTTAGTATGTATTCACCATCATCCAGACTTTCCATTTCCACAGGTTCAGTAACCGCAGAATCAAGTTGAGAAAGGTCTATACTGACGTTGTAATCCAATTCATCCCAGTGAGTCCTTATGGTGACTGTCTCGCCATTCCTGACCCTTGTTTCTTTTGCCCCAGGTTCTGACGGAAATGCGGAATCCACATCTATATCTGTTCCAGTATGCAGCGGTGGGGCTGTATCATATTTAATGCGGAGATTATCAGGAACAACAGACGAATGGTTAATGGAATCTGTAGCGCGTAGTTTTATTATATAATCACCGTTACCCTGAGGTTTCAGTTTGTATATCCAGTAGACCGGATCCCACAAATTATCTACAGGAATCAAGTCTTCATCCACAAGACCATCACTATCGTTGTCTATACCGTCAAATGCTTCTTCATCTATACTACCATCGTTATCATTGTCCACTTTATCGCCGCTGAATGTGGTATTAACCCAATTATTTATAGGATCTTTGCGTGTAGTAGAAGAACCCTTTGGAATAAAGCTTCCTGAAAGGGATACAGACCTTACACCACTCCAGTCCTGGGCAGTTCCAGAGATTATGACAGGTTGCTGATTTGTTATAAGACTGTAACCATCGGGATTAACCATTTCAATTGCCGGTGCGTCCTTATCCATTGACACTGTTCCAGAAACTTCTCTTATGTTCCCGGCCACGTCCCTGGCGGTTATAACGTATGTATACTCACCATCTTCATCCGCGCCGCTTCCATCCCAACGGATCCAGTATTCACCATCACCGTCAAAAGCTCTGTTAAGATCCGGTGTTGCGACTTTTTCCAGGTTCTTATCAAATATGCTCACACTTACACTGTCCCGAAGCTCTGAGTTATCGCCACGACCTTCAGAACCACTTACAGTAAAGGTTATAGTTGTGGAATCGGAGAAGCCATCACCATCAGGTGTAAAGGGATTATTGGAAACAATAGGATTATCCACTGATGGCGGATGGGTGTCAATTCCCACATTGGTAGATTCCACAGCGCCGGTTAATCCCATGTCGTCCACAGCGTCAACCTTAACAACATAAGAACCATCGGGCAGAAGCTCTGAATTATTATCCGTTCCATCCCATAATTCGTCATTCATACCGGCTGTTCGGGATTCCCAATCTACAAGTATCTTAACTGATTGTCCCTGATCGTTGTAGATAATGGCTCTTACGCTGGCATCTTTAGATAACCCATAGGATATGGTCGTATTATCATATGTACCATCGGCATTGGGTGAGAATACCAGAGGGAACGCACCAAGATTACTTACCACAGGTCCACCGGGTTGTACTGTGTCATAGCTAAAGTGTATAGATGCACCATCTTCATGGATGGAATTTCCGGCTTTATCAGCAAACCACACCTTAACTGTATAGCTGCCATCCACAGAGCCGTCCATAGCAAGAGGACTTTCAAACACATAGCTCATTAATACATTACCATCGTCTAATACAGAATATTCCATGCTTCCTGGTATTTTACCATCAGGACCGTATGCTTCCGCAACCAGGGAATTTTCATCTACACCAGAACCTGCATTATCGCTGATAGTTACGCTGGCTTCTGAAAGCTTTACATTTACCACAGAAGAACCGTCACCAGGTGAAGCAGACACTAATTCTGGTGGTGTAGAGTCCAGAAGGAATCTATATGTCTGTTGATTTACTGATATATTACCCAGCTTATCGCTGGCTGTTACTCTAACGGTGTATTCACCATCCAGAGCAAGTTCATTAAGATCCAGTATAAGGGTGTCAACACCGTTATTATGCTGTGTAGCTTCAACATCCATACCTTCTTTATCTATCAGTTCAATTCTGCATTCACTTAGATTAACACCTGAACCACTGTCACTTACCAGTGCGATTATCTTTTCAAGAGGTAAAGCCTCTACAGGTATAATGTTCTGTATATCGCTTTCCAGTTCTATTCCGTCTACATCATCAACATATACAGCGTCTACAACAGCCGGTGTGGTATCGTATACAAACGTAGGAGTATATGATACGGTGTTACCGGTGTTATCTACAGCTTTTATGTCAATGGTATATTCCCCATCGTCAGAACCGTCGTTAGCGAAGGGATACTGCAGTTCAAAAGTCATAGCATCAATACCATCATCGGTAAGATTTCCGGTGATTTCTTGGCCTTGTGGATCAAGTAATCTGATGCTGGAGTTTTCTAGGTCTACCCCTGTTCCACTCTTATCACCCAGCTTCACCTCTACAGTTTCAACAGGTTCTGATAGATAAGCACCATTCCAGGGTGTTACAGAAACTAAAGTCGGTGCTGTAGGCATGTATGTAAAGCTGAACTGCTCTTCATCAGACTCATTACCCGCTTTGTCGTATAGAGTCACAGAAACTGTATATTTACCGTTGACTGAACCATCAACATGTAATGGTGAGAATGTGAGGATCATGGATTCTGAATTATCCTCCCGAATACCCGGTATTACATTACCGGCAGGATTAACTAACTGGATAGTTGAATTTTCCATATCCACACCGGAAAGGAAATCCTGAGCCTGTATAGAAACCCTATCCAGAGAATACACCACCGTTGATCCGTCCTCCGGTGTAACACTTACCACCTTAGGAGCTGCAGTATCATATATAAAGGAATACCCCTTTGCCTCAGCTACCATGTTACCTATATTATCCTGAGGTGTGACCTGTATATTATATACACCGTCTTCAGTGAGAGGATCGAAGGTGAATTTTATTGTATCAACACCGTTATCTACCTGTCGTCCTTCTACATCCATTAACCTTATTTCAGACCTTTCCAGATCAACTCCGGTATGGAAATCAATAAGCTTTGCTGAAACGCTTTCTATACTTTCATTGAGTATAGACGAATCCGCAGGTGTAATAATATCAACTACAGGCGGCAATGTATCATATATAAAAGCACCTTCGTATGTAGTAGTAACACCTGAGTTATCAACGGCTGTAACCTTTATGGTGTATACACCATCGTCAGAGCTATCAGTAGCCAGGTTTTCCTGTAGCTTCAACCTTACGGAGTCTGGTTGTACAACCTCAAGCGTTCCGTTTAACATTTCACCATCGAGATCAACCAGTTCAATGCGGGAGCTTTCCAGATCAAGACCGGATCCGCTGTTGTCTTGCATAGTAGCAGTAATGTATACAGGGGGTTTATTCTGGTTAGAGTTATTCGCCGGGGTGGTAGAGATTACAGCCGGGGCCTTTGTAATATAGCTGAATTTAATTTCAGTAGGCTTACTGGAGTTTCCTACCTTATCCTGGGCTGTCACTCTTATAGTGTATGACCCATCCTTATAATCATCAGGGATTATGCTTTCATCCAGTGTATATATAAGGGTATCGGGTTCCTGTCTATTCAAATCACCGGCTACTGCTACACCATCGGGATCAAGGAGTTCCATGAAACATGATCCCAATTCCAGACCGGCGGAACTGCTGGAAATACCGTCGCTTAATACTGCTTTTACCTCTGACATCCAGGATGTTATAACTGAACCGCCAGCAGGCTGTGTAGATGTTATCTTTGGCCCTGCAGTATCATATATAAACTCATACAGGATTGGTTCAGGCAATTCATTACCAAGGATATCAACAGGACTTACGGATATTTCATAAAGACCATCGGCTGTTCCATCTTCGGGAAGCTGGAAGAAGCGGAAGGTAACTGTATCAACACCGTTATTCACCTGTTCACCGGTTATAACAACAGGACCACTAAGGCTTATCTTCGACTCAAACAGGTCAACACCGGCGTATTTATCGCCTAATTTTACCTTAATACTGTCAAAGGATTCGCTGATAACTGGTGTTGGAACATCACTCACAGGCGGTCTGGTCTGTTTTGACTTTGGCTGTATAGCCACCACATAAGGCGCGGTGGAATCGTATACAAATCCAGCTTTATACTGGGCTGACTGACCATCATTGTCTACAGCTTTGATGTATACCATGTATTCACCATCGTCTGTACCGTCGTTTGCAAGAGGTATTGCGAAAGTGTATGTTATAGTATCAATGGAATTATGTGTTAATATATCATTGTCGGAAACACCGGGACCTTCTACAACAACCATGCTCTGAGAGAAATCCAGACCATTTCCGCTTCGACTACGGTCTTTCAATGTTACTCTAACCTCAACTACAGAGCGTTCAAATTGCCTGTTTTCATTAGAAGCCAGTGATAATACTGCATCCTCGCTTACAACCTCCACATCCACCAGTTCCGGGGCCAAAGCACTGTAATTAAACGGAACCTCGATTTCTCCTGTATTTCCGGCTTTGTCCTTTGGTATTACTTTTATGGTATACTGACCGTCTGCACTGCCGTCAGTAGCAAAAGTCGGGAATGTAAGGGTCATCACACTAACGCCGTCAGTGCTTCGTATAGTCTGTGTTTCTTTACCAGACGGGTTGTAGAGCTTAATCTCCGAACTGCGTATGTCAACACCTGTGCCGTTACCATCATCAAGCTCAACAGAAACGCTGGAAAGCTCATCCACTATGGTAGTATTGGCTTCGGGTGTAGATTCTACTACAAACGGCGGATTTGTATCGTATATAAAGCTGAACTCCTGTTCAGTGCCTATATTACCAACCTCATCCACAGGTATTACCGTTATAATATACTCACCGTCATGGCTGGAATCGGTAACCAGAGCATCAAATTCCCATTTTATAGTATCAACACCGTCGTTAGACTGAGAACCACTAACAGCACCATCGGGGCCTATCATATCAATAACAGATTTTTCCAGGTCAACGCCGCTGCCAATATCCTCCAGCCTTGCTGATACATAGCTGATGCTGTCTTTTACCATGCTTCCATCAGCCGGCCATGTAGACCTGATTACGGGCGGGGTGGTATCAAAGGTAAATCCTGTGGTATAGAATGCACTGATTCCTGTTTTATCCACAGCTTTTATTTCCAACTTATAATTACCGTCATCTTTGAGGTCATCCTGCAAGGTGAAGCTAATTATATTTGGCAGTTCAAAACCAGGTTCACCGGCTAAAGTCTGACCATCGGACTTTACCAGCTTTATACTGCTGTTCTGTAAATCCAGTCCTGTTCCACTGTTATCGTCAAGAACGGCTGAAACTAAGCGTATGGGCTGACTTATCTTAGCACCATCAGCAGGGGTTGTGGAAACCAGGGCGGCGGATCTGGTATTGTATGTAAATATTCTTACAGCAGCAGGACTTACGTTACCAACGTTGTCCTGGGTCAGTATTCTCATCATATAAGTACCATCATCAGAACCATCGGTGGCTAAAGGTTCATCAAGGTTGAAAACCAGTGCTGCATCATTACCCAATGTCTCGCCACCAAGCTTTTCTCTTTCATCTTCTGGATCAATGTAGTATACGCGAATTTTAAAGGTTTCCTCTCCACCGGTTTCCTCAATCCATACAGAGAAATTGGAAACGCTGCCGGGATCAATATCTCCAGGAACTACGGGGTTCTTTACATCTGATGAACCGGAACTTACCATGCGACCATTTGCATCATAAGCACTAACATTTACACGAATCTTCTCTTTAACACTGCCCGAGCGGTTCTCAATTTCACCGCTTATAACATAATAATCTATCATTATGTTACCGGTACCATCAGCCGATGGTAACTGGGCCTTTACAGTGCTCCAATTACGTACCACAAGCGGAGAAGCGTTCTCATTGGCTAATATATCCTCTGCGCTTAGTTTCTGGAGATTACCAGTTACTTTCGATCCATCGGGGCCAATCAGTGAAAGGTCACATGCAGAAAGGTCAATTCCAGAGCCTATAGTTCCATCGCTGAGAATTACCTCCATCCGATCCAGGGGTGATGTAATAATCTCACCATTAAAGGGATCAGAAGACATGATCTTAGGTGTTGAAGTATCGAACGTAAACTTAAAAGCGGTCTTTTCTATTGAATCACTACCATTTCCAAGAATGTCCAACGGTTTAATTTTTATTGTGTATATACCATCGGTCATTTCCTGCTGGGGATTGAAAAATTCCAGTCCTATAGTATCATCACCTATAAAGAACTTTTCAGCGGGAATATCCGGTTCTATTCTGATTTCGGAATTTGCTACATCCACACCGGTCATATCTTCCAGCTTGATCATAACCTGCTCTATAGGTACATTAAATATAGAACCATCCTCCGGTATTGTCTCAACTACGCGGGGTAAGGACGTATCATACATAAATATATAGGGTTCATATTCAACCCAATGACCATCTCTATCAGCACCGCGTATTAAAACCATATATCGGCCATCATCGGTTCCATCGTTATTTAAGGATTCAGCGAATATATAGGTCAATACATCCACACCGTTATTATTTAATGTATCTTCACTGGAAACGCCGGGACCCTCTACAAATATGAAACTGGAATCAAAATCAATGCCGCTTCCACTACGGTCTTTCAGAACAGCCTTGATGCTTAAACCTTTTTGAGTAATAGATATCTGTGGTTTATCTTCTGTTTCCAGATATTTTATCTCACCGGCAGTATCAGCATAGACATTAACAAGCTCAGGGCCTACAGCGTTGTATTCAAATGTATACTCTACAGAGGATTGGTTTCCCAGCCAGTCCGTTGACATAAATGTGACTCTATATTCTCCGTCGTCTGTAGAATCATCAACACTGAGGGGATTATCCAGGGTATATATAATATATTCATCACCATCTATATATTCTATGTTTCTTTTACCTTCCACAGGTCCTTCAGGACCATATACAAAGATGGTAGCAGCGGAGGTGGCCAGGTCATTTCCAACACCTGTACTATCATCCAGCTTTATGCTTATTTTTTCAAGCTTTGAGAAACGTGTAGAATCAGCTTCAGGTTCGCTTTCCACCACCCCGGGGGACGTGGTATCATATATAAAGCTGAATACATAAGGTTCTGCATGAGGGAACGGGTTGGCATTACCAAGGCTATCAACTGCTGTTACCTTTATCAGGTAGAGACCGTCGTCTTCTCCATCCCTTGACAGGGTTGGGAAATCAATGACCAGGGTATCTATGCCGTCATTACTCTTGCTGGTTTCCAGAACACCGTTGGGGCCTTCTATCTCAACGTCGGATTTGTCGAAATCTATGGATGCCAGTTCATCATCCAGCTTAACAACACAGCGGTTCAGTTCCCTGCTGGTTCCACCTTTTCTCATTCCTGAGAGGGGTTCATAATTGACAGCAGTCCATGGTCTTGAGCCGATTTCCAGCTTTTCCACTTCCGGAGGCTGGCTGTCATAGTAGAAATTAACCCGCATACGATCAGATTTATGACCCTCGTTGTCATAAGCTCTTATATTTACTTCGTATTCACCATCACCCCGACCATCTGTGGCCAGAGACTGATTGAAGTTCCATATTATGGCCTGTTGGGTTTCATCATAGCTCTGGTATCCTTTGATCTTCCACCAGTCAGGAGCTTTAGACGGTGCATCCACATCAATGTATGATCTCTCGTAGTCTATACCTGTGCCGCTGTTATCCTTAAGGTATGCGATCACCTGGGTAATAATCTGGTTTGGCCCGCCTACCAGGGATTCATCCTCAGGAAATACTGAAACTATTGTCGGGGCCAGAACATTCTTACCGGATGACAGATAAGCCCTCAGGTCTGCACTAAGCTTTTCTTCATTTCCGGCCATGTCATGGATAGCATATTCTACAATGTAAATATCATCAGAATCCAGATCAAGCTCATCTTCAAGTTTCCATGTGATTGACTCTTCGTCCTGATCTATAAGCAAGCTACCGGGTATAATAAGACCTGTTTCATCCTTCAGAACCAGACTCACCAATTCATAATCAAGACCACTGTCTTCATCCCTTAAAGAGGCTGTGATGGAATCGAATTCATCATCATCTATCTCATCACCCTGGTAATAGGCTTTGATTGTAGTAACTTCCGGCGGCACATTGTCAAAGAAGAAGGCATCGGGAATGTGTATCGTTGCGTAATTATTGATAAAGACATCCAGAGTTGGCTTAAGATTGCCATCGTCGTTTATGACCTCTTTTTTGAGTATGTATGTATTTTGGGCCACGTCCTTCAACCACTTACATCCGCCGCCATCGTATACATCCAGGTTTTCCAGAGCGTTATCCCTTATCAACCATATACAACCATCGTCCTTTACTGAAACGCTGATATTTTCCGATAAAGATATTCCCTGGTTAAGAAATACTGAACGTATAGAATCAGGCAAAATCAGGCTATCAAGGATGTCAAAATCGCTTTGCTGGACATTATTTGTACTGAAGAGCATACTTTCCACATCGTCAGAAACGAAGGCTTTAATTGTATAAAACCCCTTAAGGCTCAGGGGTATATTAAGCACGAAACGAAGTATACCTATATTTCCTGCGACAACATCCTGATCCATGTCATCAACTGTAACAATCTGAATATCACCGTTTATGTTATTAATCGTATCGCCGCTGTTTGGTTCGATTAACTCAAGCCACATGTAATTCATAGCGAGATTTGATCCAGTATCAGCGATGGTAAGATCAATATATTCAACATTGTTGGTATATGGGTATTTGCCCATACAAACAGGTCCGATGCAGTTACACTCAGTTCCATTTTCAATATCCACGTCGGTAATCAAGGGTGATTCCTGATCCACCAGGAATTTGATAGTCACAGTCTCACCCATATTTCCAACTTTATCCACAGGTGTAGCCAGCATTGTATACCAGCCTGCTGATATACCCACATCAGAACTTAATGCCCTGGTAACTTCCAGGAGCTTTTCATATATCTCCTCTCTTGGAACCAAAACAGGGTCTTCAAGGGATACCGGAGAACCAGCCGGAGAGAATAACTCTAATTCGCAACCATCAGGGCCAGAGGAATTGTCCTTGGCCAGAACGAATATTTCCTCAATATCCCGGAATGAAGTTCCAACTGTAATAGGTTCAACAGGGGCATCCTGGGAATCATTAACCCATACGATTGTGTCGTTTATAGCACTTCTAGATATATACGCAGGTGTAGAGTCGTATCCAAATGTTATGTTTATATCGCTTAATTGGTTATCCGCGTTATCGGCAATAAACAATGTGGCCTTATACCAACCGTCATGAGTACCACCAGGCGTCATGTTCTTGGATAATGTAAACAGCATATCAACCTTTGCTTCACCCTCTTTGGTTCTGCTCAGGCCTGAGTATGATATTTCACCCTCAACTTTATCGGAACGACCCAATACTAAAGACATGCCTGACAGGTTCGGGTCAAAATTAAATCCAGATGAGACCCAGTCACCGCTGACAGAATCCTGGATTCTTACTCTTATGGTTTTTACAGAACCGGATAGCCAACCAAAGTCAAAGGGCGCTTCTGAATCCTTAACTATAATATTATTGTCAGCATCCAGAAGTTTAACCTCCAATATTTCCGGCGGTATTTCATCACTTATAGTCTGGTATTTGAAGAAATATTCATAGGTAGAATTGTTTCCCGCAACATCATAAGGTATGATTCTGACCATATATTTACCATCGTCTTCTCCTCCGGGAACCAAACCATTATTGATAAATAAAGTTAGATTGCCATTAAGTTTATCCAATTCATTGGTGTTTTTCTCTGTTCCGATCAATATCTCCTCAGAACCCACCATCTTATACAGGTCGATCCTTGAATCGTTAAGTTCAATGCCGCTTTTATCATCTTCAACCAGAAGGCTTATTTTCCTTATCTCAGGAGCTTGTTCATCATCAAGACCGATTACAACTATATTCTCATCATCCGGATCGTCTTTAATTCTTGTTTTTCTTCCCTTGCTATCGATTGCAACGGGATATTCATCATCAGTATCTATTACATTAGGCGCAATATCATCATTAATACTGGCATTGTAATTGAATTGGATCTCTATATCTTCGCTTCTGTTCTTGGCAAAGTCTATCAGGGATATGATTATTGTATATATACCATCTTCGCTTCCATTATCAGCTAATGGAGAATCCAGATGCCACGTGATATTCGACAAGCCATCATTGGACATCCAGCCGGATATTGGATCACCGGCAGGCCCTATCAGCTTAATGTTAGAATTGGCAAAATCAACACCTGTTCCCTGACCATCAGTAACAGTTGCAACAACATTGCTTATCTGTGCGCTGAAATCAGAGTCTTTCTGAGGCCTTGTGTATTTTACAATAGGAGCGACTTTATCGTTGGGTACAATTGTCGGGGATTCAATAATAATACCGTGAGTTTTTTCCAGGGTTTTTGCACCGTGGTATTTTACCGCTTCAATACGTGCAATATAAGTAGTGGCATCACCTGCACCTTTACCATCCCAGGATATAGAAAAAGGCGTTGGAATCCAGTTGGGATTCTGAGCCTGGTAATTTGCTCTGTAGTCCTCTATAGTTTTTGCATCTTCAGGATATGGCAATCTTATGTCAAAGGGTGGAGAATCCGGATCATCATTGTGAACAGGTTGAAGGAAGTAATTTTCATCCGAGCGTCCTGCCCTGATACCATCCCTTACATGACGAGAAGCCCATCCATTTGTCGTCCACACATAATATAGACATTCAGCCCATACCCGGGCGACGATCTCCTGCTTGCCGGCTTCTACAGAAAATATGTTGGCTGAAACATAATCTGCGTAGCCTGTTATGGTATAGTCTATCATAGCCACGTCATTGACTTTGTCATCATCAGGTGAGAAGGGGTTAGGTGTTACAGAGATTTCCTTTAACTCATAAGGCTCTCTTACAACAGATACGGCTCCGGAGACTTCCTGACGGAGGAAATTTCCCGCTATATCTTTTGTCAACAGCTTTTCAAATTTATAAACATATAATCCCTCATCTACATACTCACCATCATCATTCCTGCCATCCCATAAAGCAAAATGCTCTCCGGGATTAAGAACCAAAGCATATACATTAAGGGAATCATCAGGGCCTTCTTTTCTTATGGTATAAGTCTTTCTTGTATCCTCCACTATCCATAATCCATCTTCAGTTTTGGAGATAACGGCGTCATCAGAAAGATTAACACCGCTGTCTTCAAAACGCTGTCTGAGAACCGTAGAAATAGTTGATAACTCATCCTCAAAGTTTTTATCCATGCTAAACAGCACAGGTTCCAGATTTCTGACAGGATTATAAAGGTCATCCTGGGGATATATCCTTATGGTTACGCTTCCGGCTTCGGTAATGGTAAAGAAAATCTTGGTGAAATCGTCTATTCTGTCACCGTCGGGAGAGAAGGGTGAAGGTACAGCGGTTATATTTTCTATAGAAGGTGCTGTTTTATCAGCTACAGCACTTACTGCAATATCTTCATCCTCACTATCTGCATTTACTACAATACCAAGCCATTGATTAACACCGGTATGAAGGACATAGAAATACTGAGTACCATCACTGGTAGGATGGGCAATATCCGCGCCGTCAATCCATGGGGATGATGCACCAGACTGCCAGAGATTGGTTTTCAAAATCTCTTTAATTTCTTCATCGGTTTTATCCGCTAAATCAATAAAACGTGATGTGCTTCTGTATATATCAGCAGTTCCATCACCAGTCCATATTAAGCGTATCTGACCATTGGGAATGGCCTGGGCTATGGCCGACTGTTCTTTTTCACCTATACCTGTTACGTCTATGAATATTTCTTCCGTATTATATATATGACCGGCATTGTCCTGAACTTTTATATTTAGTTTGGGGTTATTGAAGTCAACCGGGATATTTATGGAGTAGCTCCAGTTTAATAGTCCTACAACAGGTTCCCATATACCTTCATAGTCGTCCCATGATATTTTTATTTCAACAGACTTTACACCAGAAATATTATCAATAGCTACACCCTGGACTACCAAAGTACCGGATATCTCATCAATTAAGATAGAGTCTTCCGGAATTTCCGGCATTGTTCTGTCTATTTTTACTAAGTTGTTAGCCTCTACTTCATCCCCGGTATTACCCACTTCATCACGACCATAATATTTAATAGAAAATTCACCATCACCTTTTTCTATAAATCTATCATCTATAACATCGTCTTCGGAATATTCCAGGAATTCTATTTCGACACTTTCTTCAAATTCACCGTTTAAAACTATCTCACCAGTGTTAATATTTGTAACATTTACGAATATAGTTTCAACAGGATTATCTTCATATTCGGCTTCCAGAGTTACTGTAACGTCGGAAGTCTGCCAACCACTGGGTGTATCGTCTGAAACAACAGGGGCAGTATGGTCAACTATTAACTCAATTGTCTCAAAACCAGTAGATTTATTACCAACTTCGTCAACAGCCGTTGCACTGATCTCATATTTACCTTCTATTACTTCCAGAATATAAGGTTCTGCAGGAGTTACAATACCAGTGACCTGATCCCATGAATCTTCAGGGAATTTACCATCAATAAAAGAGGCATTTAGAGTACCTACCAGGTTATTATTCATTCGGATTTCTACTTTTGCTTCTGGTTCTGCATAACCTTCGATCTCAATGGAAGTTCCGCCAAAGGGGGATTCAGGCAAAGAATGTATAACAGGGGGGGCGGGGGGATTGTTGTCCACTATCACCGGTATATTGCTTTCGGCAGTTTCATCCTGAGTTGTGGCATCAACGGCGGTTATTACAAGGTTATATGTATCTTCATCATCGGGATTTATAAAAATATATTCTTCATCTTCGTTTTTTATCATACCATCCCAGCATATCTGATGATTGCCTCGTTTAATGGTCTCTCTTTCTGTTTCTTCTTCACCATCACCAATTTCTTTATCTAGATCTCTTATTAGATTATTCTCACTGTCATATACCTTTGCAGACACCCATGCGGTTTCTGACACATAATAATTAACAGTCAGAAAATCGGCTACGTTATCCTGATTTTGGGGTGAAATTTTGGCTATTGACGATGATACAACCTCTATTGTGCCATCCTGATCCTCTATTACATCCTCAATAATCTCAACATTAGGGGAAGCGGAAATAATACTTAATCTTATGGGATCATTGTCTATGTATATTGCCTCAGAACGTCGTGCAATATTGCCAGCGGCGTCTGTTACTTGTATACGGGCAATGTATTTGCCGTCGGGGTAGGTAAGGTCACCACCCCAGCGGATGAAGTAATTGCCAAAAGTGGCAAGATCACCAATAAAATTAGGACGCGCAAGTATTGAATCAACCCGTGTACCAAATTCATCATATATATTAACAGATGCTGAACCACCAACCCAGCCTAACCAAAAGATATATGTATTACCTTCCTCACCGCTAAAAACTATGTTTTGGATGTCAGTATAAACTTCATCAGTTATGTAAGTAACCCCCGGGCTAACACTAATCTCACTCGTAGCGACTTCCTTATAATATGAGCCATTAATTTTAATATCTAATTCTTCTAAAGCACCACCGCCAAGAATTCCCCATGAAATCGCTAAATGACCATTCATAATTTCCGGAACAAGTCCACCAGGAATAGGAACAAGCATTTCACCCTCAGTTTCAGGAGGTATTTCAACACCCAATCCCTCGGTTATAATTCCATCATCATTATCGCTTCTTATAATATCAAAGTTAATCTCTGTATAGTCATTAATGGCATCACCATTAGGTGAAAATGGATTGGGATTTACTGTAACATTATCAATAACAGGTGGAACGCTATCAACTGTAATAATTCCATCCTCTTCCAGGTCACCGTTCACAAATACCTGAACAGGATAATCCCCATCAGCACCAACAGGCCATTTAATTATATTCATACCTGCGCTATATTCATCCTGTGGAACTACGGTAACACCATTTACATTTGTTTCTACTGAAATATCTTCTGGATCTTCAGACAAAACAAAGGATATAGTTACCTCATCATGCAAATCCGGCGATACGGGATTTGGATATATTGACAGATTGGTGACAGAAGGATCGGCGTTACATATAGTATAAGGTAAACATACAAGGAGTATGGTAATTAATAACCACCGGAGCAATACGGCAGCATAACGTATAGTCTGGACGGTGCAACGACCGATCCGTCTTGGAAGCTGCTTGGTATTCAAGGATTCGTTTTTATCGCTCATTACTTGATGATTCAGGTATATTTTTTCTGTCAGCATATTCATCGTCAGTCACCTTGTTATATATGATTGCTACCCAGCAAAGGCTGGAATCCAGTCTTAAGCAAGTTTAACAAATATTATTAAGTTATTCATCGCGCTGGAAATCCCCCTTAAACCCTTTTAATAAAGGGCATATGAGATTCTTCGCTTCGCTCAGAATGAGAATTGCAAATTTTATTTAAAATCATCAAAACCTAACACTAACCGAAAATCTGTTTTTTGTGTCTCCCAGTCCATCGCTATCCATAAGATATGCATAGTCCAACTGCCATGATGCCCATCTTACACCCACTCCTGCGGCGAAGGTTATGCGTTCTGAGTTGGATAGCTGTTTTGCAACGCCGCCCCGTATAGCCAGGTTTTTCTCGGATACGGGGAATGTATTCTTTGCAGGGAATATCCAGTGTTCCACGCCCAGGTGCAGTTCCTTGAAGCTGATGTTCTTTTCACCTACAATATCCACAGCGGCGGTTAATCCGGGCAGGGGTTCAGCACTTATGCCCAGCTTATAGCGATACGGTAGATATTCATCGCTTTGAATTTCAGTATCCTTGTTCCACGATATTCTGGTAGGAGTATCCTGGATAACCATGCCGACGCTCAGACGGTTTCGTCCATCCTTTGCCCTCAATCCGGCAAGGATACCAAAATCCACACCGTATCCCCGGGATTTGCATATTACCGGAACGACTTCATCGGGTTCTTCACTTTCCTCGACTTCTGTATCCTCTTCCTTATCTGTCCATGGGATAATCTCTAAATCCGAGTTCTGGCGAAGGTATTTCGCGGTAACACCTAAAGCCAGATTAAATCCTTCCTTCTGTTTACCTTTTTTATCCAATCCATACAGACACTTTGCATACGAAATAAGGAATATATCCTCATACCAGGATTCAAATTCAAACTGCATGCGATTCCATCCAAGAGACATGGCCCCGCTTCCTGTATCAGGTGTTGACATGTTTAATGTGTTAGTAGTAATAAGATCAAGTCCATACAAATCTGCACGGGTAAAAGAAAGCTCCTTGTATAAGGAAGTTGTAAGACCGGCAGGATTCCAGTATGCCGCAGACGAATCGTTGGATACCGCAGTGAAAGCACCATTCATACCCATTGCCCGCGTGCCTATGCCTGTACTAAAACCAGTAAATGAAAATGCACCTCTGGTGGATGATTCTGCCTGAACAGCAGAACAGAAGGTTGCAAGAAGGCACAAAACCACGACGAACGAATAGGATAATTGGTAATTTATCCTGCCATCTTTTCTATAATATGTCCTGCACTGACTGGTATAAGGTTCGTCCTTCATGTCTTTCTCCCCATTCGGTAATTTCTCTTTTTTAAGCAAGATTCAATCCCCCTTAATCCCTCTTTGGGAAAGATGGGATGAAATTCTTCGCTTCGCCCTTCCGTTTTAGTTTCTCACATTTAAGTCGGAAGAGTCAAATCTATCTAATCACTGCTACGAGTTTATTCATATTCTTATTAGTCTTATCTTTTTTATAGGTAATCCTGCATATAAAGATGCCGTTATGTACGTATTCACTGGATGATTCGGCTTTGCCATCCCAGGCCAGGGAGTTATCCCCTCTTCCCTGCTCTTTCAGCAAAGCCACTCTATCACCAGCAATGTTATATATTTCGATCTTGTATTCGTCTACATCACGATTAAATGAAAACGTAAGAAGTTCCATCTCAGGATTGAAGTATTTCGGCGGCGTAATTATTACATCCTCAGTAGAAACAGAAGGAGCAACCGGGCTTGTGTAGGCAACAACATAATATTGATCCAGATAATCTATTCGGGCGGTTATTTTATTTTCTTCCTCCAGGATATTGATATTTGGTATCTGTATCCATTCTTTAGCCTGAGTTTTGTATGCGTATATAGACAACTCCGTTTCAGCAGTTCCTAAAGGTAAAGCAAGTTCATCATAATACATATTCATATCTGCATTCTGGGAAAGCTGGACATCATATACGCTTAATTCCAGAGCTGTATCTGATACAAGACTTAATTCTGAAACAATACCGGGGAAATCCTCAGTTTCGTTTACTGTAAGTGAATTCAGTTCAACAGGATTTTCACCAACAGCTGTGGTAGAAGCATATATAGTCAGGTAGGTTTTACCACCATATCTGATGACTATATTTTCCGCCATATCAAGGGCAAACTGGTATGTATATATAGCCTTTGTACCGGCTTTATCTGTGGCTATAATAACAATTGTATATGTATCAGATATCAATAACGGTTCATCCAGCTTATTTATAAGCTTGGTGTTTTCATCATCCAGAATTAACTCGCCGTCAATAGTCTCATTATTGGAGTTACGGACATATATGGTAGAATTTTCCAGATCAACCCCAGTTCCGGTAAGACCATCAGTCAATACTGCGCTGACTTCCTGTATGGGTTGGGTATAAGGATCAATTGGTCTTCCTTCAGTATCAAACTCTGTGGGAACCGGTTGAACAGTATTGGGAACAACAACAGGTGCACTGGTGTCGGCTACAGTGAAGATATACAAGGACGGTTCTACAGCCTTATTTCCCCTCTTATCTACAGGTACAACAGAGATAGTATATGTTCCACTTATGCTTAACTCATTATCGAGAATAAGCTTAACTACATTTATACTAAAGGGCAAAAGCTGTCCTGCCAGTTTATTTCCTAAAGGATCTAACAAAGATACTGTTGACTGAATAGGATCAACACCAGAACCGCCGGCCCCATCATCCAGAGTAACGGAAACCTCTTTAATCTGATCTCTACCGGGATCAATTATTGATCCAGCGCTGGGTGTTGTGGAGGCTATTATAGGTGGATCATCATCTATAGCAATAAGCTCATCCCTGTCCACAGTAACAGCTTTCCTTCTACTATAAGCTGTTATACCATGATGTCTGGCAGGCACAGCATGCCATTTTTCACCTATTATTATGCCGCTGGGGCCTGTTAGATATCCAGCAAACTCATATGTACGCCCAACAAGTTCACATTCCAGATTAACCAGATAAGTGCCATCAGGTATAAATTCCGCTTCCCAACCTACCGAGAACCTTGATTCATAATATGGACCGTCTTCAGATTCAAAAGGTCCAGATAATGGTATTAATGTGTCCCAGTCGTTCTTTTTATTGTCATCAGGAACATCCAATAAATCATTAGGAAGACCGAAATAGTTGCCTGAACCGGGTGGTACATCAGAAGGCATTTTACCACGAGGCCAGCCGTTGGGTGCAAAGTCTGTGTCAGCATTTGGGGTCATGTCATGGTCGAAAACAAACTGGGTTGAGCCAGATGAATTAAATATGGAAATACCCATGAGGGCAAAGGGATATATATCATCATCATCTTCAGTACTTGTGGTTATGTAATTTTCGTTGCCAAAACCCAGAACACTTAGCTGTTCCTCAGAAGCATAGAGCATTACGTCAAATGTTATCCAGGCCACATCTTCCACATCATCCCCGTCGGGAGAAAAGGGATTAGGGGCTATCAGGGAATTATCAATCTCCATTCTAACTGTGCTTAATATACATCCACCGCGAGTTGATATAGCTTCATTTCCTGCAGTATCAGTTGCGTTGATCTCATAGGTGTATATTCCATCTGGCAGCATGTTGCCCTGATTATCATTACCATCCCATGAAGTCTGGTTTTCACCGGGTTTGCCTGATGGTGTGCCAAGTTTTCTAACAAGTTGATTATCAGGACTGTAAATATCAATTGATACAGTTGATGCTTCGGTTAAAATATATCTTATGTAGGCCACCTGATAATTTGGATTAAAGGGATCAGGGGCTACACTGTCATTAGTCAATACAGGACGAGTACCGTCAATAGTAACAGTAGGAGTCATATCATCTTCAGGATCAGTTAATACCTCGGTATTGTCCTCGGCAATAAACCTTACAATAATTGGTCCCTCACTTACGGTATCACCCTCAAATATGGTATAATCCAACTCATGGATATTATCACCTGAAATAGCATCACCATTTGTACCATCGTCATAAAGTTGTATGCTTTCATGTACGGTGCTAATATCAACTACTACACTACCGGGCATATCCGTCTCAACGGCAAAATGCAGAACATCGCCTATATTCAGGGGTTCATCATCAACATCCCAGTAAACATTTATATCAATTACTTCCGCAGCATAAGCAGATGTTGATATAAAAGCCATAACACACAGCAGGAGTATGAATACACCGTTTCTGTTATTTTCCAGAGCTTTTGGCATTGATGTATAATTCCTATCTATCATGTTCACCGTTCCTTATACATTTCAACGCTGGCTAATTTTTGTTACTGCCAGCATAAACATTAGATACTATCCTGGGTGTGATGAAAATCGTAACTTCGCTACGCTGGTTAGTCTCACGCTGGGTGGAAAACACCTTACCAATTAACGGTATATCACCAACTATAGGCACTTTTGACACAACATCGCTGGTCTTTTCGGAAATAAGACCTGCAATGGCAACAGTATCACCACTTTTTACCAAGACCTGGTTACGGGTGGTTTTGGTGGTAATCCGGGGTTGCCCGGAAGGCGTAAACCCGCCTTCACTGCTGACAGATGTAGAAAGCACCAGACTAATCATGTTATCCTCTTTAACATAAGGTGTGGCGGCGAGAACTATACCAACTTCTTCAAAAACCGTATCCACCTGCTGAATACCATCCTGGATGAAGGTTTTGCTGTATGGTATACGGTCACCGCTGTGGAAAATTGCTGGATGGTCTTCCACGGTGGTAATGCTGGGATTTGATAAAACTTTAAGATCTGAACTGGTATTTAGCACATCTAATATTCCGGTAAATTTTTCAACAGGAATTATACCTTTTGCTATTATACCCCCGTAATCACCGGAGAAAGAAATAGATATATCATCTTCTTTGCTAACGGCAGTCCAATCAATACCCATATCATTATCATCAGTGAGGAGACCTTCAACAATATAAGCTTCAATCTCCACCTGGGGAACCGGAACGTCTACATTTTTAATTTCTTTTTCAATTTTCACCATAGAGCTTTCAATATCGGATACAACTATGTAACCTCCCTGCCCTACGGCTTCATCTAACTTAATACCTGTACCAGCACCACCGGATATACCCATGCTTCCGGAACTTCCACTGCTACCTTCTGACTGCTGGTTTTTTTCCTCTTCAGACTCTATAGCTAAAGCCATACCCTGCTCACTAAGCAAAGGAGTAATAATAGCAACGGCTTTTTCAGGACTAATGTAATTGAGTTTGAAAACACGTTTGACAATTTTTTCAACCACAACTTCTTCGGTTTTTACAGGCTTCCCGGAAACTATTTCTATTACGTTTTCATCAGTTACTTTTTTATCCAATCTCTGTATAGCTTCTCTGGCTTTTTGAATTTCCTTTTCAGTCGCTATAACAATGAGGGAATTTGTTCTTCTATCAGTCAACACAGTTCCTTTATCATCTAATAATTTTTCAATAACCTGTTGAATATCGGAAGCTACAGCATACTTAAGCTCAAAGAATTCAGAAATCTTTTCAGGTTCCGGTTCTTTAACAACCTCTAGAGATTTTTCTTTTGGTTTCATAATTTCAATTTCATTCAGGGGAACTACACGAATTAAACCATCTTCTTGAACATATCCAAATCCTTCAGCTTTTAGTATTTCATCGAGGGCGGATTTTAATGGAACATCCACCAGATGAACAGTAACATTGCCTCTTACATTACTC
>WJIO01000310.1 GCA_014730235.1 Candidatus Poribacteria bacterium
AAAGAGTATACAAAAGCAAAGCCGCCCATCAGTTTTTGCTGCATTTTAATATTGATGACTTAATCTGGGATGATATTTACGGTTATCTACCCACAATGGATTTTCTGATGGAGCAGATGAACAGGTTAGGATGCGATGCAACCCTTTATTACAGCAGATCAGAAGGTATAAAATTCCCTAACCTGGGTTGGAGAGATTCATATCAGGCGAATATGAAATTGGCGAGAATTGATGAAGTTGAACTAATACCTGAGGATATGCCAAAATATGATCGCCTTAACGCCCGGTTCAGACGCGTGGGTCAGGAGAAACTCCTGAGAGAAACTCAGCAGGCCTTTGTAACTCTGGAAAATTTCTTCCGACAGGGAATGGGTAACATCAAGGTGGGTCTGATAATAAAAGATGTGGAAAAAATATCTCCTAATCGAGATATTATGCCCCTTTCTGACCAGATTATGGATGAACTGATAATAGATTCAGAGACTATACAGCGATGGGCAGCGGATATGGATATTCGCCTTCGGGGTCATATTATACTGCTATTAACGGAAAATATGACCATGGTGGCTCCGGAATTGAGTATAAGCGACTGTCGAAATACTTATCCTCTTAGATTACCATATCCCGACTACGATCAACGCCTTCGATTTATAAGGCATATGCTAAACGTGCCGGGAGATGAAGAGGACGAAAACAAATACAAGCTGGACTTACCGGAAAACACAAAATCCGAAGATTTAGCCAGAATGACTCATGGTTTGAATATCAGAGATATTCATGAGCTATGGTTCACCTCCAAGCGCCGCAAAACCTCTGTGTCCGTTAATCTTATAGTCCGGCAAAACCAAAACTCCATTCTGGCCCGAAGTTATGGTCGCCTAAATTTTATATACGGTCAGCATGGTCTCAATACCATCGGTGGGCTTGGGGAGGTTACTTCATATTTTAAAGAAATAATACAGAATATGAAAAATCAGGAGGTAAAAAGAGTTCCCAGGGGAATATTGATGGTAGGCCCTCATGGTACAGGCAAAACAGCCTTAATCCACGCACTTTCCAGGGAGATGGGGATACACTTTTTAGAATTAAAAAACCTTCGGGGTGTGACTCCTCAAATGCGTTCTGATTGGGATTTGCATCGGGCTTTGAATATTATTAATTCCCTGCAACCTGTTGTTGTATTCATAGATAATATTGACAGAATAGGGCAACTGACAGGATCAAGCGAACGTGAACACAGGATTACAGAATGTCTAATGAGCTGGTTGTTGGAGACTATGGATTTCCCCAACCTTCAGGGAAAAGTTCTGTGGGTCGCCGCCAGCAACAGACCCGATATGATAAGGTCTGAATTCCGCCAGCGTGGACGCTTTGATGACGTGATTCCCTTTCTTATTCCTGATTCAAAAGACAGAGAGGACATACTCAAGAAACTTCTGTCAAAAAATGCAATCCCCTATGATAACCGGATAAATTTCTCCACAGTAGCAAGTGGGGCAAAAAACTGCACCGGCGCAGACCTGGAAGTTATTATCATGAGAAGCTACCAGAACGCCCGTAAAGCCGAAAGAGACACAGTAACGGAACAGGATATCATTAAGGCAGTTGTGGACTTTATACCCGCCCACGATCAGGATATGTATGAATACATGATGCTGTTAGCCCTGAGAGAAGCCAACCTGACCCCTCTTGTTCCCCAATCCCTGGAAAGCGGGATACAGGAAAAAGTATACGAAAATAATAAGGTAAACATGACAAAACTCAACCAAAGGATACGGGAACTTTCGTCAAACTTACGAGGACGGGTTAGAAGAAATAGGAGATAAATGATCAAAAAAGAAATTGTCAAAAACACCCTGGCTTTCAAAGAATCCAAAGTAACTCCCTATCACCTGGATTTTACCCCGCCTGTAAAAAAAATGTTGATAGAATATTACGGCACAGAAGACCTTGATACAGCTACGGGAAATTACATAAAATGGATATCCTGGCGACCATCCATAACGTTTCATGGTGAAAGGCTGGATAATCATCTGGTGAAGGATGAATTCGGTGTAATATGGAAAGTTTTGCCCCAGAACAGAGGTTATGTAGTTAAACATCCATTGGAAAATCCTGATATTAGCAACTATCAATTCCCGAATTCTTATGCGGAAGGACGTTTTGCGGGAATTGAAGATAGAATTAATAACAGTGACCTGTTTATGCTTGCCTGGTGTGGGGATCTATTTGAACGGGCTCAGTTCATGAGAGGTTTGAGCGAAATATTGACGGATATGTATATTAATCCGGATTTTGTCCATAACCTGCTGGATAAAATAACGGAATTTGTGCTGGGTAATATAGAGCAGTTAGGGAATTTTGGAGTGGATGGAATTTTCCTCAGCGATGATTACGGCCATCAGCAGTCGCTTTTGATGTCACCAAAACACTGGCGGGAATTCATTAAACCCTATCTGGCAAAAATTATTGATTCTATCAAAAGTAAAGGTCTTTACGCTTTTTTGCATTCATGCGGCAATATTTCAGAAATTATACCCGAGCTAATCGAAATAGGTCTGGATGTGCTTCATCCCATACAACCCGAAGCTATGGATATATTCGATATTAAAAGAAGACATGGAGACAGGTTGACGCTTTACGGTGGTATAAGCACACAAAATACATTACCTAATGGAAGCCCGGAGGAGGTAAGGAACGAAGTCCTGAAAATAAAAGAAATTATGTCAAAAAACAGCGGTTATATTCTGGCCCCGGGTATTACCCTACAGCATGATATACCGCTGGAGAACATAATTGCATTTATTGATGCTGCAAAATAATTATCAATTTATCACTTATTGGCTTGATCGCTGGTATACAGAAAACCACAAAAGGAGATTTTAGTATGGATAAAAAAGTAAAATGGGGTATATTGGGCCCTGGAAATATTGCAAACCAATTTGCAAAGGCCACAGGTGTAATTCCTGATGCTGAATTGACAGCCGTTGGCTCCCGTTCAATGGAAAGGGCAAATAAATTTGCCGATAAATACGATATACCAAAGCGTTTTGGAAGTTACGAAGATCTGGCAAATGATCCGGATGTAGAGGCTATTTATGTGGCGACTCCCCACCCCTTTCATAAGGAATACACGATCCTTTGCCTGAAAGCCGGTAAAGCCGTTCTATGCGAAAAACCTTTTGCCGTAAATACAAGACAGGTAAAGGAAATGATAGAATGCGCTAAAACGGAAAAAGTTTTTCTTATGGAGGCCATGTGGACCCGCTTTCTGCCTATCATGGTCAAAGTCAGAGAATGGATAGCTGATGGGGTGATCGGTGAACCTCGAATGTTGACGGCTGATTTCGGTTTTCGTTCCGGTTTGAATCCTGAAGGCCGTCTTTTTAATCCTGAACTGGCTGGAGGTGGGCTTTTAGACGTGGGAGTTTATACCGTTGCGATGGCCTATATGATTTTTGGAGAGCCTGCCTGCATAAACTCAATGGCCCATATAGGTGAGACAGGGGTTGATGAACAAGCAGCTATGGTATTTGGTTATGATAAAGGCCAGATCGCCATGCTTTCATGTGCCATCAGGACTAGTACACCTCAGGAAGCCCGGATAATGGGTACAGAAGGCTCAATTTATCTTCCTGGTTTCTGGCATGGTACATCGGCAGTCCTTCAGGTGTCCGGCAAAGAGCCGCAAAATGTAGATATGCCCTTCAAGGGAAATGGTTATGAATACGAGGTTATGGAAGTTATGAAATGCTTGGAAGAGAGAAAACTGGAAAGTAATATTGTTCCCTTAAGCGAATCCCTGGCAATAATGAAAACCCTTGACGAAATAAGGGAACAATGGAAACTTAAATATCCTTTTGAAGAGTAATAAGGAGATTAAAATGCAATATGGAGAAGTAAAAGGAGTGGGAAAACCCGTTTCCCGACTTGTATTGGGAACGATGATTATAAATACCAGGGAGTTGGAAAAAAGCTTCCAGCTTATGGATGATGCCTTTGAATTAGGCTGCACAACCCTCGATACAGCCCATGTATACGCTGGTGGAGACAGCGAAAGAGCCATAGGTCGCTGGATGGAAGCCAGAAATAACCGGGATAAAGTAGTGGTTTTATCCAAAGGAGCGCACCACAACGGAGACAGGAAGCGGGTAACACCTTTTGATATAACGGCTGATCTCCATGATTCTTTAGCCCGATTGAAAACTGATTACATAGATATTTACCTTCTCCATCGGGATGATCCCGATGTGCCAGTAGGACCAATAGTAGAACGTCTGAACGAACATATAGAAGAAGGCCTGGTAAAAGCAATAGGTGGATCAAACTGGAGACATGAGCGCATACAGGAAGCCAACGAATATGCCGAAGCTCATGACCTTGTTCCTTTTAACGCAAGCAGTCCTAATTTTGGCCTTGCCGAACAGGTGGAAGATCCCTGGGGGCCCGGATGCGTAGGTATAAGCGGTCCTGATAAAATAGAAGCCCGAAAATGGTATGAAAAAACCCAGACTCCTGTATTTGCATATTCAAGTCTTGGCAGGGGATTCTTTTCAGGACGTATAACAAGGGAAAATTTTCAGGAGTTTAAAGAACAAAATATGATCGACGGTGCTTGTCTAAAAGCTTATTGTCATGAGGTCAACTTTAAAAGATTAGATCGGGTTCAGGAATTAGCAGAGGAAAAGGGAATGACCATACCTCAGATCGCCACAGCCTATATAATGAACCAGCCTTTGAACGTTTTTGCCTTAATTGGTGCCGCTAATCGTGAGGAATTCGCAGCCAACGTAAAATCATCGGATTTAAAACTTACACCTGAAGAAGTCGCATGGCTGGATTTAAGAACTAATTCAAGATAAGTAATCGTTAAAAATGAAAAATGTGTTTAGAATAATACCCTTACCATGATGGTAAATTACAAAATATGTCATTCCTGCGTTCGCAGGAATGACAACTAAATTGTATTCATTTTTTAACGATTACAGGATAAATAAAAAAAGTTTGAAACTTTTTTGCAACTATGGTGTTGTATATATTAGAGTAGAATTAAGTTTAGTTTTCAAGCAACAGGAATCAGCCATATGCGCGTATCTGATGAAGAGTTGATGCGAAGATGTTGTGAAGGTGATACCGGAGCTTTTGAGCTTCTTGTTATGCGTTACAAGGACTCAATTTTTAACTTCACATATCGCTTTTTGGCCGATTATCATCAAGCTCAGGATTTAACTCAGGAAACTTTTCTTAGATTACTCAAAAACTCGGAGCGTTATAAATCCAGAGATAAATTTAAACCCTGGCTATACAAAATAGCCGCAAATTTATGTAAAAACGAAATTAGAAATAAGAAACGACATCCAAAAATATCCTTGGATGAATATATTAAAATAGAGAATCCCATTGCTTCTTCTTACTCATCCCCTGATGAAGCCTACGAAAGGAAAGAACTCAGTCATCTTGTCAAAGACATACTAGCATCAATTCCCGAAGATCAGCGCATGATTATTTTAATGAGGGAATATCAGGATCTGAGTTACGAAGAAATTTCATCGGCTTTAGGATGTTCGTTGGGAGCAGTGAAATCAAAGATATATAGAGCCAGACAGAATATTAAAGAAATACTGATAAAACAAGAAATTGCATAGTGCTGGCGCAAACAGGCACTTTACGTGCCTTCTCTCGACTAAAGGTAAACTAACTGGCTTGTTTACCTTACTTTACCTCCTTATCTTTCCCTAACGGGAAAGAAGCTCATCCCCCGTCTGAAATGGCGGGGGAACTATTATTATAATTAATATGAAATGTGAAAAGATAAAATCTCTGCTGTCCGCTTATATTGATGGAGAAACATCCGTTAAAGATTCTCGTATCATAAAAAAACATATTTCCAGGTGCTATGAATGCAGCGAAGAACTCCGCTTAATGCAAGAAGTATCAGATTTTCTCGGTAACTGGAAGGATGTTCAGACATCTGATGACTTCTGTGAGGTTTTGCTTGCAAAAGCAGAAAACATTTCCCTCCAGCCTCATAGAAGAATCACAAACGCGGTTCGACCTTTTGCTGGCCCCGGTGGATTATTCAGATTTGCTTTTTATGGAGCAGCAATTTTGCTGTTTTTCGCGGGATTGATTGTCTTATCCAAATTTACTCTGAGTGAATCACCAATGGTCGAACCGCTTCCTAATCGTATTTCTATTCAGAAAATAGATCAAGATAAAACAAATATATCATCACCTGACAGTTCCCTTCATTATATGACTATGGCAGAAATGAAAACCGCAGGTATATGGGAATGAAGTTCACCAGTCTGATATTAACATTACTGCTAATTATCATTTCCGCAGATTCCATCTGTCTGGAAAATACAGAGGACATTAAAGCCATATCTAAACTGCTTAAAAAGCTGGAATCCAGCTATGAAAGCAAAGATCTGGAAAGCTATAAGTCTGTATTCGCCGAAGAAGGTTATGAATATATATCAAATATGGCCACTCCGGATGATCCATCCGATGATGTCCATCTGGTTGGTAGGGATAAAGAAATCAGATCTGCTATAAAAGTCTTTGATTCTTATCCTGAATTTGATCTGGAAATAACATCACCAGAAATTAGTTTTGACGAAAACGGTGCGGAAGCAAAAAGCGAATATCGCATAATAATCTTAAATTCGGGTAAGCCAAACACACCGGATGTATTTTATTGTGGTGGAACTCACGTCTTCAAGCTAAAAAAATTTACCGATGGCTGGAAAATTATACGCTGGCAGCAATTTGAGCTTCCCATGAACGAGCTTGAAAATATGATGCGGGAAGAAAGAAAGGACAAAGACGTAGAAAAACTCATAAAAGAAATTGGCCATAATAAACTCAGAAAATGGGCTATGGCTATGGCGGATTTAAAAAGAATACGTGATGATTATACTGAATTGATAATAGATGCAATCAAGTCCGGTAAAAAAGCGGCAAGAATACGCTTGATAAACGTTCTAAAAGGAACGGATAATGACGAGGCTCTGAATCGCTTGACACTTATACTTAAAGATAAAAATGATGATATTGATGTTAGAATAGCCGCCGTTAATGCCCTTGAAGAATGTAATAAGAGCAAATTGGATTCTCTGCTTATTAAAATTGCCCAGGAGGATAAACCGCAACTTAGAGCAGCGGCATCTTTGGTATTATCCAAAAGGATCGGCAAAAGGTTGGATGAAATACAACAGATCTTGATTGCAGGACTAAAAAACCATAATGAAGAAGTCCGTAAAGCCTCTGCTGAATGTCTGAGAATCACAACTCAGTATTATAGGCTGGATATATTAAAAGAGCGCTTAATGGATACAGAAGAATTAGAGGAAGTAAGGTTAGCCGCTCTGAAATCACTGAGCAATTGTGGTTCTGAAAAGCTTGTGGAAACCCTGAATAATATACTTAAAAATGATAAGGAATCCTTGCAACTTCGAATATGTTCTGCTCAGGCCTTAACCCGGGTTAAAAATACCGATAACGAATCTCTGGATTTACTGGCAAAAATAGCAAAAGATGAAGATGAAAATCTGGAATTAAGAAAGGAATCTATTCTAGCCCTAGGTAAGATAGGTCACAGTCGAGTTGTAAAAAATCTGGTAAAACTTCTGAATTCAGATGTAGTATTAATCCGGTGGTCGGCTGTATCTTCACTGGTTGATATAAACGATAAAGACGCACTTAAACCCCTGATGATGATATTAATGAACAGGGATGAAGATATATTTATAAGACGTCTGGCGAGTAGAGGGGTAGTTAATATGAATCGGGACATAGCGTTCGGCCCGCTTTCCCAGATCATCAAAGACGACACTGAGGACCCCACTACTCGCCGGATGGCTGCTGAAAGCCTTACTCTGATTAGAGATGAAAGAACTGCCTTGTTATTTGCAGATTTTTTACTTGACGATAGTCAACCTTGGTGGCTAAAACGAATATCCGCTGAAAAACTGGGCAATTTCAAACCGGGGATAAGCTGCATATCCAGATGTATTGACGCTTTGCGTTATGCAGCAAGCTCAGAGGATGAAAAAACAGCGAATGCTGCTCAGAAATCCCTTAAACGCCTGGAAATTAAAATTTCTGCTAAATCTTACCCCATTTCAAATAACAATTAAATTGTCTAATCTTTAATTCAATCCCATTTATATACCCTTGAAGCCGTTCCTCCCAATATCATCTCACGCTGCTCATCAGCCAAAAAATCACAATCAATAGCGATAAAATCCAACTGCTGTTTATAGCTATTATCAACCACAAGACCAGGACGGGGATAATCTGAACCCCATGAGATTTTATCCGCTCCTGCCATCTCAACAGCAGCGTGAAGCTGTTCTTTGACTTCAGAAAATGGATAGCGTTTCTGGAAAGTTGATCCACCAGTATCAATATATAAGTTGGGAAAGTCTGCCACAAACCTTAACCGCTCTATATGATCATCCTTGGGGCCTGAATTACCAGCAAAATGAGATAATACTATCTTCAGATCAGGCACAAGCTTTATTAATCTTCGAATCTCCTCAGGAGCACCGTTTTTTAAAACCACAGGCAAACCTCTTTCTGCACAGGTCTTCCATAGAGATTCCAGTTTGGAATTAGCTATCTCAGGAAAGGGATTTGGTGTTTTAACAAGAAACCCCTGTAATTTCTTCTCTTCAATAGCAGTCTTAAAGGCTTTCATAGAATCGTCATAATAATGCTTATCAAATAGTGCCATACAGGTAAATCTTTCAGGTTCAAGATGGCGAACCTGGGCAAGATAATCATCCTGTTTGCCGTCCATGAATTCCTGTAATACCACAGCTTTTTGAATTCCCAGGCAATCCATGTGGGCTAGTGCTCTTTGATAAGTGCTTTGGCTATCCTTAAAAGCTGGTGGTGCGGCATAATAAATTCTGCCATCCTGCTTTGCTTTTCCCCAGCTTAATGCCTTTCGGTCAACCCTCAGGTCTTTTCCATGCAGAGGATTCCACAGGTGAATATGTGCATCTATAATCAAAAATTACTCCTTTATCAATTCAGCGAGGCTTTACCACTAGTTCTTTTATTTCCAACGAAAAGAAATCTGTGCTGTAAGCTGGTTTGATTACCAGAGCTGTATCCGCACCAGTGTCACTCCCTGCCAAAGATATAATTTCTTCATCAACAGGAACTAAATTAGCATCAGCAGCCATCACAGCTATTTCCACAGCAACCTTTGTTCCCTGGGAGAAGGTATAATATGTATATGCGATCAAATCCGTCCAGCTTATCCCGCCGAATTTTTCCATAATTGCGTTATTAACATTACCCATAAGAGCATGGGTGCATGTTAGAAATTTCACCCCAAGTTCTTCGGCCTTTTTAATCTTTTCAGGATCAGGTTTGCCGTATTTTTCCCATGTTCCGGCATGAAGGGTAACAGCAATTACATCAACTTCCTGATCCATAAAGGCTTCTGCTGTTTTGATGGCTGTTTCACCGGTTGTACTTGCCACAACGACATGTTTAATGTCAAGTTCCAGGCATCTTTTAGCAGCTATTTCGATGGTTCTTGCTGTATCCATAACTTCTGCATTAGTTGCCTGTATCAATTTCTTTGGCTTTACTCCATCCTCTTTAAGGAGATCAGAGCATAGGGAAATACAGTCATTACAAATGAAAACACCTGGATCCTGACCAGCTACTAACCTTTCTACCTCATCCTGACTCTGACCGCAAAATGAACATTTAAAGGGATCATTGTTCTTTCTGGATTCTGTCATGTTACTTCTCCCTCTTGTAGGAGTTAAGCTGATAAATCCTTAATACCCTTGTAAATAGTGTCGAATAAATCCTGGATGTCCTCTACTTCCACACATGAAAAAGCTATTCTAAGGTCTGATCCACCCAGGGCTATTACACCAATGCCGTATTTATCCAGTAGATGTGTTCTCAACTCTTCAGCATCAACTGATTTCAGCTTAAGACACATAAAGTAACCCGAATTAAAGGGGTAAACGTCCCATGCGTCATTATATTTATTGTTTTTTATAACTTCCTTCACCTTCTGTGCTCTACTAGCCATCACTTCAGCTTTTTGCTTGCGTTCTTCGCCCAGGGTTTCTGACTGAAGGGCACGTAAAACGAGAGTTTGGGATATATGCGAACAGTTGGATATGCTACTCCTGATAGCACCCATTGTTTTTCTTTCGAGAGCATAAAATATATCTTCTGCGCCTTTCGATTGATTCAGACAGTAGGTCAAAAATCCTACTCTGAAACCCCATACATATTCCTCTTTTGTAGCCCCACAGATTTTAACCGTTAGAATTCTTGGGTGCGTTCCTGCTATGTATCCTGACAGGGACTCTTTTAAAGTTTCATCATCGTAAAACAAACCGAAATAAGCATCATCCGATATAGCCACGATATTGCAATCAGTCTGAGCGGCATCCTTAATAACTGAAGCAATTCCCTTTGCTTCATCAGGAGTCAGTGTATATCCTGTGGGGTTATTGGGGAAATTCAGCAGGATAATCAGCTTGTTATTTTCTGATGCGCTCGCTATTACAGTTTCTCTGAAAGCCTCAATATTAAAACCGCCGCTATTGCTGTAAAACGGATATGTCTTTATCTGTCCACCATATCTTACCGACAGCATCAAGCGATAATTACCCCACATCTTGTCAGGAAGTATTATAGCATCACCCGGGTTCACAAACAGATCGGCTGTAAGACTTAAACCGTGAGTAAGACCATTGGTTACAACAGGATTGCTTAAAGCTTTATCCCTGAGAGATGGATTATCAGAAAGTATCTTATCCCGCCATGCTGACCTCAATTCCGGTTTCCCCGATGCCGGAGCATAGTTAAATGAATCTTTTGGGGGAATATGGTCAATAATATTTCTTATAGAAGTTAAGTGCATAGGTTCACCATTTTCAACGGCAATACCTATGGTAGCATTTGTCTTTTTCGCCTTTTGTTTCGCTTCTGCCCCCTGACTCAGAATACCCTTTGGGAAATATATTTTCTTGCCAAAATCAGACAGCATATCATATATATGCTGGTTATTGGTCTGTATTGTTTTGTTAAGTTCTAAAGCTAGTGCGTTAATATCCATAAGCATCTTCCTTTCTATCTTGTTTTTTTGGGTATCTCTGCTATTTCCATTTGATTATATTATACCTGAATATTTTAGACAAGGATATTTTTAATGCCAAGTATAAAAAGATTGATAATGTTGGCGAATTCAGAATGTATTGTTTTTGTTGAAAGTCTTAAATTTAGATGCTATTTAAGATGGAAGTATAACCAAAAAAACACCCCTAATCTACAGATTAGGGATATTTTTATTAACTTATATTTCATGGCTCTTCCGGCTTGAGTGGGGTAAAGATAAGAAAATTTTTATGCTGTCGTTCCTGCGAAACTCTTATTCCTTTTTGCTCAAGCTTTTTCAAAAAGCTTGAAGCAGGAATGACAAGCTGAGAGGATTTTCAATTATAACCCCACTAAACGCAATCTGGTGCCAGCATTTCATCCAAAGCAGACAGATTACCTTTATTCCAGACTTCCTCAATGAAACGATGTGCGATATTTTTGTTTTTTTTCTATTGACATAATTACTCTCCCTTAACCTTTGAACCGATGGTAAAAATTGGAATTTGACAATTATGCCGCCTATTCCATAACCTCAAAAACGAGATGTTTATGGAATAGATACGCTCTATGGCATTTCGATTCCCTGCAGGCCAAGAAACGCACTGAGTTTATGCTTACCGCTCTCAAGTATGGAAACGGTTCCGGTAAATCCCTTCATCATTTTATCGTATTTAAGTTCTTTGAAACTTACTTTATTGCTGGGGGCCGTAACCTTTATTGCGATCCCCGACAGAGGTTTGGGTTCTTTAGAAGCCAGATAGATGTTGACCCAGTGGGTATCATTTTCATCGGCCTTCTTAGCCATTTTAGCCATACCCATGCTTTTCATCATATCCATGTATTCCTTTATGGTTAATGTGTTCATAAGAACATGAAGGTCACCGATCATCATCTTTTTAAGGTATTTCTTCGGACTTTTATGAAACATTTTCATCTGCTCCTCATTGCAGAAGTAGAGTGTTTCATCATCATGTTTCATCTTTATCATTGCTTCTGCTTTCATCATCATACCATCATATGCACAGCGTGCCTTATCCGAAGCCGGTTTACCGGAGTCATGATCCATGCTGTGCATTGAGTGATCGTGTTCCATTTCCTCAGCTATTGCAACAAAACCAAGAAGTCCAATAATTAGCGGCATTATCAACAATAATCTTTTCAATTTAATTTCCTTTCTAGTTATTTATTTTATCTTTTTGTTTGAAATCATTGTGTTTTCTGTTTATAAACCAGTGCTCAATCTGGTATAACAGGGAAAAAACCACCGGGGCCAGTATGAGGTTACTAACGGTACAGGTGATCATACCACCGAAAGTTGGCACAGCTATGGGTTTCATAAGTTCCGCCCCGGTATTGGTACTTACTTCGTAGAGCATTATGGGAAGCAGAGCCAGAACCGTCGTTGCCGTTGTCATAATTATGGGCCGTACTCGTAAAATCCCTGAATTAACAACCGCCTGATCCAGGGGTTCACCATTTCTCACCCTCTCCAGCAGATATTCGATTAGAACTATCCCGTCTTCTACTGCAACCCCAAATAGTGCGATATAGCCTATCCACACCGGCGTACTGTATTTTATCTGCGCGCCGCCGCCCATCCATATAGGCACATATTTCATAAGCCACTGAAGCCACATGCCGCCAACAAAGGCAAATGGGATAGCGAAAAATATGGCCAGTATTGCCGAAGGGGATCGGAAATTGACGTATAACAAAAGAAAAATAACTGCAATACACAGCGGGACGACCAGCATCAGACGGTTGCGCGCTTCGATCTCAGATTCGTATTGACCACTGAACGAATAAAAATAACCGGATGGCAGGTCGATCTTTTCCGCCAGAGCTTTCTGTGCCATGTCAACAAAATCTACCAGGCCGATCCTGTCCACATCCACATCGCAAAATACGCGCGAAAACTGGATTGTGTTCTCGCTGGCGACTTTAGCTGGTCCAGGGCGTCTTTCAATATGTACCAGTTGCTGAAGCGGAATCTGGGCTCCCTTTGGTGTGGGAACCAACACCCGTTTGAGGGCTTCTATATTATCCCGAAGTTCCCGCATATATCTTACTCTTATGGGATAGCGCTCGCGTCCTTCAATGGTGGTACTAATATTCATACCACCTATGGCCGTCATGACGATCTGCTGAATATCACCGATCTTGATACCGTATCTGGCAGCCTCGTTGCGGTCAATATGGAACTCAATGTAAGGCTTGTTTCCGATACGTTCAGCATAAGGCCCTAAAGCTCCGGGCAAAGTCTTTAAGACTCCCTCTATCTGAATAGCGATCTCTTCTATCCTGGATAGATCCTTTCCAAAGACCTTGATACCAACAGGAGTCTGGATACCAGTGGCCAGCATGTCAATACGGTTCCGGATAGGTTGTGTCATTATGGGGCTTACACCCGGCATACGGGTTGCTTCCACCAGTTCGTTGATCAATTCAGTTCGTGTTTTTCTGCGTAAAAATTTTCCATGATCCACTGATGGCTCAATAGTTTTTGCCACTTTATGAAGCTGTGTCTCAAGCTTTGCTTTTCCAAGAGCATCCTGACCTAAAGTCTGCTTTATTATTTCCTCCATTATCAACCTGATCAGCCAAATTCGGTAAAGCTTCTCCTGCTCATGGGGGGGGATTCTGGGGTTATGATACCTGATGGCAAGCTCATCCAGATGAGGACTGACATCATGACCTATGCCTTGAGTAAAGTCATCGTCTATCCTTTCAGCCAGTTCATTGGAGATCAACCCCTCAGCGATGAGATTTTCAGTAATTATTTTAACCAGTTCCGGTGTGTTGTCCCATCTGACGGAGCGGCGCAGCCAATTATTTGGGTCTGCCAGCCCGACAACTGTCTCGAACATTCCTACAGGGGCCGGATCGGTGGCTGTTTCAGCGCGTCCCAACTTACCCACAACTGTTGTTACTTCGGGAAAACGCTTCATCAATATATCCTGCTTGGACATTATATCCTTCGCCTGGGTTATGGAAGCTCCCGGCAAAAGGACTGGCATGAAAAGGAGATCGCCCTCATTTAAAGGCGGCATAAATTCCTGACCTATATTTTTATATAGCGGCGTGAGTGGTAGACTCACAACAAATATAGCGATCGCTATGACAACCACAACCAACTTCGTCCATATATTACGCACAGCAAGCTGGATAATAGGTCTATAAATCGCTTTGAGAAGCCACGTAGTACCCTGGGCAAGTTTGCGAAGAGGAAAGGTGGGAATCGCCAGAATTTTGCTCCACCATCTCTTCTGACTGGTTGGATCACCAAGCAGTACGGAACTAAGCGTGGGAATAAGGCTTAGGGCTACAACCGCCGAACCAACCATGGCAAAAGTTTTGGTATAAGCCAGGGGTTTAAACAGTTTGCCAGCCTGTCCTGTCAGGGAGAAAACTGGTATAAATGCCACTATGATAATCAGCATTGCAAAAAGTATAGGTGTCCCTACTTCCTTAGCAGCGCGGGTAACCACTTCCAGTTTACTCTCGCCGGGATGTGGTTCTTTCAGCAGACGTGTGATATTTTCAGTCATCACGATACCTGCATCCACCATAACCCCGATTGCAATAGCAATTCCGCCCATAGACATAATATTCGATGGCAGGCCGATAAGTTTCATCCCCAGGAAGGAGAGCAAAATACCCAGCGGGAGGATAAGTGATATTACCAGACTACTGGCCAATTGTCCCAAGAAGAAAAGTATAACCGCAGCCGCTACTATGATCTGATTGGTCAACGTCTGCTTTAACGTGCCCGTTGCCCTGTTAATAAGGTCGGAACGGTCGTAAAATGGAACTATACGCACTCCCGGTGGTAATCCTGGCTCAACCTCTTCTATCTTTGTTTTGACGTTTTGGATAACCCGAAGAGGATTATCACCATATCTCATCAAAACTACCCCGCCCACAGCAGGAATACCTTCTTTGTCAAGAGCGCCGCGTCGAAAATCCGGGCCTTCACTAACCACTCCCAAATTTTTTACATAGACCGGAACTCCATCCGATTCAGCCACGACTATATTTTCTATATCCTCAATGCTCTTGATAAAACCGACACCACGAATCAGGAATTCCATACCGCCTTCTTCAATAACCTTAGCTCCTACATCCACATTGCTGGAGCGAATGGCATTAAAAAGCGTGGCTGGCTTTACATTATAGGACACCAGCAGATTCGGATCTATATCCACCTGATACTGTCGAACATAACCACCTACAGTGGCAACTTCTGATACACCGTCAGCAGCTGCCAGATAGTATCGAACCGTCCAATCCTGCAAGCTTCTCAGTTCATGCAGATCAAGCCTTGATGGAATCAGATCGTTTCCGTCCTTCGGACACTTGCCCGACTTTCCATAACGAAGTGTTGGATGTTCAGGGCAGTAGTATCCATTTTCCACAGTGTACCAGAATATCTGCCCGATCCCGGTGGCATCAGGGCCCAGAACTGGAACGACACCTTCAGGCATGTCCTTCATGGCTGTATTTATCCGTTCCAGAACGCGTGTCCGTGCCCAATAGAAATCCACACTATCCTTGAAGATTATATTTATATACCCGAAGCTGAACATGGATGTGGAACGAACATATTTCACATCAGGGATTCCCTGCATAGCAATACCCAGAGGATATATGACCTGATCCTCCATATCCTGTGGACTTCTTCCGGGCCAGTCGGCAAACACAATTACCTGGTTCTCACCGATGTCAGGGATAGCATCAACAGGGGTATTTTTCAGCGCCCACCATCCTGCAAGCATTATCAGCAAAAATGCGGCAAATACCATTATTCGGTTACGCATGCAGATTTCAATGATTCGATTAAACATTCCGCATTATCTCCGTTTCTAGTGCTGATGAGCAGGCGTTGGACTGTTTTCATCGTCCTTACCCAGTGCGCCGCCGTATGCCCCTGCGGCTGAACCTGTCAGTTGAGTCTGGGAATCCAGAAGGTAATTACCGTTTGTAACGACTATATTTTCTGCAAACAGACCTCTTATTATAGGGAAATATCGCCTTCGTGTACCATTTTCCTCGACCCATGCCTCAGGCCCAAGTGTAACCTCTACCTGATCGTATCCCGCTTCGCCTTTGTCTACAAAGACAACCGTGCGGGTTCCTGTATTTATAACGGCGCTCTTTGGTACGGCCAGAACATCTTCTGCCAGTTGTCTTTCCTTACTATCTTCAGGACACTTACCCGGCATATCATACAGCTTATCAGGATGATCCGGACAGATATACGCGAACTGGAGGGGCGGAGCATCGGAACGCAATTTAAAGCCCGTTGTAGCTGATTCGGGCTGTTTTTCCTCCTCGATCAAATCCATTCCACATATAGGGCATTCTCCCGGTTCGTCTCTTATTATCTGTGGATGCATGGGACATGTCCACACTTTATCAACGACAGGTTGAGGTACAATGTCAGGTTTTTCTGCAATTACTTCCTCCACTAACTCTACCAGGTCCATACCGCAAATAGGACATTCTCCCGGTTCATCCCTCTTGATTTGCGGATGCATTGGACATGTCCAGACAGTCGCGGATTCAGACCCAGCCGCCACCGGTTGTGTCATCTCATGCTGATGCGTGTGCTTTGGCTTCTGTGAGTATATCTGAGCCAATGTGGATTTGACGCGGACTGTGGCATACATTCCCGGGCGTAGCTCACCATCGGGATTAGGTACTTCCACCTGTATTTTAACAGTTCTGGTCTTATTATCCATATATGGATATATAAATATAACGCTACCATGAAATTCTTTTCCGGGCATGGACTGGATAGTGATAATGACATCCTGGCCCACCGATACCCAGGGCATTTCATATTCATATATATCCGCCAGTAACCATAAATTACTCAGATCAGCGATCCTGTAAAGATGCGTCCCGCGATTCATGTATTGACCTTTGTATACGTTTAAATGGACTACTGTTCCACTTATGGGAGAGTAAAGAGGCAGTTCTGTCCGAACCTTGCCATGTTCCCGAATGTCCTGAATTTGCTGTTTTGTAAGCCCCAGTAACTCAAGGCGAGATTCAGCAGCCTGAAGTGTTTGCTCTAAGGTTTGCTTTACTGTTTCTATCTGGCTTCCATTAAGTTTTTGAAGATTTTTCACAGCAAGGAGAAATTCTTCCTGGGCAACCAGCAGCTCAGGACTGTAGATATCAAGCAAACGCTGTCCTTTTTTCACCGATGTTCCGGTAAAGTTTACATATAGCTTCTGAATCCATCCGGAAACGCGGGTGGAGGCATAGGCAATTTTTGTCTCGTTGTAATCCATCACGCCGACCGTCCTTATTTCGCGTTCCAGTTTGCGATAGCCGATTCTCTCTGTCTTTATTGGTATAAGGGCCTTCTGTTCTGGAGTAAGAGTAAGACCCTCTCCCGCGTATACTGGTATTAGGTCCATGTTACAGACAGGACATAACCCGGGTTCATTCATACGGACGCTTGGGTGCATGACGCATGTCCAGTAAAGAATTTCCTTTGTCTCCTTGTCAACGACAGGAACTACCCCATGCTCTGAGTGAGATTCAATAGAATTATCAATATCATGGTCATGTCCCAAGTGAGTGGTATTTTTTTCGCCAGTTTCAGCAACTTGAGCATAAATATAAACTACAGTTATAAATAAAAATATTGTGAATGCTATGTAAGATGGGAGTTTCTTCATCTGAAACACCTCCGAAAATATATAATAGATTATGATTACTTATTTATACTATCTGAATTATTAAGCTCTAAAATCTGCTTGGGCAATTCCTTTCCGACGGACTGTTCCAACTGGGCAACATGGTGTCTGTGATCCCAGAGTGCTCGAAATTTTGACAGCCGAAAGTTAAGCAAAGTACGCTGTGCATCCAACACGTTCAGGAAATCAATCTTAGCTGCCTGATAAGCTGTGTTTGTGGCTTCCAGAGCCTGCTGAGCCAAGGGGATCAGGGTGTTCTCATAGAGCAAAGCGGTACGTTTTGCGTTATCGGCCCCAAAATGGTGCATCTTTATCATAAATCGGGTTTTGTCTTCCATATCGGTTATCATCTGCTCCATGGCATTTAGTTTCACCTTAACTTCACGAACATAGGCATCATCTTTGCCAAACCGGGCGGCTATGCGGGGATTCACGGTTCTGTTTGTCATAAAAGTTGGTGGCATTTTCTCTGTTCCAGTACGTAATGCTGTTCGATCCTCAAAGTAACTGGCTCCTGTGCTGGCATCGGGTGTTGACATTTTACTAACCATCTTGATCATTAGCTCCATTTTGCTGATAGCGATCTTCTGCTTTTGAATCTCCTGACGATTTTTAACGCCGACCTGGTAAAGCTCATCCAGAGATAGCTTTACATCCATGTAATCCAGAGGTTCTGCCGCTCCCATAGAAGCACCCGGGGGACGGTTCAGGAGTGTATTTATACGCGCTATCAGCATTTCCCGCTTTTCCTCCAGGGTAATTATAGAGTCAGATAGTCGGGATAGCTCAACCTGCGCCTTCAGTAAACTACCATAATTCTCCATACCCGCACGAAATTTAATAGTAACGATCTGGAGAATCTGTTTGAGTAATTCCTGGTTCTCGTGCGTGATAGCAAGAGATTCATTTATAAAAATATACTCATAATAAGCAAGTTTGATGTCGGCAATCAGATCTCGAAGCTTTATTTCTACATCCTTCTGAAGCAAACGAACATCCTGAGTTACAATGTTTCCCTTGGTAGTCATGATATCTGGAAATGGAAACTTCATGGCCATCATCTCTTTATGTTGTTGCGGGCCAATCTTTGTGTCCATTTGCTTTGTAAAGGCGTTGTACTGGGAGAGTATGTTGTCCAGATAGGCTACTTGAGGGTACTGCTCCAGTGCTGCTTCCACCTTTCGGCGTGCAGACTGAAGCCCCTTATTCCTCTCATAGGCCAAATTCAAAAGCAAGTCCAGATTGACGGATTCACCAAATCTGGCATTCATCTTCCCTTCATCCTGTGCCAGATGACGATATTCTATACTTTCGGGAGAATTGAAATCATAAAGGGATGTTGAGTCCGGGATAACTGCTTTCTTTTCCACCTGAGCCAGTTCTTCCAGTTTCTTCCGCCACTCAAATGCCATTTCCTTCGATTGTATCGATATAATAGGACGGTTTATTTCACTAATGTAATATTCCGTTTCAGGTTGGGAAGATGTCTTTTCCAGCATATCTATATAATCTTCTTTTAGTGAGCTTCCACATGCAGATAGCAGTAAAGGCAACACAAGAAATAGACTAAGTATTCGGAGGACTGCCCTAGTTTTTCCCATTTTCAGTTTTTCCCTCACTAAGACTACCATCTGTCAATTTTTCCAGCTTCACAAGTGCTTGCTGATAATCTGCAATAGCTCTTGCATGGGCGAGATTAAAGTTAAGCCACACGCTCTGAGTTTCCAGAATTCCTGATATGTTTTTAGGAGTGCTATCCTGATTCCAGGTTTCAGTGATTTCAATTGCCTTCTCAGCTTGTGGTATCATTGTATTTTCATAAAGTTCTACCAGTCGTCGCGCATTTTCCATACGGAAATAGACTTTCCTGATATTGGCAAGTATACCTGCCTTCATTGATTCCCTGTTATCAAGCGTCTTTTGATAATTTAACCTGGCTTCATTTATCTGGCTTTTGTTCTTTTTGCTCCAGATAGGTACTGATATTCCCAGACTTACAAGCCAGGGATTTTTGCCGTTATCCATAACATCCGGCATAGGTGACTTTCCTGTATCAATGGTCATAAGTTCCAGTTTGATCATGGGATTGTTCTTTTTCTTTGCTAGCTGTATGGATTTTTCGGCCTTTTGGGATATCAGATCAGCTACCTGAATCTCCTGACTTTTGAGCAAAGCAATTTTATCCAGCTTTTCCAAAGGTGTTTGAAGAGGCGAGTATGGTATAGGAACAGGTTTTCCTAACTGTGTATCCGGCTGTATATTCAAAAGTGCTCTTATATTTGCCTGCTCCACTTCTCTTAATTCATACAAGAGGATGAGGTCATAGGAAAGCTGGGCCTGCTGACTTTCAGATTTCAGCAAATCGCTTAATGTGGCTTCATCCTTTGCGTAATACGTTTTGGTAAGTTTTATAATATGTCCAAGAATTTCCTGGTTATGGTTCACAATCTCAATAGCGCGGTCAATATAAAGAAGTTCGTGATAGCTAAGTTTTATGTCTACTATCACATCTCGAACTGCCTGCTCATATTTCTTTTGGTGTATCTTTATCTGCTTGAGTTGCACCTCACCGGCAGCATTCAGTGTTCCGGGATAGGGGAAAGATTGTGAAACACCAAATCGCTGAAGCTGTGGACCTACTCTTGTTTCCACACGACTTATAAAATATCCATACATAATCATAGGGTCAGGAAGAGATGTCATCTGTGGAAGCTTTTCAATGGTTGCTTGCCATTCTCTGTACGCCGCTTTGATTTTGGAATTATGCACAAAAGCAATCTTGATAAGCGTTGGCAATTCCAGATGATCTGATAACTCCAAATCCTTTAATTCTTCCAAATCAACTGACTTTGAAATGACAATACCCGAAACAGAAAATAAAAACAGAAAGAAGAAAATATATATAAATATGTTTTTTATCATGAAAATTACCTTGACTTTGTTACATTAACTTTATGGCCAAGCATAAAATTTATTCCGTGAAAACTTTGGCTTTTCCGGTTTGAGTATGGTAATAATTTGAAAATTTCCTCAGCCTGTCATTCCTGCGAAAGCAGGAATGACAGCATATAGAAGTTTCTTATCTTTAACACACTGAACCAGGAAGAACCAAACTTTATCGCAATAACACAGGGACATAAATTTTATGCTTGGACTTTTAGGATTGTCAGCACAATGTAACAAAGTCATGTTACTCCCTTTTGTTTGATAAACTTATCTTAACGTCTTTAATCACTAGTATCTCTATTAAGTTACTTGAGATTGTAAGAATACAAACATCCATTAGATTTTGTTTATTCCCATAATTTCCGTCCGTCTTCAAAAATATGGATATCGATCCTGTCCAGGATTGGCTCCGATACTTTGGATATATATTTTTGTATCT
>WJIO01000311.1 GCA_014730235.1 Candidatus Poribacteria bacterium
ATTAAATGTGGCTTTTGGAATTGTAGATTTATCCCTGGCCCCTACGCCAAAACAAGGAGATTCGGTAGGAGAAATACTTGAAACTCTGGGGGTTGAGATAGGCGCGCCGGGTACAACAGCAGCCCTGGCCATGCTAAACGATGCAGTTAAAAAAGGTGGACTTTTTGCATCTTCTTCAGTTGGTGGATTAAGCGGGGCTTTTATCCCTGTCAGCGAAGATCCTGCCCTGAGTGAAGCCGCTGGTAAAGAAACTCTTACGCTGGAAAAACTGGAGGCCATGACCAGCGTTTGTTCTGTTGGTCTGGATATGGTTGCGATCCCCGGCTATACTGACGCTGAAACTATATCTGCAATTATCGCTGATGAAATGGCCATAGGTGTTATAAATAACAAAACAACGGCCGTCAGAATCATACCCGTTCCGGGTATGGAAGCCCATTGTAAAGCCATATTTGGTGGACTTTTTGGCGAGGCATATATAATGCCTGTGTTAAATAATGGAAAAAGTGGAAAATTTATTTCTTTTGGAGGACGTATTCCTGCGCCGCTTCACAGCTTGAATAATTAGCAAATGTATGGTAAACTATTATTGATATGAAACGTCTATGTATATGTAAGATGTCTTGAGGGTTTTTGGGGATGGCGGGAATGAGCAAAAACTATGTTTGACATTTTACTTTTTGTTTATTTTAGATCATGGAATATATAAAGAGGAAATCTTGTTTAACGATCAAATAAATCTATAAATTTAAGGGGGTATGTTATAGCAGATAAGATAATTATTTCTGCTTAGAAAGGTGTGTAGACATATGAAGCTAACTTTCAAGTTTTTTTTGCTGTTCAGTTTACTCCTTTTATTTTTACCCTCGACTATATTGGCTCGAAAAGATACAGGGCCACCAGAATGGGCATTTGATGATCCTATGGAGTTGGCAGATTGGCGCGACTTTCACAACATCGATCCGGCTTCCGTCTCTACTGTAACCAAAGTGAGAGACAAAAATGGATTTGAGCGTAGTGTATTAAGAGTCGTATCCATAGACGATGATCCATATATATATCCCGGTGGTTCAGTGCCAAGTTGGGAACCTTTTGATGCTTATGACTATCCTACCATATATATAGGTGTGCGTGTTCAGGAAACTGATATATGGCGTGTGGATTATGTGACAAGCACAGATGGATTATATAATGAAGAAAAAAGCCAGACTTTTCGCGTAGAAGCGGAAGATGATTTCGTAGACCTGGAATTTAAAATGCACTGGCAATATATGGTAAAGGGTTTCAGAATTCATACAGGCACAAACAGAAATATAGTATCGGAAATTGATTATGTATCTCTTCGTGGGCCTATGCGGGTAACTCAGAATCCAAAGAGGCTTGCTACTACGTGGGGAAGAATAAAAGACCTTTTATAATTCCTGGGAGGATTTTATATTAATTAATTCTTAATATAGCTGCTGGTGATTCCCAGTTTTCTACTGATTTTTTTTGCTCCTGTTAATTTTGGATTTAGATCAAAGGCCTGTCGCAGGCTTATTGTGGCTTTGTGTATATCATCAATTCTATAATAAGCTTCGGCAGCTTTTTTATATATCGAAGCCATTTCTCGCTTTGGAAAATCCAATGATAGGAGTTTTTTTATGTAATTTTCAATGTCTTCAGAATTTTTGGCTTTGGAGATATTTATAAGATAAATTTTCTTCAGGCGATCTTTGATTTCCTGGGCAAATCTTTTGAAATATACCTTTTTATTTTCCCTTTCCATAACTCTTTCGTAGAGCTTTTCTGCCTTGGAAAGCTTGCCGTGTTTATGGTAGGCTTCGGCTAAAAGGAACTCACAATCCCTTACATCGGCATCAGTCATATATTTTTTCATATCAATACCGGGATTATTCAGAATAAGGTTCTCATACATTTCCAGAGCTGCTAATGGGTTTTGATGAAGAAGCTCGAACAAAATGAGCTTGCATAAGTACCTGACATCCTCCCTTGCTTTTTTGCGCAGGTTTTCTCTACGACTGTCTTTCCTTTTGGTGAAGGGCTTGCGATACAATTTATCATAACGTTCTCGGGATTCCTGGTTGCTTAATACCTCATAAGCCTTCAATATCTTCCTGAATTTAACCGCCGATTTTTTTTCTTTACCGGGATTTTTGTCTGGATGGTACTTCATGGCCAGACGCCAATAAGCTTTTTTGATCTCCTTATCTGTGGCATTATCATCTATATTTAGCGTTGCATAATAATTTGGTTTTGGCATTTTCACCTCATGTATATCAATGATTAAATGCAGGCTTATTTATTTTTTAACATATGGAAACACATTCTGTCAAGGGTTGTATGTAGCTAAGGTCTTGATAATTTGTGTCCGTAGATATATAATAACAGAAATAGAGTCTATATTATTTCTGGCTCTTCGGGTTCAGTGTGGTAATAATTTAAAATTCTCTTAGCTTGTCATTCCTGCTTCCGCAGGAATGACAGCATAAAAAGTTTCTTATCTTTACCACACTGAACCCGGAAGAACCTTATTTCTTATTAAAGCAATTGTTAAAAAATGAAAGATAAGTAAATTTAACAAATGATTATTAAGTTTTTTGTCGAGCCAGGAATCCCCCCTGATTCGGATGTCACTTAATTTAGGAAATAGTGACATTCCCCTTAATACCCAGGTCATTTGCTGAAATATTTGGTGAGGATAAAAGGGATGGAAGATAGATTATTCAAAATACTGGCTCCATATAAACCTACCCCTCAATTAGTTGTGGAAAATATGCTTTTTTTTTGCAAGGTTGAGGAAAGATGATATTCTTTACGATTTGGGGTGCGGCGATGGGAGGGTATTGATAACAGCGGCTAAGAAATATGGTGTAAGGTGCGTTGGTGTGGATATTGATCCTGATTGCATTATAAAATCCCGGGAGAATATACAGAAGGCAGGTCTGCAGAATCTGGTTTCAATCTATCAACAAGATGTCTTGAAAATAGATCTTACCAGCGCATCAGTTGTAACAATTTACTTGACACCCTATGGAAATTCAGAATTAAAATCGCTCCTATGGGAACAATTAAAAATAGGAGCAAGAGTAGTTTCTCATGATTACTGGATTGAGGACTGGAAGCCTTGGAGAGTTGAAGTTGTTAAGGATTCCTTTGAAGTGAAACATCTTATATACCTATGGAATATAAAAACCGAACACAAAGAAATAATAGAAAAGGAGAAGCTTAATGAGCTATGATCGCGGAATAGCTGCCTTTAATTTAGAAATGCCGGATATTATCCCACATACCCAATATATTACCCATGACACATGGCTTGAATATGTACGCAAAAAGCAGGGAAAGCCCAATGCAGGATGGGCTGAGCTGCTGGATTTCGATTACGTCTGGTCTGTGGATGGTCCTAGTTGGTCACGGGGACGATGGACGGATATGGGTCATGCCATATACAAAGCTGATGGTTCAGATTATAGACTGCCAAAGACATCACCTTTTACTGACCTGGAGGACATTTATAATCTGGATATGGAAGACGAATATGGCAAAATAGATCTGGATGAGCAAACAGAAAAATATAAAAATTGGTGCAAAAATGCCCTGAACCAGGATTATGTAACCTCTGGTGGAACATATAAATCCGTCGTCAGCTTTGCCATCGCCGCTTTTGGATGGGAAAATTTGCTTTTTGCCGCTGGAAATGATCCTGAAAGATTCGGTGAAATGCTAAACCGCTGGACTGATTATCTAATGACCTTTGTTCAGGCCTGGGCCAGAACCGATATTGAGGTGTATCATACCCATGATGATATGGTATGGTCTGAAGGGGCTGTGTTTAAGCCTGAATTCTATCGGGAGTATGTCTTTCCCAATTTTAAGAAGATGTGGGACTGTGCCAAAGATGCGGGTAAGAAGATCCTGTTTACTTCCGATGGAGATTATACCGAGTTCATAGATGATCTAACTGAAGCCGGTGCTGAAGGCTTTATTTTTGAACCTCTTACAGATCTGGAAACTGTGGTTAAAAAATATGGTAAAACCCATGTGATAATAGGAAACGCCGACTGCCGCATACTTACTTTTGGAACTAAAGAAGATGTGTATAACGAAGTTAAACGCTGCATGGATCTGGGAAGGAACTGTCCTGGATTTTTCTTTGCTGTAGGCAACCATATTCCGCCCAATGTTCCTATTGAGAATGCTGAAGTATGCATGGAAGCTTATTGGGAAATGCGGAAGCGTTAAAGAATGACCGTAAAACTATTTTCCATACCATACCAATTTTCTTAATTCGTCGTAGGTCAGGAATCCTGATATCCACATTCTCTGATACAGGCCTGAACTTTGCCATTCTTTGAAACGGCTGTAAATTGTGTTTTCAGAACCAAGTTCCGGTGGGATTTCATTCCATTTACAGCCGTTTCGGAATACATATATAGTATGGCTTCCATTGCTTTACGGTCATCTATTGGCAGGTGATTTTTCCGGTAGGTATTGTCTGGTATTTTATACTCTCTGCTATCTAAATTTCCTTTCATGGTTCTGCCACCACCTTATGCTGTCATTCCTGCTTCAAGCTTTTTTAAAAAAGCTTGAAGCAGGAATGAAAAGCTGAGAAAATTTTCAATTATAACCACACTAAACCCGGAAGAACCATAATACTTAAGCAAATCTGGATAGATTATGGTCAGGTGAAATAAATTGGAAAATTGTCAATATGTGAATATAGTATTTCCCATTCCTGTGGACAGGTGCTTCCTTTATGCCGTTCCTGAGGAGTTAAGACAAAAGGTAAAGGTAGGTATGCGGGGCCTGGCTCCATTTGGCCCGGCAAACAGAGAGACTGAAGGGGTTATTGTGGCACTACCTTCTCAGGAGGAATTGGAAGAGCTTAAATCGAAAAAAGATATAAAGATAAAGGAAATACTTGATATTCCCGATGAAGAGCCTTTCTTTCGCCAGGAAATGCTGAACCTTACCCGCTGGATAGCCGATTACTACATATCTTCCTGGGGGGAAGCTTTACGATGCGCTACACCAGCCGGTGTTAGTACCATGAGCAAGCGTGTGGTGAAAATGAACGATATACCGAACCGGGATAATGTATTGGCTGAATTATCTGAAAAAGCCCCAAGACAAACCCAGATTCTTACCACTCTTGATTGGGAAGGTGAAATGTCCATCCAGAAGCTGAAAACCAGGTTGGGTGATCAAGGTATATATTCGGCCCTGGCCTCCCTGGAAAACAAGGGTTTAATAAACATAAGTACGGAAATATCCAAACCCAGGGTTAAACCTAAAACTGCTAAAGCTGTTAAATTGGCTAGACCTATATCAGAGATAGAGGGTATTGCCGAAGATATTAAAAAACGTTCTCCGAAGCAGGCGGCGATTCTGGAGATTATGGCATACAGCGAAGAAAAATTGATGCTGGCATCGCATCTGGCAAAGCAGGCGGAAACTACTATAACACCGATAAAATCCCTAGCTAAAAAAGGCTTCGTGTCCATTGAAGAGGTGGAAATATTTCGGGATCCGCTGGAGGGTGAAATTATTGATAACTCCCAGCACCTCAAGCTTAATGATGAGCAGGAGGTAGCTCTTGGAGAAATAAGACGATCTATAGATTCGGATGAAGCTTCAGTTTTTCTTTTATACGGCGTTACGGCCAGCGGAAAAACAGAAGTGTATATGCAGACCATCAGCAGGATTCTGGAAAAAGGTAAAGGTGCAATAATTCTGGTTCCTGAGATTGCCCTGACACCTCAGACGGTGTTCAGGTTTGCATCACGCTTCGGCAACCGGGTTACTGTGCTACACAGCAAAATGTCACAGGGTGAAAGATACGATCAGTGGCGGCGTATTAAATCCGGGGATGTTGATATTGTTGTGGGTGCAAGATCGGCTATATTTGCGCCTATGCCCAACCTGGGGCTTATCGTAATAGATGAGGAGCATGAGACATCGTATAAACAGGCTGATTCACCACGCTATCATGCCCGGGAGGTAGCCCTGAAACGGGCTGAACTGGCTAAGGCCACAGTGATTCTTGGTTCTGCAACTCCGGCGGTAGAAAGCTATTACAAGGCATCCAGAAAAGATTATAAGCTTCTTACACTTCCCAAGCGTATTGATAACGCACAGATGCCGGTGGTTGAGATCGTTGATATGAGGTCAGAATTTAAGGATAAAAACAACCGGACAATATTTTCCCATAGCCTGCGGGAAGCTGTGGAGGACCGTCTTGCAAGGGGTGAACAGACCATACTGTTTTTGAATCGCCGGGGATTTGCGACTATTGTTCTGTGTAGAGAGTGTGGATATGTGGCCCGCTGCGAAAACTGCGATGTATCCATGACATATCATTCGGCCAGCAGAGCATTGATCTGCCATTACTGCAACTTCCGGCAGTTAGCGCCTTCTGTGTGCCCCATATGCAAAAGCAATTATATACGCCATTTCGGAACAGGTACGGAGAAGGTGGAGGATGAAACCCATAAGGCCTTTCCCGAAGCCGTTATTGACCGGATGGATGCAGATACAACTACTACCAAGGGAGCACATAAAAGAATACTTGACACCTTTAAAAAAGGTGAGATTGATATTTTGATAGGCACACAGATGATAGCTAAGGGTCTGGATTTTCCCAATGTTACCCTGGTGGGTGTCATTACTGCTGATACGGCTTTGAACCTGCCTGATTTTAGGGCCGGGGAAAGGACGTTTAACTTGCTTACGCAGGTGGCTGGAAGATCGGGCAGAGGTGAAGTCGCTGGGGAAGTAATTATACAGACATATAACCCGGAACATTACAGTATCCTAGCAGCTCAGGATCACGATTACCGAAGCTTTTATCGGCAGGAAATTATAACCAGAGAGTTGATAAAGTACCCGCCCTTTACCCATGTGACTACTATCCTGCTTAGAGGTAAGTCGGATACAGCAACACAAAATGCGGCAAAGAATCTCGGCAGTATCATATATTCATTTCAGGAAGCGAAATTTCCCGATATGGAAATCCAGGGGCCTGCACCGGCTCCTTTGGCTCGTATCAAGCAATATTACCGATGGCATATTCTTTTAAAAGCAGAGAATCCACAGGAGATCAGAGATATAATCAAGCAGGTTATGGGTGAATCTGTGCCTGAAATATCCAGAGGAGATGTTATTGTATCAGTAGATATGGACCCTATGACTGTTTTATAATGGAATTAAAATCAACAGGGCCATTTCGCATTTCATCAGGTGGTGGCATTTTGTCCAGGCTGATAAGTTTGGCAACTGCCGATGTCTGCATTTTTTTGCCGCATCCGGCTACTGCTAGTATTTTGCCATCTTTTACATAATAGGCGGCAAAATTCCTGGATGATGGTTCACCGTGAAATATTATCTCGTCCCAACCCTTTGTGTATCCCACATACATCAGGTTGACACCAAATTGTTCAGTCCAGAACATGGGAACACCGCGATATTCCTCATTTTTACCCATCATGTTTCGGGCGGCAATTCGTCCCTGTTCTCCAGCTATGCGCCAGTGTTCGATCCTTATGGATTGACCTGAACGCCAGTCTACGAAACTGGCCACATCACCGGCGGCGTATACGTCTTCGGCAGCCTTAAAATGTCGGTCTACGGGGATACCTCCGTCGGGGTTTAATTCTATACCAGTAATAAAATCAGTTGCCGGTTGAACGCCAATTCCAACCAATACCAAACCCGTATTAATCTTTTCACCATCTTTTAATACAATCCGCTCAACTTTTTCGTTGCCCTCAAAACTATCTACCAGATGTTCCAGCCTGAAAGAGACACCATTTTCCTCATGCAGGTCTTTGAGCATTTGACCGATTTCAACGCCCAGGGATAATTCAAAGGGAACAGACTCAGGGGCGATAACAGTAACCGAAAGACCTCTTTCGGTTAAGGTGGCGGCTGTCTCCATGGCTATAAAGCTTGCCCCTACTACAATTGCATCAGTGCAGTCGCATGCTGCAGTTTTGATTCGCTCTGCGTCTTCCAGATTCCTGAGAGTAAAGACGTTTTCCAGTTCAGCACCGGGTATTTTAAGGCCTCTGGCAATACCGCCTGTGGCCAGAAGGAGCTTATCGTATTCTATTGCTTCCATATCCCGGCATTTTATTGACCTATCACGAATGTCGAGGTTTATAACTTCACATCCTGTTATGACCTCGATCTTATTATCGGAATAAAAACCTTCTTTCCTCAATGTGGGAGGAGGTATGAGATTCTTTCTGAGATAAACTTTGCTGAGTTTTGTGCGGTCATAGGGTAGACAGTCCTCTTTTGTTACCATAACAAGCCGGCCATCAAAGCCCTCTTTTCTGAGAGTCTCCGCAGCGGCACTGCCTGAAGCACCTGCACCTATGATAACAAAACATTTATCGGCGTAACTGTTGTCTTTACTTTCAGGAGCGGTCATATATATACCTCACTTTTAATTTCTTCCACACGACTTATGGAGCTTATCCGCCAGGTTGAGGGCTTCATCTTTGCTTGATGCGCCTACTTCCATTACAACCCGGGCGTTACCGGGATACTGCCCGGGCCATGTCCAGGCCGGGCCTTCGCCAAACCATGAATGCATCTGGGGAACACGATGGGCGAAGAAATTATAGGCTTCCTTGAGTTCATTGACCGGCTGAACCAGATTCAACAAGCGAAGCTCAGGTATCCGGCTGAAATTATCCCACTGATGTCTTGCATCGGCGCAGCAGTGAACACCTATACCGCCATAGCGATATGAAAGCTCTTTCAATTCAGGCATGAAAAATTCCAGGAACATCTCGTCGTTTATAATACCCACCTCGTCTTCTGAAAGGGTAATACCCTCTGGCATATAATACACCGGATAGTGGGCAATAAATTCCCTATTATAGCGATTAAACCACTCATCAAGGAAATTAATCATAAATTCTGTAACTTTTCCCGAAAGTTCCTTCACAGCTTCAGGAGTTTCGATCATGGCTATATACAGGTCATTTTTATCCCATATTAAAGCTGCGATGTCCATTGGACTTTGAATATCAACCAGCCGCATAATTGCGTCTTTACCAGCCCTTTTTCGTAGCTCATCGGCGATCTCAAATAACATAGCAAAGGGCTGCACACTCAGATCAGGCACTTTTAAACCGGCTACCTCTCTGGCGTTGTGGATCATAGGTAGGGCAAAGGGCATATTATCCTCTGGACGATAAATCTCACATCCGAAGGCTTCGGCGAAAATTTCCGTACCTGTATATACATCCAGATAGGGTATGGAATCGTCGTTAAGCCATTGGGTCCTGTCCAGATGACGCTGGTATCTCTCCCACGACCATTCTATCCGCTGGTCTTTATTGTCCGGCCATGGCCAGGGTCGGGGTTTATTATCGGGCTGGTAATTGATATGATACACAAACCTGGTTACATTATTCATGGATAAAAAATCCCGCCATCGCTGTTTGCGTCCTTCAATGCTGTATGGATTCATGTTTTAATCTCCAATCGAGGCATCAAGCTGCTTCTTTAATCTTAATTTCGATCCCATCAACAACTGGTAGATAAAGATTCATAGATACTCTAAGCAGTATCCATTCTTCCAAAACTCCTTGTAGTTCTTCGCGGCAGCTTTCAAGAGTATCTGTATTAGCATAAACGCCGTTAAATCCGGGAATTTCCCCATAAAAGGATTTATCATCCGGAAGTATTTCATACTTAGCTCTTTTCATTGCCGCGTTTATGTAATTTAATAATACTGATATTTCTAAAATTAACTAAAACCAGATGTTGCAGTGCTTAGAGAGACACTAGCAAATGAAAATGCTATCAGGCTGTCATTCCTGCTTCAAGCTTTTTCAAAAAGCTTGAAGCAGGAATGACATAGAACTATATTCTTTGAGCATTTTCATCTGTTTCTTCATGCTGAATTCTTATAAACATTGGTTTTAGAGATTTTTTAGAATTCTCAGTAATATTATTCTCTCCTGATTTTAAAAAGGGCGCGTTAAAACGCGCCCTTTTTAGAGTTAAACAATCTTAACAGCCGGAGGATTTATATAGTCATGATACTTCTCTTTGACTTTACCATCTTTGGCATCGCCGGGGTGTATGTATATCCTGTAATTCATGGTTAGAGTTTCGCCATCTTTAAGAGTCCAGCTACCGTCTTTGGCAGGATCACCCTCGAATGTGCCTCTGCCGAAGATATTGGCTGTCATTAGACCGTAGTTCCTGACATGCCAGTATGTGGGATAGCGGAAGTTCTTGGGATGGTCAAATACTGTAATTCCTACCTTGTTGCCGTTTACTACTCCCGAATAGTCGCACCACTGGGCCATTTTACCCCATGTTTCCGATTCACCGATCCCGCCAATGGCATTTTCGATCTTTCCGGTTCCCGGAGGGCTGACGGTCATGGTTGGATAAACTCGCACTGATATTAGTCCGGCTTCTTTGGTATCACCGAAGAAAGCGTCACCGTGGGATGCTCTGAAATGCACAGTCATGTCAATAATACGCTGAGAGCTAGGTAAGTTGTAGAATACCATATCCCTGCTTTCATCAACTATTTTCTCAGAACCATCTCTGCTGATCCATTCGTTATTTGCGAATATTTCACCAAAAACGGGGCCTGTGACAAGCTTTTCAAAATCCTTATGCAACTGACGACCGGCGTTTTCCCCTTCGCTCCAGAAATCCTGTTCGTTTACCTCACCGTAAGAAACCCATATAGATCGGTGATGTATATGATCATGCCTGTGACCTTCAGGAGATGTTTCACCCCTGGTTACGGTATGACCAAAGGGGCCGATAACCGGATTCAGATAGGGCTTCAACTGCTCTTTGTTATAACGATACGTTGTGAACATCTCTCCCCACACCGAGACATCAACGTGATCATCATCAAAATGGTCAAATTCTACCATAAGGGATTCACATTCTTCAGGGGAAAGGGTATATTTTTTTACATCCTCGGTCTTAAGATTATCCAGTATCCATGAGATAGTCATGCTTTTACCATCAGCCGAAAGTTCGCATTGACCGGGAGTTTTTACCTCTTTATCGTCGGTTAATGTGCAGGACTTTACATCTTTCCAGTCAGAACCCAGTTTTTCCAGTTCTATAGTAGCTTTAACCGGACAGGATTCTCTATGATGCATACCAGCTTCGACTCTCAGTTCCAGTGCCATGTTTTGTCCTCCTTGGAGAATATCCCTTAATCCCCCTTTGGAAAAAGGGGGGGGGAATTGAGGTATTCAATAGTTTATGCTCCGAAAATATCTTTTAAAGCTTTCATGGATTCCTTAGCGATTGTCTCAGGGTCGGGATTGAAATCAAAAACCTCCACCGAGACGTAGCCGTCATATTTGATCTTTTTAAGGGCTTTTGCCACCGGTTCAAAATCTGTGCTGCCAGTTCCAGGCCAGCTTTCGTTATCGTCGTTGATATGGAAATGGGCCATGTAGTCGGCGTATTTTACGATGGCTTCACCCATATCCACATCGTTACAGGCCATTGCATAGGTATCCAGAATCATCTTGAAATTGGGATGATTGATTTCATCCACCAGACGGGCCCCATCTTCGGGCATATTGATATAGTCTGTCATGTATGTGGCCAGGGGTTCTATGCAGATTATAACGTCCCGCTCCCGGGCATGGTCACAGCAGGCGGCGAAAGTTTCCCGGGCATAATCCCAGGCCTGTTCAGGAGTCAGGGGATCAACCACGTTGCGGTTCTTGGGTGACCCAAAAACGATGACCTTACCCCCCAGATCGCCGCAAAAGTCCACCAATTCATGTAAATAATCCCTGGATTTATCCCTGATAGTCTTATCAGGATGGCTTATATGCAGTCCTTTTGGTGAAACAAATACCCAGTGTATACCAACTATATCAACCCCTGCGTCGTCGGCTGCTATTCGCAGTTGCTCGCGCCTGGTTTTTGAAACTTCAGAGACAGAATCACACAGGGTAAAATGGGCTACTTCCACGCCGTCATAACCCAGATCACCGGCGTATTCAAAGACATCTTCCCAGTTCCAGTTTTCAAACATCTCGTTACAAATAGAAAATTTCATATTTTTCTTCCCTTCAATTTATCTTTCTCTATTCTTCTGTGTTTAGTGTGGTAATGAAGAAAAATCACAGATTATATAGGAAAAATCCGCTTTGCTTGTCATTCCTGCGAAAGCAGGAATGACAAGCTTATAGAATTTTTTTATTTTTACCACGTTCAACTCTGAAGAACTTTTTTCTCAGCTTCAGCTTTAAGATACTGAAGTACTGATTCAATTGCTTCATCCAGTTTTTTCTGCATGGATTTCCTGAAAATATATACAATCAAACCATTCCAGGATTCTTCCGTTTTTACGATGGTTATATTATCTTCAGGTTCTATCTTCCAGACATGGACTGCGGATATTCCCATAGTTTTACCTGTCCATGCTATCTGATTTGGTGGTTCAACCGTCTGGATTTTAGAGGTGATCTTTCCGGGTCCTGATTTCCACTGGAATGTTGTTTCCGCTGTTAATTTACCATCCAGAGACGCCCATTTTATGTCCGGATTCCATTGAGGCCATTTTTCAATGTCCGATATAATATCCCAGATAATCTCAGGACTTGAGTTTATCTGGATTTCACCCTTTGATATGGCCGGAGCGTTTTCATCAATTGTCATTACAAATTACCCCTGTAATACTCAACGGTTTTCTTTATACCTTCTTGGATGGAAACTGCAGGATGCCAGCCTAATTCGGCCTTTGCTCTTTCGTTTGTCAGGTATATTCTCTGTACTTCACCCACCCGTTTTGGCGTATAGATTGGTTCCAGTTTAAATCCAGTCTCGGATTTTATCAACTGAAATATCCGGTTTACGCTGGTTTCTCTGCAACTTCCCAGGTTGCATATAAGCTTATCGGCATTTTCCAGGGCTAATATGTTGGCATTAACAACATCGCCCACATAGACATAGTCCCTGGTAGCTGTGCCATCACCAAAGATATTTGGTCTTTTTCCTTTCAACATCTTCTGGGTGAATATGGCCACAACCCCGGCTTCACCATAAGGGTCCTGTCTTGGGCCGTAAATATTAGGGTATCTTAATATAGCATATTTCAGGCCATAATTCACGCCATACATGAAAATATAATGCTCTACAGAATGTTTGCTGGCTCCATAGGGTGATAGGGGATTGATGGGATGAACCTCATCCACAGGAAGATATTCAGGTTCACCATACATAGCCCCGCCGGTGGATGAATATATGAATTTTTCTACGCCATACCTGTATGAAAGATGTATCAGGTTAATCGAACCTTCCATATTAACCCAGCAGTCATACATAGGCTCCCGAACTGACCTGATAACCTTTGTCTGGGCTGCGTGATGATCCACCACCTGGGGTTTTTCAGCTTCAAACACCTCAGCAAGCTCAGGACTGCGGATGTCCATGTTATAGAACTTTGCATTGGGGTTAAGTCGGCTTTCAACACCGGCTGAAAGATCATCAACAACAACAACTTCATGTCCCTCCTCAACTATCCTGTCAACAACATGCGAACCTATAAACCCCGCTCCACCAGTAACCAGAACCTTCATTAAATTCCTCCAGAACTTACAGACATATTTTACCCAGGACCACCGGTCTTTTAGCACCAGTAACACCCGGCACATTGCCCGGATTCCCGAAAATTGTCTCATTGGCCAGAACAGCAAAGGCCATAGCTTCTTTGGCATCGCTGGAAATACCTATTTTTTCTATACTTACGACAGGAATTGAACCAAACCGATCCTGAAGCATCTTCATCAAGGTAACATTTTTCAATCCGCCGCCGCATACCAGTATTTCAGACACTTCATGTTCAGGCATTATGAATTCTTTATAATTAATATAAATGCTTTCGACGGTAAAGGCCGTTACAGTAGCCACTAGATCATCGTCGCTTATACCCAGACTAACCGTCTTGAATATAATCTGTCTTGTAAAATCAAACCCAAATTCTTCCCGGCCTGTAGTCTTGGGCGGATGGGAACAGATGAAAGGATGCTTAAGCATCTCTCCCAGCAAAGATTGATTTACCTTTCCCTTTCCAGCCCTTTGACCGTCTTTATCAAAAAGGTCTTTTCCCTCGGTAATAACTCCCATTACCCCGTCTATTACCATATTACCCGGGCCTGTGTCAAAACCTATAATATCGTCAATGCCTCCACCTGCAGGCAGCAGCGTTACATTGCTTATCCCGCCGATATTCTGGATAGCCCTGGTAACATTGTCATCCCTTAGCAGTATATAGTCCACATAAGGAACTAAGGGCGCGCCTTGACCACCCACTGCCATGTCGGCAACGCGAAAATCCCCAACTGTAACAATACCTGTAAGGTTTGCTATAACCCCAGGCTCTCCCAACTGAAGGGTAGACGGTACAACCGCGTCAGGCAGATGGCAGACAGTTTGCCCATGAGAACCAATGAGATCAACATCATCTGCTTCCAAACCAGCTTTTTTTATTACGTCTAGAGCAGCATGGGCGAATAACCGACCGAGAAGGAAATTAATCTCGCATATATCTTCAGTAGAGCAATCTGAGGGGGCAAATACAGCGTTAAGGCTTTCCGAAACTTGGTCAGGATATGGATAAGTTTCAAACTCCAGAAGATTAACTTTTGTATCAACACCATTTCCCCTTATTTCCACCAATGCGGCGTCAATACCATCAGCCGATGTGCCGGACATTAGGCCAACGACTTTTCTTTTGTCTTTGTTTGTTATGTTTACAAATTTTACGCTCAATAAATAAGGTATCCCTTCCTAGTTTCAGCAAATCCTTTTAATTCATCTTCCCATGATCTGGTAATATTTACAGCATGGTCGCCATCTATCATGGCTTTCCTTACCTTGTCTGTACCCATCAGCATATCAAATACATTTCGCCACTGGAAATCATCGGGATAGCTTTTCATTATAGTCTCTATCATTGCCAGAGCAGTTTTCACAGGCCTGAAACTACTCCTGTTTATTACATGAATTTGCATACCACTGCAAGTTTCATCCTGGTATTTGGAAAATGTAGGAATGAACTGCACAGGTCGGAACCTAACGCCTTCCATATTTAGACTATTTAGCTTGTCAGCTATGAATCTTCCATCCATCCAGGGCGCGCCTATAAATTCAAAGGGCTTTGTCGTTCCCCGACCTTCGGATATATTCGTTCCCTCAAACAGGCACGTTCCGGGATAGACTATGGCCGTATCCAGCGTGGGCATGTTGGGTGATGGCATAATCCATTCCAAACCCGTATCGTCAAACCACATTTCCCGATTCCATCCTTCCATTTTAACTACTTCCAGGCGAAGGCTTAACTGAAAGATTTCTCTATACAATAAGGCAAGTTCACCGATTGTCAAGCCATGCCTCAAAGTTACCGTGAAATAGCCGATAAATGACTTAAAAGCCGGATCGAGCATTGGGCCCTCTATCCTGGTTCCGGTTATGGGATTTGGGCGATCCAGCACCATGAAGCTGACGCCGTTTTCAGCGCAGGCTTCCATAGCTATGGCCATCGTTGATACAAAGGTGTAAAACTTGACCCCTACATCCTGAATGTCAAATATTAAAACATCAATGCCTTCCAGCATTTCCGGTGTGGGTTTTCGGTTTTTTCCGTAAAGGCTGTATATGGGTATGGAGACTCCCTCATGCTTAAAGGATGAGACCTCAACCAGATCCTGTATTGCTGCCCAGAGGCCGTGTTCCGGCGCGAATATGGCTTTCAGGTTTACTTTATCCCTGGCGAGAAAAAGGGATATATTATCTTCCAGCTTTTCGTTTACCCCTGTTGGATTGGTGATAAGGCCTAAGGCCTTATCACCAATCAATTCTAATTTATCTTCCATAAGCACTTTAAGACCTGTTTTAACCATCTATCTGACTCCTAAATTCGGCGTAGAATTTCTCCCGCACCAGACCAACACCCTCTTTTGTGGCATCGGGATGAACCCTGTTGGTAAGGAGTATGCCAGCAGAACGTTTTTTAACATCAATCCATATAGCTGTTCCGGTAAAACCCGTATGATAAAGCACCCCGCCGTTTAATATTATCCAGCCTATGCCCCTTGATCCATCAAGTTCTTTCGTCAGTAGTGTAGACATCATTTTGACGGATTCAGAGGAAAGAATATCCTCGCCGCCGTTTATGATCATGCGGCAGAACCTGGCCAGATCTGAAGCTTTGGAGAATAATCCGGCGTTACCTGCGACGCCTCCCAGGGAGTTGGCGTTTTCGTCATGCACTTCGCCAACCACAACCCCTTCACGCCATCTGTAGCTGCTGTAGTTGGTCATGCGCTTTTCAAAGCTGTTAGAATCCTCCGTAGCTGCGCATTCCAGCCTGCGTTCTTCCGGTGGGTTGTAGAAAGTATGCAGCATATTTAACGGCTTAAATATATTATTTAGGGCGAATTCTTCCAGGCCTAAGCCTGTCACAGCCCTCACCATTTCGCCCAGAAGTATATAACCAAGACAGCTATAGACTACCTTCGTTCCCTTCTCGTATTCCCACTGCATTTCGCTTAAATACTTTACTACATTTTTCCTGTATTGGTCTATGTCTTTGGCATCTGTGTCTATCAAATACAGGGCTTTCCATGCGGGGATTCCGGAAGTATGAGTAAGGAGGTGAAATATAGAAACACCTGAACGATCAAAATCCGGAAGATAATTGGATAAATCTTTGTCCAGATCAATAATCCCCCGATCTTTTAGTATCATAACAGACGTGGCTGTGGATATGGGTTTTGTCAGGGATGCCAGATCAAAAAGTGTTTCTTTGTGCATGGGCAATTTTTGAGGTGTAATCATCCTATTGCCGTAGGCTTCTATAATAAGCGGTTCATTGTCCCGGTAAATGCACATAACAGCACCGGGAAAAGCACCGATGGATATGTCTTCTTCAATAACTCTGTTTATCCCGGATATATTCATTTCTTTTTCTTTCGTTCCCCAAGAGTAAGTTTCAGCCTGACATTATCTGATTCTGTCTCCACGTCTCCACCTTCGCTGAATTCCAGCTTTTCTGCGTGGGCGGCTGCTTTTAGATCATCAGCCAGCATTTCCAGGATCTCACGTTCTTCATCCTTTGCAGTAACTATCATCTCATCCAGTGGGAAATTGGCGTGAACCTGCTGTTGAGTTTTCCAGCGTCTTGCCCCTGTAAGCACATCCACCAGAAGTTTACCGGCTTTTTCTGCTTCTTCGTCAACAAGGGATTCGTCGTATTCAGGCCACTGGGAAATATGTATACTGACTGGACTATTGTCTGTGCGGAAAACAATCTGGTAAAGCTCTTCTGTTATATATGGAATAAATGGGGCCATGAGTTTCAAGATACCATGAAGGACATAGTTAAGGGTATACCGGGCTGCTTCCACCTGTTCCGGTGGGAATTGATCCGGATTCCAGAAGCGTTGTTTGATAATTTCAAGATAGTTATCACAAAATTCTGAGAAAAAGAACCTTTCGGCTGCATCCAGGGCATGGCTGTATTCGTATTTATCCATGTAATCTGTGGCAGTTTTTACCACGTCCATAAACCGGGACATTATCCATTTATCCGGCAGCGTAGGATCACCTTTTTTCAATTCAAAGGGGTTGCCGTCATCATCGAAAAGATAGCTGGATACAAAACGGGTAGCGTTCCAGAGCTTAATTATAAGCCTGTTACCATCAACTACATCCTGCTCATTATAACGCAGGTTGTTACCCAGAGTCGCACCGGCTGACCAATAGCGAAGTGCATCGGCTGAATATTTTTCAATCACAGTCTTGGGATCGACAAAATTCCCCTCTCGCTTACTCATCTTCTTGCCTTTAGAATCCAGTCCCCAACCGGAGATCATAACATGATGCCAGGGCAAGGAATCGGTGTGAAAGTGGCTTTTTACCATAGTGTAGAAAAGCCATGTCCTGATGATCTCAAAGGCCTGGACCCGGATGGATTGAGGATAGATGTTATCTATAAGCTTTTTGTCGTCATAAGCCCATCTTGCGTTGATCAGGGGAGTAAGGGAACTTGTCATCCATGTATCCATAACATCCTGCTCACCTGTAAAAGAATCGCAGCCGCAGGAACATTTCGCTTTTTCAGGTACAGGGTCAATTGTGGGATCTACCGGCAGCATATCAACCGGCGGGAACCAAGCTTTTTCACAATCTTCGCAGTACCAGACCGGGAAAGGCACACCGTAATAACGCTGTCGGGATATGCACCAATCCCATTTCAATCCTTCCACCCAATCTTCGTAGCGTACTTTCATAAAGTCAGGGAACCATTTCAATTCATTTCCCCGACGGAGGAATTCCTCTTTGAAATCCAGCACCCGTATAAACCA
>WJIO01000312.1 GCA_014730235.1 Candidatus Poribacteria bacterium
GCCGAACAGGTTATCCACCGGATCAGCTTCACTTCCGACCTGTATGTCAACCCAGAAGGCTTCACCGGGGTCATGTAAGGGATCGGCTATGATAGACAGTCCGTTGGACGAAGATACCACAGCATCCAGCATCATATCAGGCGATGAATCATGGGTCTGATGCCAGTTGATACCGATAGGCAGGACATCGGCCTGGTCCACCTGACCGCTTCCGTTGGCGTCGGCATAGGCAGCGTTGACCGGATCCCACATATCCACATAGTGACATTCCCAGCTCATGGACTGAGGTTCACGGGCAGGGCCTGTGGTGTGCCAGTTAAGTCCCAGAGGTAACACGTCAGCCTGGTTGACTATACCGTCGTTGTTGGTGTCACCAGGATATACACATATGCCGCAGCATACATAAACTTCGACATTTCCTGAGCCCAGGTTTATAGGGCTTCCGTCAGACTTGGTAGCTGCTATTTCTGTAAGACTAAGGATACTTTTCTGATTGCATAAAGCCAGATCGTTGAATTTTATAGTTATTCTTGCCACTGTTCCATATCCGGTTGCACTTTTTCCATCTATTCTGGTAATACCTATACTTACTTTTCCAGATGGATCATCTTTTATTACAAAGGGAAGAATATCAGAACCGAGAAAACCGTCTTTCAATACCACAGCATCCACCAGGTCGACTATGCCTGTATTAGAATAATTGAATACAAAAGACAGGCCAGACATATCTGTTACAGGGTCAGATTCATTACCTACTTTTATATCCACCCAAAATTCATTTTGTGGACATTGAGGAGATTCGACTACAGGATATATAGATACTGCCGATCCGTCCTTTCCTGTTCCCTGTAAAGCTACATCCAATGGATTCTTTTCGGTAACATTGTTGGTTAGAGTAAGAGTAGCAGATTTATTACCTGTAGCTGATGGCATGAAGCGTACCACAATATTATGGGTATTACCAGATCCCAGATTGAAGATACTACCACCGCTCTGGATGCTGAAATTTGTATTTCCTGTAAGATTAATATCCGTTACACTTAATAATGCATCCCCTGGGTTAGATACAATAAATGTTTTATCAACATAGTTTCCTACGCTAACATCCCCATAGTTCCAGCTTGTTGGATTCACTGCTATATCCGGGTTGGCTCCAGGGTTGTAAAAAGTTTCTGTTGAATATTCAGAAATTAATACATTACCTATGGCCGAATCATCTTTCTTATCGAATATTTTTTCCAGGTTAAAGACACCATCTTTTATCTGGGTGTTAGTAGGCTCTCCCCAATAGTTGTTATTAGCAATAACATCATGTTCCGAGACATTCTCCAATTCAAAATCTGTGTTGTCAAATATATCATTTCCAGATATATTAACGGAATTGCGAGTTTGTACCCCAACCTTATTGAGTGATATTTTATTGCCAATAAACTGTGTTGTTGCTTCCAAAGATATACCATTATCCGCGTTATTTGTAATACTGCAATCTTTTATCAGAACCGTATCGCTATTAATTCCATCCCCATTGTTATCCGCTATTTCGCAGTTGTATACATTCGCAGTTTTATTGCCTGTACCTTTACTGCTCATCAATATTCCTGTTTTATCATTATTTTTTATTGTGCAGTTGCTAACCTGTGCATTCAAATCAACCGGAGCATCTTTTTGAAATAGTACGATAATGCCTGTTCCCCCATTATCTGTTAAAAGGCAATCATCTATGGACAGATTAGATATTTTCGATTCTAACACCAATCCATGAGAGTTGTTATCGTTGATACTGCATCCACTGATATTGACATTGGTTGTTCCGTGGTTATACAGGTATACACCTGCTTTATCGTTGTTTAATACATTAGAATCTGTTAGAGTGAGATTAATTACATTTTCTCCATAATGATAACCATACAGGCCTTTATCACCGTTCATTGTAAAATCACATCTCTGGAAACTGGCGTTTTCTCCAAAAAGCAGACCATATTTAGTGTTATACTTGAACTCGCAGTCTGCAAATTCGCAAAAGTCTTTTAACTTTACACCAAATTCTTCATTGTTTTTAAAAGAGCAATGAGAAATCACGTTTGCTATGGGATTATCTGTCAGCAATCCCCGCTTTCCGTATTCTTCATTACAGTATTCAAGAGAAATGCTTCCTTTATCAAATCTTATTCCGTACCAATCCCCCTTATTTTTATTAGGATTTTCCTGGATTGATGTAAAGGTAATAACATTTCCATCTTCCCCTATGGCTGAAAGCTGTCCACCGTCAACAATAAGTTCTATCAGACTTTCATCCATTCCGCCTGCCTGATCGTCGGTTGTGGCAACTTTTACTATAGTTCCTGGTTGAATATTTACATTGCCACCGCTTGCTATTATCACATCCCCTGTAAGGATTACTTCATCTGACCATGTTTCAGGACTATTAATAATTCCCGATTTAGTTACACCTTCATTAAACAACTTGAGTTTCTTCATTGTCTCTGGATTTTTACCATATGCTATGGCATGGCTTCCCCAGCCTATCCATCCACCCTGTCCGGTTGCATCGGTGTCGCTGTCGTCTACTATAATAGCAAAGGCTATCTCCATTCCTGAAGTGAATCCGGCAGCAGTATCACTCAACATCTCTTTTGTAAATTTCCATTCATAGAAGGTTTGATTTGTGCCTTCATCTCTTCGCATTTGGCTATCAACATCTATAACTTCATATGTATATTTAATGGTAGAATAAGTCTCTTCATGCCACCCATCTTTTATACTGAAATTATACATGCGCGTAGTACCGTTAGGCATTCCTGGTGGTATTTCACCGGCTGTAACGTCAATCATAACTTGGATACCGTCATTTTCCCAGGGCCAGGGTTTTGTGCTTTCTGCAACATATTCATCATCCTTAACGCATAAAGCAAAATACAGGTTATCCTTGTCATATCGAATTTTCAGCTTTGCACTTAGATCGTCTTCACCTTCCCATGCACCACCAAGCGATTCCCATGAACTAACGCTTAGGGGTAATATGTCCTGAGAAAAATCCCAGTCGCCTAACTGGGAGTCTATGACTATTTGTTGACCGTTGAGATGATTGACTGTATATTCCGACGGAATATTTACTGGTATTACTGTAACAATTATAGTATCATCATCACTCGCTCCGGCTGTGTCTGTTCCTGTGAATGTTATATTCTCACTCCCACTCCAGCCAGCCTTCGCTGTGAAAGTAACCACATGAGTATTGGGATTTATTGACACAAAAATATTCGTATTACCGCTATACGTCCAATTTATTTCAGCATCAGTATTGTCGGGATCATTCACGTAGTCGTCCAGATCAATGCTGTTATCAGATTCACCTTCAAAGAAATCCACATCGGGAATATTGCTGACAACAGGAGGACTTTGGGGATATGTAAAGACTTCTACAGAATAGTCACTTTCTTTGTCTCCTACATAATATGCAGTTAATGCTGCATAATATGTAACGCCATTGGTTAGACCTGTTAATTGGTAACTGGTGTTATTTCCAACGTCAATTGAAAAATCATAACTTCGTGTAGAAGTTCCATAGTGTACCTTATACCCCAAAAGATCCGGATCATCAATAGGTGACCAGGTTAGATCAATAACTGTATCACCTGATACAGCAGTTAATCCACCAGGTACTTCTTTCGGTTCTTCAATGTGAATTGTCAAAGCCCCGGTTATAGAGCTAACGACAACATCTGTAGCATGGGTTTCACCTTCTTTTATCGTTTTTGTAAAGCTTTGTGAGGATATCTGGGTATCATCCCTATATCCTTCAATGGTTAAAGTGTATCCACCGTCCCCTGTGCCTACCAACTCAATCGTATAAGCACCAGCCTCAAGCTGTGCCGAATTGATAATATGTCTTCCATACGGATCTACTTTTAATGCGACTCCTGGTATCTCTGACTCAATCTCTCCTGTATCATAATTCTTACCTACATGCCGTCCCTGGGGATCATAAAAATGAAGGTCGGCATTGGAAGCAAGTATAATAGAAACCCATGACTTAGCTACAGGGGGAAGTGTTTTGGTTTCCAGCGATAATAATGCGTAGGCAGTAACCAGGGGATTTTGACCTTCTCGCCCACCTGAAGGGTTTGTCCAGTAACCGTCCTGATGTTGCTTGTTGGCCAATTCGGTTGATAGTTCTTCAAACCAATTATGTCCGTCAAGCTGAATTTGACCTGTCATAGCCAGGGCTTTAGCCATTGTGATATAATAGTAATATAGATCAGTATTACCACAGGTAGGTGGGTGGTCTGTTACGGTATAATTATCTTTTGCCCAATCTAAAGCTGCCTGTATTCTTGTATCCGCAACGTTAAGCCCGGTAAGTAACATGCTCCAGATTCCGGCATAGGTCATACTACCGTATGATGTATAGGTTGATGCACAAACGGCACTACCACTGGGTGTATAGACAAATCCACCGTCTTCTCCGTTCCACGATTGATCATTGGTACTATGATTTTGACATCTCTCTAGAAATTTTACAGCTTTGGCAGTCCAGGTATTTGGATCAGCAGGATCAGGTTTTTGTTCTTGCAGATAGGAATAGGCTGCATCCAGACCCATTAAAGCCCATTGAGTATTGGAGAGGTCTGCAACACCATAAGGTGCAGGTTCATAACTCCATCCACCATAATATTCGTCTTCACTATCAATAGCATTTATGTTTGACCCTGGGGTTTGGATAGTTGATAGAAATCTCTCGGCACGCGATTTACTAGTTGTATTTTCAGGAATAGCATTTTGGATGTCTGTGATTAATTCATCAACATTCATAGTTATACTGCTGAGTGTATTTGTTTCTATGTTTTGATTTCCCAAAAGAAAATTTCTGGCATTTTCTATTTCATTATAATACTTTGGTGGATTATTTGTTTGATCAGCAGCTACCAGTGTCAGTATACCAATAGCCGTACAGTAGGTTGCTCGTGAAGAACTATCGTAGATCCCACCGTTAAGCTGGACACGGGCAAGTATATAATCCATAGCTTCTCTTATATCCGGTGTTCCATCATTATCGGAGTCAATACTATCACTCTCATTTACACCATAATTAAAAAAGGCTAAGGTTGCTAATTGAGTAATTCCCAATATATAGTCTGACTGTGTTCCCCATGAACCATTAGCATTCTGCTGGCTTCTAAGCCATGCTAATCCTTTTGCGATTACACCGCTTGCAGTATTAAATGATTCTGTTTCTGACCAAGGGCCTGAATGGCCGGCATAATCTTTCGCCTTAACCCGCCAGTAATAGGAGGTGCTAGGCTGCAATGGTATGTAAAATATATTACCAGCAACTTGATGTTCCTGAGGGGAGTTAAATTGGTCTGTCGTATCTATCTGGACAATATACATCGTACCGCTTGCTATTTTCTGATTAAGGGATGACATATTCTTGTCTTCCACTATATCCCAGCCTAAATAAACTATCTCACCATTGATAGATGATGTGAGATTTGATGGCTTGTCTTCAGGCGCGTCAGGATCATTTATCCCATGATTGCTAAATATCTCCCATAATTGGGTTCTACTTTGGGGGTATTCAAAATATAGATCCTCATACAGTTCTTTTGTTGTGTAAGGTTGTCCATCCATCATTATATGCGATACTGTCGTACCACCAAATAGTAGATGATCATTATCAGCCTCATTTTGTCCATCATGAATATCCCATAAAATACCGACTATTGACCATTCATCCTTGCGTCCGACATCAGTATTTGTGTTTATCTCAATATCTTTCGAGCCAGGGGATACCGCTGGCCAGTCAAAAGATGTATCGCTGATATCATTAGAATAATTGGCAGCTATTGCGAAATAACTTGCCCAGCCCTCACTTATTGCGTCGGCACTACAATCATTTTTAACTCCATCATGATTTATACATTTGCTACAGTTATTAGGACATTCACCAGCATGCCCACTTGTATGCCTTCTCGTCATATGATTGTCGTATTTCTCATACATTAAAGTGTGTCCGAATTCATGCAAGATCACATCACTAGGTAATGTCGCCCATCCTGTATGAAATGTGATCTTGTTGCCACTTGCCCATGCTTTATAGCCTTTTGGATCTGGGTGGTGTATTTGTACCGTAACCTTATCTTCCTTACCGCTATATGCAAAACCACGACGCACTTCACGAAAAACACATGCAGCTTCTCTCTGGATAGCGCTATCGAATTCTATATCCATTGCATAGGTTTGCTGATTATCTGGCTTAAAAGTTTCTGCGGGTATTCTGGCACTAATTAAAGGATGCGACTCTATACTTCCATCTCTTACATCCACTTGTTCATCGTCAAGATAAGCCTCGCAGTAGAGATCAGCATTATTCCCTGGTATAATTCCATCCCAAATCCTTACTGACTGTGGATCAGTTTCATTATATCTTCCCAGGTTATCAGTTCTGCCTTCCCAGAAAGTTTCCGTTGGAAGAGGACTATCATCATCAAGGATTTTTACCTCTACATTATTCAATGGTTCATCACTTACAGCGCGACCATCTGTACTACCGCTTACTAAACCGTGAATGTAGCAGTAACCATCGGGAACTTGTTCAACAAGATTATCCCAGTCTGATATAACAATTCCTGTTATTGCATCAATTAGAGAATCTTTGTAGATCGGCTCTCCTGTTTTCACCCACCAAACCAGCTTGTTTGGCGCCATAATATAAAGTTCCGGTTCCTCCAGAAAGTCAATATTAGGTTCACCATAGTTATTCCTTGCTGTTTGTTTCACATCATCCACTGAAAGTGCAGGGGATATTGGGGCTGTAATATTGGTATACCAGATATGCTTCAGCCGGTAAATTTCTGCATATTTTGTCATTGCTACCAGGCCAAAAGAATCGAAAACAGGTATATCGTTATAAACCTGATGGAATCTCACGATCATGCTGTAATCTCTATCAGCATATCCAGGCTCGGTATAATGATATTCCTTTACCGCATCAACAGCAATATCAGAAACATTGGCAATACCAAGTTCTTCCTTTAGACGCAAAAGAAACTCATAAGCAACATCCGCAGCAGAACTTGCAGAGCTAACAGCAGTATATGATCCTGGAGCGCGTTTTGGGTATGCTCTACCTAAACTACTAACAAGTCCTGTTGACGAATTGATATGATACATTTCCCATTTTATACCAGTTTTTTCTTCGACCCCTTGTACTACCACTGGAGCGGTATTAGCGAAGGTAGCAACAGTAATAAACATAAAGACCACTGTTATTAAAATCCATATATTAAATTTAGTTCCCAATTTTATCCTCCTTAGCCTGTTTTCAACACCTTTGAAAATACTATTGAAGGATCCAGTGTTCATGCGCCTTCCGGGCTGTATGAGATCTCTGCATCAGATACGAGGAAGTCGCTGAAATAAAAACGTAAATTCAGAGGAAATACACAAATCTGCGTCATTACTGCTTTCCTCACGTCTTTGTCGTGAATAGAAAATTGAGGGGTGTTGAAAACAGGCTTAGCCATTTAGCACGCAAACAGACCTACTGAATTACTATTCGCCTGCGACGAACAACGGAATAGAAAGTAATGCCAGCATCAAAAAAAGTTGAGGTGGCCCGATTTTTTTGGACACAAAAAGGGCAACCTTAAGCTGGATTTTTATGTGAAATTATAATTTTTTCCTCCTTTGGGACCAGTATTGTGACTCAAACTCAGCGGGTGTCATATAACCCAACGATGAATGAATCCGCTCATGATTGTAGAACACATCAAGAAAATAACACAGATTTGCATAAGCATCAGCAAAATCAGCATATTCCTTTATCCATACCTCCTCATCTTTCAGATGACCTATGACACTCTCTGCAAATGGATTTTCCCATGCCTTTCCCTTACCTGCCATGCTTATCCTGGTATCCAGTTTCAGAAGTCTTGAGGTATAACCATTGGCTTTATACTGGGTTCCCTGATCCGAATGATGGATGTAAGGAACATGCGTTGTTCCATTACTTCTGATACTGTTGTTATAGCATCTGAATTGTATAGATCAACAATAGGTTCTCTTGCATCCCAACCAATATGCACATCCGTAATATGAATAAAGGTGAAATCGGAAAAGACACTAATAGAATGTGGGTAATCTGCTGTACCATCATAGTTAGCTACTCCGAGATCGTCCTGAGCGAAGATATAATATTCTAGTCCATCAAATGTTACATAATTATCAGGAATTTCTGCCTTATATACCGAGTCCAAAATCATATCTACAGATTGATAAAGCAATTGGCCTGTCTTTCTGTAAAACAGCTTTAATATATCTAGCTGATTCGTATTGTCTAATATATCAGCAGAAATCAGAACAGTCTTTCCTGCTTGCGCTGTAGTAACTGGTATGTGTGTAATCTGTGGTGCTACATTAGGCAATATAGCCAGTTGATGAGGTTTATTTTGATGTATCATAGATGGATTGGATGCTGTACTTTGCCCATCGGAAGCTGTAATGTAATAATCAACTCCTGGAGAATTTACACTGCTACCAGCAATTGTGCCCGACCATAAATTGCCTGAAAAGCTATTCATACTTAAAGCTTGATAGTCTGAAGCCGATGTATTTTTATGATAAAGAGTGGCTCTCTGGGTATATGGTGAGACATCATCATTTATCTCCACTTCTATTGTAAAATCTGTACCAGCACCCCATAATTGATTATGCAAGTCTAATGTTTGCTGTGTCCGTTGTATTCGAGGTTCTGCACCTGGAATGTAAGATCCCTGTGCGCTGGATTGATATCCCTGATAATCTATAGCAACTTCTACATTCCTCAAAGTTCCGTTAAATATAGGATTGCTTGATTTATAACGGATCAGATAAGTGCTGGTTACTCCTGATGAGATATAGTTGAGAATCTCATCGAATGAACTATAAATATCAAAATACTGACCATTAGTTTGCTCCGATATAACCCCATAATCAGAAACAGCATATTCATCGTTTAAATTTATTAGCGAAAAGGTTGTAATTGAATTTGACTGTAAAATAGATATTGTTTCATTTTGATTATAATCACCAATATTGTTATAACCTGTGGGAGTTTCATCAGTTATTAAAATAAAAATTTTCTGAGAACCTGTACGAAAATTAAATTGGCTTGCCGAATTATACAAAGCATCCCATCCAACTTCTTTTCCAGCTTGGTTTAAAGTATTTCTGTTCCAGACATCATTCTTAAAGTAATCCGCATCCGGAGTTAGAGTCCCATTATCTTCAATGATAGCAGGATATCCAAAGCGGCATAGACCTAAAGCAAAATCAACACCTTTTAGTTTTAAGCTGTCGACAAAATCAATAACATTATTTCTTACATCATTTTGCTCATCTCTCATACTTCCACTATTATCCATTAAGAAAACTATATCGGTTAAGCGCGAACCCCCGCTAGTTCCAGGTGGAGAAACCTCAAAATATTCAGTTTGTAATGTTCCGTTCTCATAAACTCTGAAATTCGATTGTTCTAAATCTGTAACCTCTTGACCAGACATATCTACACTAGAGTTCATATAAATAAAGGGAAAATTCTGAGGATTGAGACTGGTTATATTGGTATTCAAGTCTGTTGATTCCGAATCCAGTATACTCATTCCTGCTTCTTCCTGGGTATAACCCATAGATACAAATAATAGTAATAAAAATGTTATTAAAGTTAATAGTCTTCTAATAAGCATACTTACCCCCAAATTACAATGGTTTGCCAGATATGAGATGCCAAAAACAATCGTAAACAATACTCCTCACTTATATAGACACCTAAAAGAAATAATATGTGACAAAAAAAGATATTTTACTTAATTTATGCGCCTTTTTTATAAACATAGTTGAAACTGGCTGAAGCCCATAGTAATACTAAGCCTGTTTTCAACACCCCTTTAAATCCTATTCAAGTTTTACAGGTTCCAGATAAACATCAGGATGTAGCAAACCCAAAACCTGAATTAAGTCATTCTGAAACTGGGTTAAAGGCGCAATCTGCTTCCAGCAACTA
>WJIO01000313.1 GCA_014730235.1 Candidatus Poribacteria bacterium
CTTCCATAATTATTAAATAATTATGGAAGATGGTATTACTCTCAAATCATAGAGAGGATTAGTTATGAAAAAATACAAAGGCTTTGCCGAAGATAAAAATAATTCAATTGAATCAAAAAGGATAAATCGTCAAGACCAAGATTATAGTAACAATATAAAAAACATATCTGAAAGTGAAACAAGGCTTTTGATGCTGAGGATGGAGGAATTAGCAAAGCTAGAAGGTATAAGGGATAATATACAACCCTCTACCAGAAGGTTAATAGATAATAAGGCTTCAAAATCGGAAGTGTTAAGACACGATGGAACTATTGGGCTTTCCGGAGATTGGGATGCTGGAATTAACAGAAGCATAACAGTTGGAAAGCTAAAGCTAAAAGACTCCAATACATATATTACTACTGATGAATCGGGAAATATGACGTTAACCGATAAAGATTCTGGAACTCACACTTTAGATGACTTGTTGGATGGTTCTGGAGGTACCAGTATTAGTCATGTATTTATAAAGGCTATTAATCAACCTGCTGGCGATCTTCATCTCTCAGATCCTGCTAATTGGAATGTATCAAAAGCAATTATAAAAATTATTCGTGTAGTAAACCAATCCACAGACTGGGATTTATATCTTTTGCAAAATGGCAACGGACACACTGTAAATGATGCCAACATCCCGGAAATACAAATAATGCAGTCGGGTAATGGTGATGCCAACATATATCTTGATATTCCATATCAGGATGAGGATGGAAGCAATCAGGTTCACCTGTATTATGCCGATAATAGTGGTTCAAATACTGCCGATATTTACATAATTGGTTGCGAAATAGGCTAAAATAAAATATTAATCCCAACCTATAGCGTCTCAGTTTTCTGTGACGCTATATTTTTATCCCCAAATATCAGGATTAAAAAATCTCTTAATATAATACTATTATCCCTACCACCCAAAAATTATTAGACCTTTACAAAACTAATAATACGACTGAAAATTATAGATAGATCAATAAATATCCTTATTTAATCTTCAAAAAATGGAAGATATGTTTACCATATTCGTTTTTTCTATGATTAATAAAAAATTTGTGGCTCTTCCGGGTTCAGTGTGGTAAAGATATGAAACTTCTTTATGCTGTCATTCCTGCAAAAGCAGGAATGACAACTAAGGTATATTCACTTTTAAAGATTACTTATAGAAAATTTAAACTCTAAAAAAAAGGAATTGAATATGAAATTAATTAAAGTATTGTTTAATCTGCTCCTTTTCATTTCATTTACTGTGGTAATAGCCACCGCCGATACATACTACGTTTCACCTGAAGGAAATAACAGTAATTCCGGAACTTCCAATAACCCCTGGGCTACCCCCGGTTATGGTTCAAAACAGCTCCAAAGTGGCGACACACTGGTTATAAAAGATGGTTATTATATATTAAGCCAGTTTTATGATGATATGATAACACCGCTTAACTCAGGAACTTCAGAATCATGGATTACCATTAAAGGTGAAGATGGAAACACACCCATTCTGGCGGGTAAAGATAATCTATTTTCAGCCATAGCCCTTGAAGGTATCAGCTACATAAAAATTGAAAATCTGGAAATTACGAACCATGATGGTCAACAGTTCAGAGAAGGTATAAACGCAACAGGGGGTGAAATTTCCCATATATTATTTAAAAATTTACATATACACCATGTTGATGAATTTGGTATAGATATAGCCGATGTCAATAACCTGGTTATAGACGATTGTGTATTAACCCATTGTGGTTTTGGTTCAATCGGAGGCCCGGAAGGTCAAAGCGAAGGATGGCGTAATGTAATAATTCGTAATTGTAACCTTTCATATGCTGGACATTATTACAGCGGCGGACCTGGGCCTTCTCCATTTTATGATCGTCCAGACGGTTTTGGTATAGAGCCGTCAGCAGGTCCGGTAGAGATTAATAACTGCAAAGCTGAACACAATTGGGGTGATGGGTTGGACTCAAAAGCCGAAAATACTTATATTTATAATTGCATTGTGTCTAATAACAGATGCGATGGTATAAAGTTATGGGGTGATGGAAGCAAAGTGCATAACAGCTTAATATATGGAACCGGTGATGGAATCTCTGGAGCGACGCCCTGGGCGGCTATGGTGATTGGAACAGATAAGAACAATGCAAGTTTTGAAATCATTAATGTTACAATTCATGATACTATTGAAACTCAGAATTATCCTGTATATGTCCAGTATGATTCATCAGCACCTATCAATCTTCTGATGAGAAACTGCATAATTTCTGATGGATATGGGGTTGTTTATGTCGGTGATTCAGTCAATTTTACTGCCGATCATAATATATTCTATCGTCCAGAAAATCCGGTCCAGGTATATGCCAATAGTCGGGATTACACAGTCCAACAGATAGAATCTGGCGAATTGGGAGTAGGTAATCTGTCCAGAAATCCTGATTTTGTTTCCCCTGCATGGGGATCAGAAGGTGATTATCATCTTAAAACCAATAGTCCGGCTGTAGGTGCGGGAGTGATGGCTCAGAATGTTCCTGTCTACGATATAGAGGGAAATCCAAGACCTTCTCCTTTTGATACTAATCCTGACATAGGTGCATATGAGATTAATCAAAATTATGCCCCCGGTCAGGATATAATCCCTCCATCGTCAATAACTGATCTTTCAGCTTATACACACAATTCCATCAAGCTCCAATGGACTGCACCAGGAGATGATGGAAACACCGGAATCGCCTCTGCTTATATAATAAAGTATAACACTATGCCAATAACAGAGGATAACTGGGAAACATCATTGGATATAGAAGGGGAACCTTTACCAGAAACGGCTGGCAGCATACAGGACATCACATTGGAAAATCTTAACCCCGGAGTATATTATTATTTTGCAATAAAAACAATGGATGAGGTTCAAAATATATCCGGCATATCAAATAGTCCGGGCATAAGGGATTTATCTTTAAGGTTATACTCCGGCTGGAATATGGTTTCCCTTATGTGTCAGAATACTATTTCTATAGAGGAGTTAGAAGCATCTCTGGAAGGCAATTTAATCTCTATATGGTTTTATAATGCTCCAAACTCCCAATGGCTCAGGTATTTTTCCGCTGGTCCGTCTTTTATCAACAATATGGATAAACTGTTTCCGGGATTTGGATATTGGATAAATGTAAAGTATGATTGTGTATGGAATCAGGTGGGTAATTTTACTCTTGCTCCAGGCAATTTTCCCAGCAGCAAACCACCCATGATTATCTACGGTCAAGTTGATATACCATCTAATTTTTCCGAAACATATATATCTATAAGGAAGGAAAAAAAAGAGATCGATAAATATCAGTTAAATTCAAATCCTGCTTACGATGGATACTATGTTTTGGAAGTGCCTATAGATAAATATAATTCCGCCCAGATATATGTTAATAATATTCTTTCTAACCATATCTCTCTGCATATGTTTGAAATTGGAAGTATAATCAGGTGTGACTTAAATAACAAACCCAAAAACACCAGACTATTACAAAATTACCCAAACCCATTCAATCCCGAAACATGGATACCTTATGAACTTGCCTATGATACTCACGTTTTAATTAAAATATATTCGATTTCAGGCAAAATTTTAAAAAACATAGATTTAGGTCATCAAAAAGCCGGTTTTTATACATCCAGAAACAGCTCTGCATATTGGGATGGTAAAAACAGCTTTGGTGAAAAGGTTATCAGTGGAATATATCTATACTGTATATATACTAATGAATCTTGTATAACCAGAAAAATGATCATATGCCGATAATAAAATAACACTGTATCAATTTTATATCAAAGTAATCGTCAAAGGATGATACAGTCATAATGAGCGTCTTTCCAGCCTTAGAATTCAAGATTCCCACAAGAAAATATTACTTATTAAAATATGGTTCTTCCGGGTTTAGTGTGGTAAATATAAGGAACTTCCTTATGCTGTCATTCCTGCGAAAGCAGGAATCCAGTAGATCTACATAAAGATTGGATTTCTGCTTTCGCAGGAATGACAAGCTGAGAGAATTTCAATATAACCACACTAAACCCGGAAGAACCTAAAATATTAAAGAATATTTCTTTTCCAACCCTTCTATATAACTAAAACGGCATCCACAAATTATCCAAGTATAAATTTTGTGTCCCTGTATCATTGCGAAGAACGGAGTGACGAAGCAATCTCCTCCATAAATTATACCTTTGAGATTGCTTCGCTTTGCTTGCAATGACATATATAGTAGGTTTTTAGCCTGTTCAGAAGTCTTTACGGGCATAAATTTTATTCTTGGACAAATTATAGAGTTGTTGACAAAATATTTTTGTTATGCCATAATATTATTAAGCTAAAAATGCTGGTGGTTCTTTTAGCAAGGTGATATAGTATGTTAAACAAAAGTGTATTAGTATTAAATGCAAGTTATGAAGCCATAAACATATGTAATCTTAAAAGAGCTATTATTTTAATTTTTAAGGGTGTTGCATGTGCTGAAGAAGAGGCAGAACATGAGATTAGGTCTGCCAGTATGGTAATAAAAGTTCCAACAGTTATAAGGCTTTTGAAATATGTGCGTATTCCATATAGAGTGGTACGTTTTTCACGTAAAAATGTACTTTTACGAGATAGGCATACATGCCAGTATTGCGGTCAAAAGTTTTTACCAGGAATGTTGACTATAGATCATGTAGTTCCGGTTTCCCGCGGTGGCAAAACAAGATGGGAAAATGTAGTAGCAGCCTGTAAAAAATGCAACATAAAAAAAGGTAACAGAGAACCTCGAGAAGCTGGTATGAATCTGCTTAAGACACCAAAGGCTCCGCCTGTTGTATATTATCTGCATCTGGTTAGAAACATGCAGGGACATCATGATACCTGGCGTAAATATCTATTTTTGGATTGTTAATTTGATTCTAAATATACAGGTGAGATTTCAGGAATGTCTTGCTCTTCATTCCATAATTTCCATTTTCTAATATCCATACTTATGATTCTAGGGCTTATATATGCTTGCAGCACAGTAACACCACCTGACAATTATTATGAGAACGTTCTGGAAATGGAGAACTATGGAGAAGAAACAAGACAGGAAACTGGGCGTAAACCGGGCGAAGTAGTAAAACCACCTGAATCTGAAGAAACTGAAGTTGTCGAAAACACACCAATGCGGGAATTACCATTACAAGAAGATCAGAAATCAGAAGAAAAGATATTGGTTGTTGAAAATGAAAAATCATTAGAAGAACAAGACCCCCCACCGATGCGAGAAATAATTGAAGAACCAAAGCCAGCCCCCAAAGCTATTCCTGTGAACACATCGGCAGATGTTATGAAAATAGCTATGAATAATGCTGATTTGGGTATAGGAGCCAGAAATGTAGAGATAGTCAATGGAAGATTAAACGGTGGTAAAAATTCTGTTCGAGTAAATTTTCTTTGTAATTCGATTGATAGAATATATGAAAAGTTTGTTGGCATATGTGCCGTAATATACCATCTTGACAAAAACGCAGAATCAATTGATGTAATAGTCGGCATTGCTGAGGATGATTTAGCCAATATGATAGCAATTATCCAGAGCGATATGGACGATGTTACAGCATGGATGACTGATGAAATATCAAGGTCAGAATGGTTTTCTAAAATAACTGTGAAAATACTGTAATATTAGATTTTAAAAGATAACATTTTCATTTAATTTCCAATTATATATGAAATATGGAAAACTCAAGAAGACCTGGCAGTTTAGCAAAGTTTACCAAGAGGGGGATAAATATTATAGCAACCTATTTATTCTTTACGTTTTACCCAACAAAATATGCGAAATAAGAGTAGGTTTGACTGTAAGTAAAAAAGTGGGGAAAAGTGTACAGCGTAATAGGGTTAAAAGGTTAATACGGGAGATAGTAAGATCAGTAAAGACATTTAAACCAGGATATGATCTGGTATTTATAGCAAGAAGATCTGCAGTAGATATAGAATATTCAAAAGCGAAAGAATCAATATTTTATTTACTTAATCGGGCTAATATACTCTACTAAAATTAGGTGATTTTTTCTATGAAAAAGGCATTTGTATTTCTGATAGATATATACCGAAAATGTATCTCTCCTTTCTTGCCTTCTTCCTGTCGTTTCTATCCCACTTGTTCTCAATATACCCAGGAAGCTATAATTCGTTACGGTCTTATCAAAGGTCTATGGTTATCTATTAAACGGATATCCAAATGTCATCCCTTTCATCCCGGTGGATACGATCCAGTTTGATGGATATGTAGCATTATGCTCCTGCATATTTAACCTGAGAATATTAATGCTCCCAGATATTCATTCTGCTATTTCCGGGTAATCAGTCAGACAGATTATCAATGCTCTTTGTGTGGAGAAAATTATGGAAAAAAGGTTTATAATAGCTATAGTTTTGATTTTTGCGATCCTCTTCCTTTGGCCTCTGGTTTTTAACCGTAGAAGGCAACCTGCACCTACATCGTTAGATGAAAAAGCAGAACAACAAACTCAAAAAGGTGAATCAGAATCAGTTCAGGACGAATCCGAACCAATACAAAAAGAATTGAAGGAATTGGAGTCATACCAAAAAGTACCGGAAGAAACTCTTGTTCAAGTTGATACAAAGCTTTATCAAGTTCAGTTGACTACATCAGGAGCAAGGGCTGTTAGCTGGAAACTAAAGGAATTTTATGAGCGTAATGGCGATGACAATCAATATCCGGACAATATTGATTTGATTCCAGAGAATTTAGTTCATCCTTCGGCGAGAAAATGGCTGACTGTTAAGTTTTCTGATCCTGAACTCCAGGATGAAATTGAAGATGCTCAATGGCGACCAGATAAAAAATCCCTTGATATTATAAGCAGTGGAAAAGAACAAGATTCAATTGAATTTATTTACCCTAGTAACCAAGGTCTAACTATATCAAAAAAGGTTACTTTCTTTGCTGATAATTATTTTGCTGATGTGGAAATTGGTTTCCAGAACGAATCAGAAGATAGTGTTGAAATAGATGGTTACAATCTGTACTGGGGGGCCGGGATTACAAAAGATGAGGTGATCTCTGATTCGGAGATGGCCAGTGAAGGGCCTGTTGCCCTTGTAAAAACCGAAAAAGGACTTGATCTTATAAGACATTGGAAGCGAACTGGATTTGCCTGCTTTGGTGGTAAATACGTTCAACTGCCTGAGCAGCAAGGCCCTATTTCCTGGGTTGGTTTATCCAGCAAATATTTTTTGGCTGTTTTAATACCCGGTAGTGATTCCTGGTGGTCAAATGCAGAGGTAGCAGGTAAAAGATACGATCTTATTGCTGAGAATAAGGATACAGTTTTACCTCCTTCTCTTGGCCCAAATGAAGTCTGGAACGAATGGGGTATGAATACATCCATAGCCCTTATAAGACCTGATTTTTCAATACCTACAGGTCAATCAGTTAAACACCAGTATCGGGTTTATATAGGGCCGAAAAAATGGGATATAGTAAGGAATATTAAAAGTCTGGGAGAATCACCGGAAAATCTACAAATTGGGAAGATTATAAAGTTTGGAATGTTTAGCCCCCTTGGAAAGGCTACACTCTGGATTCTTAACCTTATTTACGATTTAGTGAATAATTATGGTGTAGCAATTATATTCATAACTATTCTAATCAAGACAATTTATCTTCCTTTAACTCACAAAAGCTTCAAGTCAATGCGCAAAATGCAAGAATTAGGACCTAAACTCAATGAGCTACGGGAGAAATACAGAGATGATGCGCAACGTTTGCAAAAGGAGACAATGAAGCTGTATAAAAAACACGGCGTCAACCCTATGGGAGGTTGTCTGCCGCTGTTATTTCAAATGCCCGTCTTTTGGGCTTTATTTACAACGCTGCGAGGAGCAGTAGAATTGAGAGGGGCTGTTTTCATATCTGGTTGGGTAACCGATCTATCATTACCAGATACTGTTGCTATGATCGGGGGATTCCCCCTCCGCATATTACCCGTTCTTATGACTGGTAGTATGCTTGCCCAACAGCTTCTATTCGGATCAGGCGGACAGGGGCAAAATAACAAAATGATGGCCTTTATGCCACTTATATTCGCTGTTATATTTTATGGAATGCCTTCTGGTTTGGTTTTGTATTGGCTCTGCAATAACATATTATCAATTGGGCATCAATATCTCATTAGAAGGCAGCAAGACACGGGAATCGAGGATGAAGAAGAAAAAAATGTTAAAATCACTAAAAATAATGACAAGACAAAATGAAATCCGAACCCGTCAAAAATACAGAATGCGGGAGGTAATGTAATGACAGAACAGTTCGTTGAAGAAGAAGGTAGAACAACCGAAGAGGCTTTAGAACGGGCACTTAACAAAATTGGTGCTGAAAGAGAGCATGTCAGAATAACAGTTTTGGATGAAGGTAAAAAAACCCTGTTTGGTTTGATAAGTAAACCAGCGCGGGTTCGTGTTAGCCTGAAAGAAGATCCAGCAAGCACGCCAGAAGGTATATTGAAAGTACTGTTAGATGAAATGGGTATTAAATCTGATATTCATACACGGGCTACCGACGGAAATATATATCTTACCGTCAATACCCCAAGCGCAGGCCTTTTAATCGGAAGACGAGGTCGTACTCTAAACGCAATACAACATATAATTAACTGCATAGTAAATAGATCATCCCTGGTAAAAAGAAGAGTTATAGTTGACGCAGAGCAGTATCGCGAAAGAAGAGAGGAAATACTCACTAATCTTGCTCATAAACTTGCCACAAAAGTAAAATCAACAGGTCAGGAAGTGGTCGTTGAGCCTATGAATCCCCAAGACAGAAGAATAATACATCTGGCTTTGCAGGATGATAAAGATGTAACTACATTCAGTCGGGGGGAAGGTTCTTTCCGTAGTGTCGTTATAACCTTAAAAGAAAGTGCTGCTGGTTAATGTTAGCATAATGTATCCATAAATCATAACAAAAAGCAAGGGACGATCAAACGATCGTCCCTTGCTTTTTATACAAATATAATTAAAATGTCCTTTAAAGATTACACAAATAATACAATTTCAGCAATATCAACCCCCAGGGGCGAAGGTGGTATAGGAATAGTCAGGATGAGCGGTCCATCAGCTTTATTTATTGCTGAAAGTATATTTAAACCTCGTTACAGTAAAAACAGTATTTCTCAGGCTGACACTCATACTCTTTTATATGGCCATATAATAAATCCCAAAAACCATGAAATACTGGATGAAGTGCTTCTTACTGTAATGAAAGCACCAAGAACCTACACAAAAGAAGATATAGTAGAAATAAACTGTCATGGAGGTAGCATTCCTTTAAGTAAAGTATTGGAACTTACCCTGGAGATGGGGGCAAGACTTGCCGAACCCGGGGAATTTACCCGAAGGGCCTTTATTAACGGCCGGATTGATCTGACCCAGGCAGAAGCTGTGGCGGATATTATCCGGGCCAAGACGGAACTAAGCTTAAAAGTATCCATGGAGCAGTTACAGGGACGTTTGGCGGATATAATTGGTAATATACGGTCTGATGCCCTGGAATTGATGACCTATGTGGAAGCATCCATAGATTTTCCCGATGAAGATCTGGATTTTTTGTCTTCAAAAGAGATAATAGAACGGCTAAAAGATATTATATATACTTTAGATAAGCTTTTAGCTACAGCAAATGATGGAAAATTTATTACTGAAGGTATAAAAGGTGTTATTATTGGTAGACCAAATGTAGGTAAATCCAGCTTATTTAATGCACTACTCCATGAAAACAGAGCTATTGTTACGAGCATTCCCGGCACTACCAGAGATACTATAGAAGAATTTATTAATCTGTATGGTGTTCCACTAAAACTTACCGATACAGCAGGCCTTCATCATGCAGAGGATACTATCGAGATCGAAAGCATGGAACGGACAAGAGTTCAGTTGGATAAAGCAGATATAATTTTGTTGGTTCTGGATTCTTCTGATTCATTAACAGAAGATGATCGGCAGTTAATTGATTTAGTCAAAGAAAAGAAAACTCTTGTTATACTTAATAAATCAGATCTTCCCAGGAATATTGAAAAAGAAGAAATAAAAAGATTGGCTGGTATAAACAGTTTAATAGAAGTTTCTGCTATTAATGAAACCGGTCTGGATAGACTTAAGTCTGCTATAACTGGTTTGACGTTACACAAAGAATCTGTATCAACAGATACTGTATTCATAACTAAACTACGTCACAAGATTTCTCTTGAAAAGGCGAGGGAAAATTTTGAATATGCACTACAAAGCGCAAAAGATAAAATGCCGCCCGAGCTTATTTCTGTTGACCTTAGAGGAGGGCTGCGGAGCCTGGATGAAATAACAGGAAAAACAAGCTCCGCAGAGATTTTAGATCAGGTGTTTTCGAGATTTTGTATAGGAAAATAGAGACGTTAAACTGTACCGTATGCAAAATATCCACCGCGATTTAACCCTCTTGCCATAGCCCTTTTTTCCATAAATAATTCAAGTCTTCTCTGGTCTATACGTCCTATATGGTTTACTATAACTTTTGCAGAACACCCTTCGATTTCTTCAGACGATAGTATAGTTCCTTTACATTTTATAGGTGAACGTTCCAGAGGCAGATATACTTTGAAATCTATATCTGTATCATCGCTGAATTCTGTATTAAGAAAGTTAATAAAAAGTTCACTGAAATCAGAGCTTGTGCTGTTAAGCTTACAATTAAATGCGTTTTCTGAGTCACCAAATTCAACGACCGCCGGTAAATCAACCTGAATTAAAGTTTCAAACATTTTTCCTTCCTCCCAGATAATTAAGACTAGATGCCGCTTTCAAACCCCTTGTAAATTCAATTGTCTACCTTTCAAAAAGCATTATACGTGCCAAATATAAACAAAATCCATAAGTCATTATATGTCAGTAATTTTCAGCCTTTGGGTATATATAATGAATTCGATTATAATATGCCGCATAATGTGACTTATTCGTGAGACATGTATAAAGGTTTGTTATAATTGGTTAAATACACCATGTAGTATATATTATCATGTTGCTTATTGCATCTTTAATTGAATTAAAATTCAGAATTCCAGGTTTATTGAGCCAAGTATAAAATTTATGTCCGTGAAAACTTTGGCTCTTCTGGTTTGAGTATGGTAATAATTTGAAAATTTTCTCAGCTTGTCATTCCTGCTTCAGGCTTTTTTAAAAAAGCCTGAAGCAGGAATGACAAATGGAGGATATTTTTTTCTTAATTGGACAATGTTTTTTACACCTCCACATTCAAACTGGATGAGCCAAAACTTTTGATATAGACTAAAAACTTTATTTGTTACTCCGTTCTTCGGAATAACAAAGGTATGTAAAATTTATGCTTTGTTTATTGAGTTTTTAGTTGACAATATATTTCTACCGTAGTATATTATAGCGGTTGCAAATTTAGCAAGAGGAGGTGATAGTCTCAGCAATTTGACTTTTATACAGAGAAGTTTTGCTGTGATTTCATTGGATCCTATAGGCGGATATAAACTTTAATAATCACACACACCTCTAGGAGAAAAAATATGAGGAAAA
>WJIO01000314.1 GCA_014730235.1 Candidatus Poribacteria bacterium
ACCATAAAGGGATACCTCACTACCATTTTTGAATACTTCAGCATCGTCTATTGTGTCATCACCAGAATAAAGATATATAGCACCGCCGCCAAAACTCAGAATACCCATGGGAAGCCGAAAGCCGGCAGTTCCACTGAAGGAATTCCCGGGATTGTAGCTGGCAGTATTTCCGTCTTGAGATAATCTGTCGTAACTTCCCCGAATTATATAACCAGCACCGAAACCAAAGGCTAAATCACCTATAGAATGGGTAAAACCAAATCCTGCATCTACGTCAAAGCCCTGGGTTAATCTTTTTACATCCAGATGGAGTACTTCATTATACATCAGACTATCCAGCCTTGCTGTTTCTATTTCTGGCTTAACTTTGACTATGGGTATTCGAAAAGTCAGATACGGGATGAGGGCATCGTCAAAAAAATTGTATGAGAATCGAAATAAGGTGTTTTCCAGACCGCTTAATTCAGCATCGTTAAGTTTGGAATAGGATATTGACTGATGTATCATGATATTGAGATTTTTAATTAAAAAACCTTCGGCATAAACCGGCAACACCAACTGATTTATATTTTCTTCCTCATCCTGTCCTTGCAATTTTCGTGAGAAAAGATATCCACCCAAGCTTGCGGTAAATAACCTCTGAGGATCGTTAAATTCTTCTAACTGGGCGTAACATAACGAATACAAGTTAAGAAAGATGAACAAGTAAAATATAATGAGTTTCATTTTTATAAAAGATCGGCTATACATAGGTTTGTTCCTACAGGATCTTATATTTGCTTGGAAGATGCGAAAATTTATGGCTCTTCCGGGTTTGGTGTGGTGATATTTGAAAATCCTCTCAACTTGTCATTTCTACGAAAGCAGTAATGACAAAAAATGGATGTTTCTATATTATCAATTTTAAAGGTTTTTGTATAGTAAAAAAATTAATTATGTTGATCCGGGGTAACTATATTTGTTATAATTGCCTAAGTAAAGTCAGTTATAAATATTAGATATAAGTTCATCATATTCAGGATTAAATTGAAATGAATACAAAAAATATATTTAAATATCTGAAGAAACTGCCCGGAAAATGGCTTCTGCCTGTTATTGCCCTTGTGTGGGTACTCGGAGTTGGATTTCAGTGGATAAGCGTAAGAATATGTATTATTCTAACTGTTTTGATTGTGGTTGGCTGGCTTGTTTACCTGCTGATAAAGAAAATTCAGGCAAGGGGTGAGGATCAGGAGCTTCTGAAGGCAGATCCAGAGGCCATACCTGATTTTGAGAAAAGGGTGGCAAAAGCGGTTAAATCTTCAAAGGGTAATAGCTGGTACATGCTTTTGGGCCCTCTGGACAGCGGGAAAACCAGTTTATTGCGCAACTCAAATCTGGACTTTTCGTTCATCGATTCATTACAGGAAAAACCAATTAGACAGGATATCGAAGAGACCAAAAACTGCGACCTGTTTTTTACAAATTCATCAACCATTATTGATACTTCCGGAAGGTATGTAAATTTTGGTAATGAAGTAAAGGAAAAGTCTGAATGGCTTGCGTTGATGTCTATCCTTAGAAAATACAGAAAGGAAAAACCTTTAGATGGTATTTTGATAACTGTAGATGTGGACAGCCTTCTGGGATATACTGAGGAGGAGAGGGAAAAAATAGCCAGGTCTATCAGAAATCGAATATCCGAAATCATAAATAAACTAAAGACAACGTTCCCGATATATCTCATATTCACAAAGTCCGACATGATATATGGATTTTCCCGGTTCTTCGATGATCTGGAGGACGCTGATCGAAGTCAAGTATGGGGAGCTACCCTTAAAGCTCAGAAAATTGAAAAGCCTGAAGTCTCCTTTATGGCTGAATGTGAAAGCCTTTTTAATAATCTGAAGAACAAGCAGTTTCAAAAACTTGCTTCATCGGACAGGGAGGACAGAGGAACGGTTTACAGCTTTCCGATGGAATTCTACTATACTTGCCAAAAGCTTTCACCTTTTGTTAAGGATGTTCTCTCCATTCAGTCTGAGGAAAAACCAATTTTTCGCGGTTTTTATTTTACAAGTGCGACCCAGAACGAAAATTCCCCTGTTGAGCTTGTATTAAAAGAAATGGCGGAATCCTTTGAGGATGAACCGCCTATATTGACAAAAAAGACAGATACAGAGAAGAAAAGCTATTTTATAAAGGATGTATTTCAAAAGGTGGTCTTTCCGGATAGCGGATATATTAAACCTCTAACAGAGGCTGTCCGCCATGGGAATATCCTGAGGTTGGTGTCCAGTGCTTTTATTCTGGCTGTATTTGTGATTCTTGGGATTTTAATCACAGTGTCGTATGTGCAAAACAAAAAGCTTATGGCTGATACCAGAAACGCCGCTATGCCTTTGAGCAAAGGGACAGAAAATATAAGCTCTATACAATTTGAAAATCTGCGTAAGCATATTATACAACTGGAAAAATCCGACATTTTCAATGTCATATGGCAAAAACAGAGAAATATGGTAGCTGGAGCTGCAAGGAAACTTTATCTTACGGAAAAATATGGTGACAATAACAGTTGGGAGGTAAAGCTCAGCCGTAATGTAAAGATACCGATAAGGGTAATTAAATCGGAGAAAGGCAATCTGGAACCCATAAGAGATGCAGAAATAAAAGCCGTTGTGGATGGCAGGGAATATATTGTAAAAACTGATGAAAGAGGTTCTGCGGATCTGAATCTAGAGGTGCAGGATGGTAGAACTGATGTGGTCTTGAGCACAGACCATCAGGAATCAGGATATGAACCCCAGACAGAAAAAGTATATCAGATAAAACCGGGGGAAACTGTCAGCACCAACGGCGTGGAGTTCCTGTTTTCAGAGATGGGACGGGTTGTGAATGTTCATATAACAGACCAATCCGGGCAGGATCTAATGGGTGTACCGATTTCTATTATTGAAGTGAAGGATGAATCGAAAAAATATGGGCCTGAGATAACCAATGAACAGGGAGTGGTTCAACTGCGAATAGAAGCACCTAAGGAAACAGAACTTCTGGTATATTATGGGGATTCCCCTAAAAGCTATCCCGCAGAACAACCGGATACAGTTGTTATCGAGTCGGGCAAATCAAGATATAGTCTGGAACGTCAACTTAGGCGAAAAATATCCATCTCTGTGGTAGCTTTTGAAGAATCCAGGCCAAAGCCGGGGGTTTCTATTTCAGTCGAAGGGGAAAAATTAGGCGTAACAGGGCCTGATGGGCAGTGGTCAGGAGCAGGTGATGAAATTCCCACAGAGCAAAACGTCAGTGTAAGACCTGAACCGGCATTATTAAAAGTTGAAGAGACTGTCAACGGTTACAGCGTGGTATTGGAATATACACCAAAAGAGCCAGCACCAGTGCTGGAAGTAACTGATAATTCAGGCATGATTTTGAATGACGTTGAGGTATGGGTTTATAACCCCGAGTCCATAAAATCCATAGATGAGATGAATTTTAATTCAGAAGGTAAAGTATATAAGCTTGTGCAGATTGATGCAGATGATAGCCAGAAGTCACTGGAAATACCAAAGAAAGCCAAGAGTCATAAGCTTCTTTTGTATAATAAAAACTACTGGCCTCAGGTAATTGAACCAGACCAGATAGACAAGCCAATTAAAATGGTGGATATTGATGAGGAACGATCATTGGAAAGCTTTGAAAAATATCGGAGAGATGGAGCGGAGCATTATTATGAAGAAGCTGAACGGTATCATTCTCAGTCAAAGCTGGAGGAAGCGGCTGAAAGCTGTCATAATGCTATTCGACTAACACCAAGATTAAAGCATTATCTAAAACTTGCATGGATATATTATGAAGATGGAAAAGCAGACGAAGCATTGGCGGTGGTTGATACAGGACTGAATGTTAAGCTTACAGGAGATACGGAAGCTGATGAACAGCTTTTAAGACAGCAGTTATTGGAATTAAAGAATCTTTTTGAATAAGTATTGATATAATTCCAAAGGGAGGAAAGATATGAATATAAAGCTAAATCTTTTGACAACTTCAATAATTCTGGTTTTTTACCTGTTAATTTCGGGATGCGGCATATTTGGCGGCGGTAAAGAAGAAAAGCAAATGGCGAAGGAACTTGAATCAAAACCAGTCCAAACAAGTACATCACCAGAACCTCTTCCAGCAGCCAAGGTGTCATCAGATACGGATTTTGAGACAGATGAAATGGACTATGAGGAGAGTCTGGTAAATGGTTCACTTAACTGGTCCAAGGGTTTTATTCGAGCAAAAGGTTTTGGTGTACTGCCGGATAATGTGAAAAACGAACAACAGGCAAAACTCATGGCCTTTAGAGCCGCCTATGCTGAAGCTTTGTCTTCCCTTTATGAAGTTGCTAAAGGTGTTCAGGTAACAGCTACAACAAAAGTAAATGATTATGTGCTTAAGGAATATTCTATCGAGCTAAAGGTAGACGGTGTTATAAAGGGCGCAAAGGAAATCGCAAGAGCTTTTGATGATAAAGAAAATGTGGCGGTGGTTGAGGTTGGCATTGCTATGGAAGATGTGGCTATGTCCATACCAAAGGAATTTGTTGAACCTGCTTCCACTACTTTCCAGTTTGCTGTCTGGGAACATGATGAAAGTGATACGCTGAAAGAGATAGCCGGTGATAATGACAAACTAATAGAAACCATAGAGAACAGTGAAAACCTCGAAGAAATAGAAGGCAAGCTGGAGAAAATGGCTGAGGATAATAAAACTCTTTCAGACCAGAACCAGCAGTTACTTTCAGCTATAGAAAAGCTGACTAAAGAGATCGAGGAGCTTAAGAGCAAACATCAGCAGGTAGAATATACAGGGATAGTTATCAATGCCGCTGGCTCAGAAGTAAAGCCTTGTATGGCCCCGGATATTTACGTTCATAGTGAAGATACCAATAAGCTTATTTATGGTATAGAAGACGGTAGGGAAAGAGATAATAATCTGCATGCCCTCGTAGCATGGGAAAAAACCATAAGCGGCGCTAAGAATAACCCCCGTGTTTGGGAAAATCCACTGGTTATTAATGCATCTCATATCTCAAAAGCCCAATCGGCTTTTGCCATCAGTTCCGAAGACGCAAAGCTTATCGAAAAGGTAAACGAAAAAATGAATCTGTTGGAACAGGGTAAGGTTGTCATTGTAATCTAGAGGTTAAAAAATGCTATCCAGAATTTTTATCTTAACATTTTGTTTAATTCTGAGTTTATTTCACCTTACCGGTTGTGGTGGAAAAAGCGGAAATACAACCATTATTGTGAAACCAGAGGCAGAATTGAAGGAAACATGGAATATCCTCATACTGCCTTTTGAAATATCAGGCAAATCAAAGCTTACAGGTGAAGATGCTATGAACCTTCTCATGTCTGACTTGATAGACATGGAAGGTTATAAAGTAATAGAACGGGAGTCTCTGGGCGGGGCACTGGATCAAATCGGTTTTTCGTTAAGTGACCTGTCAAATTCATCAAACACCCTTAGAGTAGGACAGTTCTTAGGAGCGAGACTTTTTTGTATTGGCAGTATAAATAAGCGTATAAATCTTATTACTGCCAGAATTACACTTACAGAGACAAGAGAGCAGTTGTTTATTGTCCAATCACGAAACAAAAATGAGCTTGAAGGAATTCGGGAAATAAGCAATCAGATTAAAGAAAAACTGTATAGCTCAGATTTAATAACATCCCTGAATAAACATTCAGAGGTGTCTGAAAAACCAGCCTCACCGCCGCCAAAGTCCGTTGAGGTAAAAGGCTACGGTCCTATAGTTGATGATGATATAGCCACAGCCAGGGAGTTAGCCCTGAAAGATGCGTATTCCAAGGCTATCGAACAGATATCCGGTGTTAAGTTAATGCGAAGAACTCAGGTGCAAAATTATCAGTTGGTTCAGGATAAAATCCTGACAGAGTCTGTTGGTTATGTGGCATCTTACGAAATCCTTGATGAAAATAAAGAGGGTGAATTTGGCTATGAAATTTCGGTAAATGCAAGCGTAAGCCAGGAACCCTTGAAAGAATTAGATAAATTACCGCTAATGGTGAAATATCTTTTAGCTGATCCCCGAATCGTGGTTACTATTGAGGGTGATTTATTAGGAAAACCCATGGAACAAAGCCGATCAAGTCTTATTGCAGGTCAGATTTCAGGTCAACTGCAAAAAGCCGGTTTTTCTGTAATAGATCCCAAGGCAGTAGAAGATAAGAAAAAGGACTTTGCTGATTCCCTCAGTAAGGAGGATGCAGCCCGTTTAGGAAGTATTCTTAACGCAAATGTAACGGTACGTGGCAGTATATCCACATCAATCACCAGTAAGATTGAAGAAATTGACGGCAAAAAACTTGACACTCCGCCTATAGCGGCTGCTACGACGGGTAGTTTCCAGATCGTTCTGACGGATACAGCAGAGGTGGTATCAACTATTAATCATGAAATCCTTTCTCGACAAGAAAAGGTAGGCTACGGAAGCAGAGATGATGCAGCGGTTGGGAGATCTCTGGACGCTTTTACTCAGGCTATTGGGGGTAAATTGGCCTGGGAACTTGCATCAAGCCTTGGTGGGCCGGCTACTATAAGACTTACCATAAGGGATTTAACTCTCGAAGAAGCAGAAAAAATACGAAAACAGCTTCAGGCTATGCCGGAACATATTGTCCTTGAGGTTAAAATGCTTAATTTTAAGAATAACGTGGTTGATTATCAAATAAAAACCGCTGTCAAAAGCATGGTACTGCAAAAAAAGCTTATGAACAGTCTTGATGCAGAAGCTCTGAAAGCCAAGGAATTTTTTATGGAATCCGTTGATTTTGGGGCGATTGTCATATCGTTGAAGCGATGATAAATGTTTTTATAAATCCGTATGGACGTATATTAATATATCTCTGTTTGATAATTCTCTTTGGTTGTTCCAGCTCTAAAAAAACAGATATATATACACCTGATGAAACAGCGCAAAAACTTTACCTTAAGAGTCAACAGGAACTTGCAAAAGGTGAATACAGACGGGCATATATGGATTATAAAAGCGCACTAACTGAAGACCCGGGTATTGCAAACACCAGCCATCTCTCAAGTATAATATATGAGTGGGTTATACGGAAAAGTGAGGGAGAGGATGTTATTTTACTCAAAGCTCAGAAAAATGTCTGGCTTAAACCAGAGCAGTTGGAATTGAGGAAGCAACTGCTTTCCACTGCTGTCAGGGATAATATTATAAACGTATTTGGTCTGGGTATGTCCTCAGATGAATTTGTTAACTCTCGCCAAAGGCGATTATCTGCCAGAAAATCCGCTTTGATGGACTGTCAGGCATGGACAGCACGTTTATCAAGTTGGATTGAAGACGGAGTTAATGGTTCCTTCAACGCTAAATCCTCTTCAGGTAAAATTAAGGTTGTAAAAGAGTTTTGGGTTGATGATACCATATATGTTATCAAAGCAAAAGCATCGTCAGAAGATTTGGAATAAAAACTATGAATAAGTTAAATCTAACTGGTGTTTTAATCGTTATTATATTTTTAATTGGATGTACCCCCAAGAGTCTAAGGCAAGGAAACAGCTATATCGAAAACGGAGAATATCCTCAAGCCCTGGAAGTTCTTACCGATGCCCTTAATAATAATCCGGATAACCCAAAAATTCATCGAAGTCTGGGTATAGCTTACTACAAAACGGGCCAGTATGAACAGGCTTTGGATGAATTTGAAAAAGCAAAACAAAAGCTGGATGATGATGGCATTATAATGTTCTATTCAGGTTTAAGCTTTGAACAGTTAGCTCAGTATGACAGGGCTATTGAGGAATATTCCAATTATGTCAGACTGGGGAGATTCAGCAGTATCAGGAGCAAATTAAGACAAAGAGTTCAACAATTGATACCAAAACAGGCGGCTCAATGGGCTAAAGACCGGATGAAGACAGAAAAAGAGATCAATCCGGTTGATATTCCCGATAACAGCATCGCAGTTGCGTATTTCAAACCGCTAAATATCTCAGAGGAATTAAGATCCCTTCACATAGGGTTGACAGACCTGTTGATCCTTGATCTGTCAATGATAAAAAGTCTCAGGGTAATCGAAAGGGTAAAGCTGAAGGAAATTTACGAGGAATTGGGTTTCAGCACAACGGATTTTGTGGATGAAAATACCACACCTCGAATGGGTAAATTGCTGGGAGCCAGTTCTCTTGTGACTGGTGTATTTACAGGATTTGGTGATGAACAATGGCGCATTGATCCTGCTCTGGGTTGGATTAAATTGGATGATTATATGACTCTTGAAAGTGTTGAGGGAAAACTCCAGCAGTTTTTTGCAGTTGAAAAGGAACTGGTCTTTGATGTTCTTGAAAATCTTGATATTACAGTTACCGAAGAGGAAAAAAATCAGATAATGAATAACATACCTACGAAGTCGTTAAAGGCTTTTCTGGCTTATTCCAGAGGGCTTGATTATGTGGACAGGGGTATGTATTCTGAGGCCATATCGGAATTTGAATCAGCCTTAACTATAGATCCCGGGTTTAACATATCCGGTGCAAAAATGGCAAACGCAAAGCTACTGAGCCAGTCAATGGACTCCACAAACCGGTTGGAGGAAGTTTTTGATTCTGCAATCCTTTTGGCGGAAGAGAAGAATCAGCTTATGATAACCACACTGGAGAACACCTCGCAAGCAGGATTGACTCGTTCTCCAAAAAGTGAATTGGCATTTTCCGAAGCTCAGTCCGATGTTGAATTGGAAATACTATTTCAATGGTAAATAGCTTTACCCAAACGTAAGAAAAAATGGCTCTTCCGGGTTTAGTCTGGTAAAGATAGGAAATTTCCTTGTGCTGTCATTCCTGCTTTTGCAGAATTACATGCTGAGAGAATATTTAATTATAACCACACTAAACCCGGAAGAGCCAAAAGAATTAACCTTTATACCTACCAAAAAGGAAAGTTTCTATTTGACAAACAGTACTTGAATATGTAAACTATAGAAACCTGAATAAAAACTTGTGGTTTTGGTAGAGATTGCTTACTGAAAATTCTATAGAGTCATGCATATACTGGATAATCCAATTGTGGAGTATTATCCCAATAAGGGGGAAATAGATGTCCCAACTTTTGGAAAACATAGCTGACCCGATTTCTGATTCTCAACCCAGCGGGGAAGATATAGCCAGACTTGAACCATCAGCCCAGAATGAGGAATGGATACAGAAATATGCCGAACTTCGCGGTCTGGTCAACAGAATATCCAGCAACAGCGAGGTAATTGTAAGCATTAGCTCTGATATATTATCGGGTAAGTCAAAAGATCTAAGGATAGCCGGCCATCTGTGTTTGGGATTGCTTTACCAAAACGGTTTTGCCGGACTTTCAGAAGGCATTAAGGCTTATCATATACTACTGAGAGATTATTGGGACAAAGGTCTATATCCATCCAGAGATTCTGCAAGGCTTAATAACTTAAAAACTCTGGATGGACGTTTAAGCAGTGATATTACAGCCAAATCCCGGGCGGATGAAAAAGAGTTTTTTGTCCCATCATCAGCATCAGACAGACAGGCTTTTGAGGAAATCATACAGACCATAGCAGATATAAAATCTGACATGGAAGATAGAACATCCAACAATACAACACTTTTGGATAACTTCAATAGAGCCATCAATACCCGACTGAAAGCTTTAGGGCCTGACACTACCAAGCCAAAACCACCGCCAAAGGCAGAAGATCCCACTGATAAGAAAAAGACCAGTATTTTCAGAAAGGTTGTTCCTTCCTCATGGAAACCCGATGAAGAAGAAGCAAAAGCCGAAACTGGGATAGAATTTAAAAATGAAATGGAGGCTATAAGGGCGGTTATACAGGCAGCCAGATATCTGCTTAATAAAAATCCAAGAAGCGTTGTTCCATATCGTATAGTACGTTCCAGCCTTTGGTATTCCCTGCCGTTGCCGAATCCTAATCCTGACAGGCAAGGAATCAAGATGACTCCTATACCCTTTCCGTCGGGTAAATCTCGGCTTGAAGAACTTATGAGCAACGAGGACTGGGAATCCATGCCAGTAGAATGTGAATCTGTATTTGTGGAAAATTTCGAGGCCGGAGGTGGAGGGTGCTTTTGTCTGGATATTCAGAGGTTTCTGAGTACAGCTTTAAAAGAATTGATGACAAATTCAGATGCAAAGCTTAAAGGTGATTATGAAACGCTAAATAAATTTATCATACAGGAAACAGCCCTTTTTGTTGAACGTTTTCCGTGGATTACTGAGATCGTATATTCCAATGGTACGCCCTTTGTGGATAACCAGACAAAGGTTTGGCTTGAAAAATCGGTAAAGCCTATATTCGACTCAGATTCCAATCAGCAGAATAGCCCGAATACAAAGGAGAGCGCGGAGAAATTATCAGGGATAGACGAGGATATTGCAAAAGCCGAAGACCTTTTATCAAGGCAGAAATGGCAGGATGCCCTTATAATGATGCAGTCGGGCATAAATACAGAACCAAACCCCAGAGGTAAATTCAGACGCCGCCTTAGCCTTTCGGAGATATGTCTGGATGCAGGTCAGCCGGAAATGGCCCGACCGCTTCTGGAACAATTGGACGAGGAAATTCAGCATTTTTCCCTTGATCAGTGGGAACCTGACCTATGCCTTCAGGTATGGATTGGCCTAAGGCGATGCTACCGGGATATGATATCGCAAAAGTCACGACAGACAAACGAAGTTGCGTATGAAGAAAAAATAGATAATTTATTTGAAAAGATTTGCAGACTCGATATTCGAGCTGTATTGGATTCAAAATAAAAGGTTCTTCCGGGTTTAGTGTGGCTGTAATTGAAAATTTTCTCAGCTGTCATTCCTGCTTTCGCAGGAATGACAGCATAAAGAATTTTCCTATCTTTACCACACTAAGCCCGGAAGAACCAAATAAAATATAGGAGGGCAGATAGATGTTAAATGTTCCAAAATCTAGAGTTACGATTGATTACGTCAAACACACAGGAGACGCCGCAGAAAAGCGTGAATTACCCCAGCGAATGCTGGTTGTAGGAGACTTTAACTTTAAAGAACCTGATCCCGATGATATTTTGGCCGAAAGGGATAAGGTGGAGATCAACCAGCGCAATTTCAACGAAGTGATGAGAAAGCAGGACGTTAAGCTAAATATTACCGTTCCAAATAAATTAACCGATAAAGAGGGTGAGGAAATAAATGTGAATCTTGATCTCAAGGACATGAATTCTTTCCGTCCCGAAGCCATCGCCTCACAGATAGAAGAGCTTAACACACTTTTGAAGGTGCGGGAACTGCTTATCGCTTTGAAAAGCCATCTGGTTAGCCGACGCCAATTCCGCAGAGAGTTGGAGCGGATTATCAAAACTGATCTGGATTCGGCCATGAAGGAACTGTCAGCTTTAGGTTATATGCCGGAGGAAGAATCTGAATAGAAATATTTTTACGTAGTTGATAAGGAGATTTTACAATGGCAGAGAGAGAAGAAGAACAGTTAGAACAACCATCAAAGGAGGTTGAAGAGGAGGAAGCGTCTCTCCTCGATCAGCTTCTGTCAAAAATTGATACCACGCCGCCTGTTCAGGAAGAGCGGGATCAGCTTGGAATCGCTGTGGGTCATCTCCTAGACGCGGTATCGAAATCCGTTGAAAAACCTGAGCGAGTTGATGGAAAACTTATTGATGCCTACATTGCTCAACTGGACAGCAGGTTGAGCGCGCAGTTAGATGAAGTGCTGCACAACGAAGAATTTCAGGAAATAGAATCAGCGTGGCGCGGTTTGCAGTTTCTAGTGGATAGGGCAAACTTTCAGAGCAATATAAAAATCGAGATGCTAAATATCTCCAAAGAAGAACTTGCAGAGGATTTTGAAGAAGTTGGAGACCCGTTAGAGGGTGGTCTTTTTACCCACATATATTCCCAGGCTTATGATCAATACGGTGCTGATCCCGTTACTGCAATAGTTGCGAATTATGACTTCAACAGCGGTCCTATGGATATCGATTTGCTGAGAAATATTGCTGATGTAGCCGCTGCCGCCCATTGTCCCTTTGTCGCCAGTATCAACCCCCAATTCTTTGGGCGAAATACCTTTGAAGAGGTGGCTTCTGTGCCGCAGTTAGAGGCCATAATGGATTCACCGGCGTTTCTAAATTGGAATTCCTTCAGGGATTCGGAGAACTCAAGATATGTTGGTCTAACCCTACCCCAATTTTTGCTGAGACTTCCATATGGTGAAGATACGGTTAAAGTCAAAAACTTTAACTACAATGAGGATGTCAAAGCTGAGGATCACGACAAATACCTGTGGGGTAATTCGGCCTTTGCATTGGCTTCGCAGATCAACAAGAGCTTTGCGGAATACGGCTGGCCGGTTAATATAATAGGCCCTCAGTCAGGTGGTCTTGTGGAAAACCTTCCTTTGCATACATACGAGGTGGGTGAGGGTATGCAGGACTACAAGATTCCTCTGGAAATCAAGATACCTGATATGAAAGAGCGGGATTTTGCCGAACACGGATTTATACCGCTGCTTGTTCATGAGGGACGAAAGGTAGAAGCCGCTTTCTTCTCAGCTTATTCAGCCCAAAGGCCCCAGGAATACGACGATCCTGTGGCTAATGCTAACAGCAGGCTTAGCTCCCGACTCCCATATGTTTTGTTAGCTTCCAGACTTACTCACTATCTGAGAGTTATTCAGCGGGATGAGATTGGGAGAATGTTAAACGCCGGGGATGTTCAGTCTGCTCTTAATAAATGGCTTAACCAGTATGTCTCAGGGCCAAATCCCAGAAGCGAGCAGCTAAAAGCCCAGAGACCCCTTCAATCAGCCAGAGTTGACGTTCAGGAAAGTCCCGATAAACCGGGAGTTTTTGACGTTCAGATTTTTGCTACACCCCACTACCAGGCTGAAGAATTTAACATCGAACTATCGCTGGTAGCTGAGATGCCAGAAGCCCGACAGTAAATGTAAAACTTAAGGTTTTTGGTTCTTCTGGATTAAGTATGATAAAAATGCAAAACCTTTATAAACATGTCATCCCTGCAAAAGCAGGGATGACATGCAAATTGATTTTTCTTCATTACCACACTAAACCGGAAGAATCAGGTTTTTTAAATTAATTTTGCTGTAGAAATAAATCAGGAGGGAACGTAAATGATTAGGATTGGTTATCTTACTATTACCCCGGAAACCACAGGTTCACCTATAACTGGCCCGTCAGTATACTCCCAGGCTCCGGATACCATTGAAGTGCTGGATGTAACGCACATGGTACGTCATGAATATGACGCACAGCATGGAACACCCTCTGGCGACAGAAAGCATGAACCACTCAGGATTATCAAATCCATTGATTGCACAACTCCCCTGTTATATGCCATGTGCTGTAACGCGGAACTACTGACAGAGGTAAAGCTGGATTATTTTGTCCAGATAGGCAGTGCACCAGATCCTGTACCGTTTTTCTCATGGACTCTGACAAATGCTTATATCACTCACATCAAATCTATCACAGCAAAGGAAATGCCTGAAGAATTTTCTGAACAATATGATTTGCTTGAAGAGATAGCCTTTTCATATCAGGAGATCACATGGACGCACCACGCCCATCGCGCTCCTATCGGCCTTAAGGAACTGCCGCAGGAAATTCAGCAGGACTCGTGGTCTTCTATAGCATAAAAAAGCTTTGTAATGGGCGTATGTATACGCCCATTACTTTTTATTTTTGCAATCTATATAACTATGGACGTTGGCTTATTAGAGGGAATATTAGGTAAGTTTTTCTCCGGTGAACCTATACCAAACCGGGGTGGAAGGGTGCAGAGCATCCGGGAGCACCTATCAATTTTGCTGAACACCCGGCGCGGTTCTGTTCCGCATCTTCCTGATTATGGTCTGCCTGACAGCATGCAGGTTTCCATAAAAGATCGGCTTTCTATATCCAAATTCGGAAGGGATATTCAGGAGACGGTCAAAAAATATGAACCTCGACTGATGAATGTCCGAGTTAAGCCTATAGAACAGGAACCTGAAACCCTGGCCGATTTTCGACTGGGATTTTTACTGGAAGCGAAGGTTATAAATCAAAACGCCCGGTTTCGGGCATTCTTTACCACCTCCGGTTCTGCTGAAATAGAGGATACTAAGTAATGCAAAATCCCTTTGGGAAAAAGAAGACAATACTGGAATACTTTGACGAGGAATACAGGTACCTGGACGAAGCAGGACGGGAGTTCGCCCAGGCCTATCCACAGCGCGGGCGTTTTCTTAATATTGACCAGAGGGATGATCGAGATCCCTATGTTGAACGTTTATTCGAGGGATTTGCGTTTCTGACAGGGAGAATCCGTCAGAAATTAGATGACGAGTTGCCAGAGTTAACTCAATCATTGCTGGGATTGCTGTGGCCGCATTTTGTCAGACCTATACCATCTATGTCAATCCTTGAATTTAAAATGTCTCCGGGACGCGCTCAAAAGCCATTGATAATAAAGCGGGGAACGGAAGTAGCCTCTCAGCCGTTGAATGGAAAGATATGCCAGTTTCAATCCTGCTATGACCTTTTAGTCCGTCCTATAATCCTGAAAAAAGCTGTTTTGGCCGGTGATTCCACGATAAGTTTTCAATTCAGCATAACTGATGATATGGATTACAGAAAGCTCTTCGTGCCATCTGATGAAAAATATGAATATAACCGGCATTTGAGAAAATCCCTTCGCCTGTTTATACATGACGTGGATCAACCCACCATGTCGGATATTCACCTGTACCTGACGCGATATGTTCAACGGGTCGTTATAAAATCCATCCCTGATGGTGCGCAAACTACCATACAGGGACAGGCGGGAGTAATGCCCGTAGGATTTGCACCCCAGGAAAGCCTGCTGCCGTATACAAACTATTCGTTTTTCGGATATGGATTATTGCAGGAGTATTTCTGTTATCCCAGAAAATTTATGTTCTTTGACATTGTTGGTTTTGATAGGCTTTCATCTCTACTGGAAAGCACCAATGAATTAGAGGTACAGGTTCATTTTAACAGGCCTTTTCCTATGGAAAGAAGATTTTCCGCCGATAATTTCAGGCTTCACTGCGTACCGATAGTTAATCTCTTTAAAACTGAAGCTTTGCCCATAATCGTAAAACATGAGGTTTCAGAATACAGGATTAATCCACCGGAAGCCTGCGAGTTCTACAGCGTTGATTCGGTTGAGGGTGTTATTAACAGCACTATGAATACCCGAAATTATGCGCCCTTTTACTCTTTTAAACACAATATTACAAGAGAAGATCCTTCATCGGACAGGTATTATCATGTTATGACGCGGCAGGGAACGCGTAAAGACGGGGAAGAGAAGCCTGAAAATTATCAGGATGCTTATATAACCATAGCAAGTCCGGATCTGGAACTGGAAGAATTGAGGGAAGAAACACTTTCCATAAGGCTTACGTGCACCAATGGTCGTCTTTCCCGAGAACTTAAAGAGGGTGATATACGCAACAGGACTTCTAATTCCAGTATTCCGGAGTTTATCCAATTCAGAAATATCATACAACCCTCGGTCATAATATACCCGCCGCTGCAATCAGGATTAGAATGGCGTTTTATTTCACACCTCGCCCTCAATTATATATCCCTTAGCAATCCGGAATCCCTGCGGGGACTTCTGGAGTTATATAACTGGATCATAGAAAGAGGGCTAAAAGAAGCAAACTACCGACGTATTTCCAGCATACAGGACATAAGCATAATACCCCGGGAAATTCCTTATCGAGGCTCTGTTATAAGGGGTATGGAAATAATTCTGGAATTGTTAAAGGAAAATTTCACCGATGATGGTGATCTAAACCTTTTTGGCATGGTTATGGATAATTTCTTTAAAATGTATGCTTCTATAAATTCCTTTATTCAGTTGACCGTTGTATCCCATGAAACTAAAGAGGTATTGTTTAAATGGAGTCCGGAACCCATGACCCAAAGAAACAGGAAAAGTATGATCGGGAGAAAATCTCTTCCTCTGTAGTGAATCGTCTGTTCCAGAAAGGACATCGCTTCAGCTTTTTTCAGGCGGTAAGCCTTCTGGAGAAACTCTATAAGGATGCGGCTCATCCCGGTGAAGAAGGGCCCTTAAATCAGGAGAAAATCCGTTTCCATGCCAGTTCAAGACAGTCTTTTCCGGCTTCAGATATCAGTAAAGTAGAGCATATACAGAGAGATGACAGAGATTATGTCCGAATGATCCTGAATTTCATGGGTCTATACGGTGTTGATTCACCTCTACCAACCTATTTCTCTGAAATAATATCCAGAGTTCCTGACGAGGATGTGGATACTGAAGAAGAACCGGATGAAGAGGAAAGCGGGATAAAAGCCCTGCGGAAGTTTCTTGACATATTCGATCATCGTATTTATTCCCTTTTCTACCGAAGCTGGATGAAATATCGCTACCATCTGCAATTCGAGCCAGAAGCAAAAGATAACTATTCCCGATACTTGCTGTCCTTTCTCGGTCTGGGAACTCAGGATTCCCAGAGGATTTTTGGGAAAAAGATAAGCCGCCTTATCGCATATTCAGGAATAATGAGTCAGAATACTCGATGTGCTGATGGTCTGGCAGGCTTCTTATCTGAATATTATTATGGTGTTGAGGTTGAAATTCTGGAGTTTATCCCCCAATGGATTAGCATACCAGATCAGTATAGAGCAAGATTAAACAGTCGACAACCTCTGATTTTAGGTGAAGATACTACTATCGGTCATCAAATAATGGATTACAACAATAAATTCCGGGTGGTATTGGGGCCGATAAGCTTTGAGATGCTGATTAAATTTCTTCCGGGAAAAAGGAATTTCCGGGAATTATGCAATCTTATATATTTATATACATCCCGGAAACTTTCTTTTGACGTGCAGTTTGTAATGAAAAAGACAGAAGTGCCGCCGCTGCAGTTGAAGAGTGAAGATGATAGAGAAATAAATGCTCAACTGGGTTTAACCACCTGGTTAGGTGAACCACAGTCGGAAAAAGTTCAACTTACGTTATCACCTTATTAAAATTGGCTTTTCCGGGTTTAGTATGGTTATAATTGAAAATTCTCTCAGCTTGTCATTCCTGCGAAAGCAGGAATCCAGTCTTTATTCGGATCTACTGGATTCCTGTTTTCGCAGGAATGACAGCATGAAGAAGTTTCTTATCTTTACCATACTAAACCCGGAAAGCCTTTACTCGTTAAGGATCTGGAGCAATGCTTACAAAAGACACCAGAGATATAAAGCGATTATCCCAAAAATTAAACAACTATACAGTCAATACCCTGGAAGCTGCATTGGGACTTTGTGTAAACCGGGGGCATTATCAGGTTTCTATCGAACATTTGCTGTTGAAATTTCTGGAGGATGCCAAAAGTGATATACCCCTTATATTATCCCATTTTGATATAAATCCGGGGGAACTTTCAAGAGAACTCAACCGATCCCTGGAGGATTTCAGAAGCGGCAATACCGGCAAACCTTCCTGGTCTCCGTCCTTACTACAGGTTTTTGAGTCTGCATGGACTGCTGTTACCCTGTATCACGAGCAGAACAAAATCCGTTCCGGTGCGATTCTGGAGGCTTTTTTGTATATGGACAGCTTCCAATCTGAGGAATACATGGATATGCTGTCGGAAATCCGCCAGGATGAACTGCGGCAGGATTTTATGAGTATAGTGGCTGATTCCGTTGAAGATACCCAGGCTCAGACCATAACCAAGACTCAGGAAAAAACTACGACTGCTCAACCCGAAGGTGATACGGCTTTGGATCGCTACACTATAGACGTAACAGGCCGGGCCAGAGCAGGAGGGATCGATCCGGCTCGGGGTCGGGATAAGGAAATCCGCCAGATAATAGATATCCTCAGCAGACGGCGAAAGAATAACCCTATATTGGTAGGCGAAGCCGGTGTTGGTAAAACCCATGTGGTGGAGGGTATCTCTCTCCGAATTGTGGAGGGTGACGTCCCCGACACCTTGAGAGAGGTGGATATTCGCGGACTTGATATGGGTTTGCTGGAAGCCGGAGCGGGAGTCAAGGGTGAGTTTGAGAACCGGCTTAAAGCAGTTATCAACGAAGTAAAGGAATCACCAAAACCCATAGTGATTTTTATTGACGAAGCCCATATGCTCATTGGAGCTGGTGGCTCAGCCGGTACAGCCGATGCTGCCAATATGCTGAAACCTGAGTTAGCTAGAGGTGAATTGAGAACCATTGCATCCACCACATTCTCAGAATACAAGAGATACATAGAGAAAGACCCGGCCTTGGCCCGAAGATTCCAACCTGTCAGCATAGACGAACCTACAGAAGAAAATGCAAGCATAATGTTAAGATCAGTAAAGAGCAAGTTCGAGTTACACCATGACATACAAATCTCTGATGAAGCCATCACCAATGCTGTTAAGCTCTCAGCCCGATATATCACCGGAAGGCATCTGCCTGATAAAGCCGTTGATCTTATGGATACTGCTGCCGCAAGGGTTAAGATGGAACATACGGCAAAACCGGCTAAATTGGACGATCTGGAAAGACGTATCGAGAATATAAACATAGAGATAGCCGCAAAACGCAGGGATATGACACTGGGATTAATTACCGATGAGTCTGTTGTTGCTGAACTGGAAAACGAGTTAAAGGAATCTCAGGAACAACTCAAGCCTCTGCGGGAAAGATGGAAGAAAGAAACAAAAATTGTGAAAAAGATCCATTCACTTCAAAAGCAGTTGATGGAATCGGAAAGCGATGATGCAAAGACGGAACTGGATAATCTGAGGGCGAAACTCCGGGAGATACAGGGTGACGATCCCCTGGTGCATGTGGACGTGGATGCCAACATAGCTGCCCAGGTAGTGGCTGACTGGACTGGAATACCCATGGGGAACATGCTGAAAGATGAGGCAAAAATTCTGTTGAATTTTGAAGACCTTATGGAAGAGCGGATTCTCGGTCAATTCCATGCGATCAAAGAAATGGCTGACGTAATCAGAGCCTCAAAAGCTGGTATTGGCAATCCAGATGCTCCTATCGGTGTGTTCTTGTTTGCTGGACCGAGCGGCGTGGGTAAGACTGAAAGCTCTCTGGCTTTGGCTGATCTGCTTTTCGGTGGGGAACGCTTTGTGACTAACATCAACATGTCGGAGTATCAAGAAAGCCACACCGTATCACAGTTAAAAGGCGCGCCGCCGGGTTATGTTGGGTACGGCGAGGGTGGAATACTTACGGAAGCCGTTCGGCAAAGACCCTATTCTGTGGTAGTTCTGGATGAAGTGGAAAAAGCCCATAGAGATGTGTTAAATCTTTTCTATCAGGTTTTCGATAAGGGCTTTATGCGGGATGGTGAGGGACGTGAGATTGACTTTAAGAATACAGTAATTGTCATGACCGGCAATCTCGGTTGGGAAACAATATTTCATATGAGTTCTGGTGATAAACGACCCGATCCTGAGGAAGTTGTGAAAGCTATTATGCCAGAGCTTCAGAGACACTTTGGTGTGGCTTTATTGGCTCGCTGCAAAGTAATTCCATTTTTACCTCTGGATAAGGATACCATGAAGGGCATAGTTAGGATGAAATTGCATAAAATAGGAAATCGGCTTAATAAAAACCACGATATGGGCTTTGAATACTCCGATGACATGGTAGATCGCATCGCCGAAAGATGTACCCAAATGGAATCCGGTGCCCGAAACGTTGATCATATTATTGATAAAACTATACTACCCGGTATTTCGTCGATTTTAATTTCGCAGATTGCAGAAGATGCTATGCCTTCTATGTTAAGGCTGACTATGGATGAAGCCGGTGAGTTTAAATACAATTTTGAATAAAAGTATATAATTTTCAGGTTAAGAGGTTATCTAAATGCGGTTGGCTGCTGAGATTGAACATTTTATATTCGAGCCAGAGGATGAAAGTCTGCCTGAATTTACGGTCTTGGAATTCACAGGTAAGGAGAGTATATCTCAACTGACGCACTTTGAAATTGATATTACATGTGCCGAGAACAACCTGGATTTTTCAAAGCTCCTCAACCGGCGCGCTTCACTGAAAATATGGTGTTTTCAGGATAACGATTACAGTCGGGTCTATCATGGTATTATATCCAGCTTTGAGCAGATCAGGGAAGAGGGTGATTACGGCATATACCGGGCTGTGATGGTTCCCATGCTTTGGCGTCTGACCCTTAAATATCAGAGTCGCGTCTTTCAGGAAAAAAGCGTGCCGGAGATAATTGAGCAGATACTTACAGAATCGGGATTTCAGGCTGATGATTACAGAAACGCCCTTCAGGGAAGCTATGAGCTGCTTAATCAAGTTCCAAGGGAATTCTGTATTCAGTACAGGGAGAGTGATTTTAACTTCATATCCCGGCTGATGGAAGAAGAAGGCATCTTTTATTTCTTTGAATACGGCGATGATAAGGAAGTGATTGTCATAGCTGATGATTCAACGGTTCATGAAAGCACTTCACCTATCAGCGAGATCAGGTATGAACTACCCAGCAGGCTACAGCCTATCGAGGAGGAATATATACATCCTCTTAGATACAAGCAGTCCGTTGTTACAGCCAACGTTAAGCTGAAGGACTTTAACTATGATACACCTCAAACAAATCTGCTGGTATCGTCTCAAAATGATCAAGATTCTGATACGATCTATTACGATTATCCCGGTCGCTTTGGTTTTCTGGATCATGGAACAGACCTGGCGGCTGTACGCAACGAGGAAATAGCCGCTGGACATAAGCTTATTTTCGGAGGCAGTAACTGTCGTTCACTTTGTGCTGGCTATCTTTTCACCCTTACGGAACATCCAAGAGATGAGCTAATGCAGGAATACCTTTTGACCGGGGTATCGCATCACGGCGTACAGGGAGGTACTCTGGCTACAGACGTGGAAACCAGTTATGACAACATCTTTGAGTGTATACCTTCCCAAGTCCAGTATCGCCCAGCTCGGATCACGTCAAAGCCGGTAATAAAAGGAACTCAGACGGCTATAATAGTGGGCCCTGAGGGCGAAGAGATATACGTTGACGAAAAAGGACGTGTAAAGGCCCAATTTCACTGGGATCTTGAAGGAGAGTATAACGAATCCAGTTCCTGCTGGATTCGCGTCAGTCAGCGATGGGCTGGAAACGGCTGGGGTGGTATGTTTATCCCCCGGATCGGTCAGGAGGTTATAGTAGATTTTCTGGAGGGTGACCCGGACAAGCCAATAATTGTTGGTTCGGTATATAACGGTGATCATCAGCCTCCTTATCCCCTCCCCGATGAAAAAACTAAGTCCACTATCAACTCCAATTCATCTGTAGGT
>WJIO01000315.1 GCA_014730235.1 Candidatus Poribacteria bacterium
GAAGAAATAGCTTCCAGATTCTCCATTATCTTCTTATAATCAGCGTGGTAAAGAGCCAAATAATCAAAACTTTTGTTCTGCATTCCAAAATGCCTGGTCACAACATAGGAAACACCCTCTGCCTGGATTTCCCGATGTTGCTTGCTAAGTTTACTCCCTTTATGAAGCAAGAGTTCATGGCCAATTTCATGGATCAGAACATTGGTCTGTGTATTGATACTTTCTGTATTGGTTATCGCGATCTGACCACCTTTGCTGTAACCGTATAGGCCGTTAACTCCGAGATTACGAAAATCAACCTTAATGTTTTTGTGTTCGCAGAATTCAAGCAGTATATTCAGAAACTTTTGATGATCATCACCTTCAACTGTGATATTAATATCAGGCAATGGTTCACCTTCGGTCTGCGATTGATCGAATACACTTACTGGAAAAAAATAGACTTCCTGCTTATCAACTTCCTTGCTGGTTTTCGGGTCAATCCCTTTTGTTTTTCTTATGCTGGGAGCAAGTATCTTTATTGCTTTGCTGCCTTTCCTGATTCTTCTGTTTAGGCTATTCCATGTCCGGAATCCTGCCACTCTTGTAGCTTTTGGCATCTGACGCACAATTAGCAACTGGTTGTGATAGCTGTATTTCCAAAATCTTGATATTGCATTCAGATACTGCCTGAAGAATTCAGACTGCTTTACTTTATCAGTCTCTGAAGCAAGCTCTTTTAGCAACCCCTCAACTTCACCAAGATATTTTTCTACCTTTTTCATTTGTATTCCTCCGCGGCTTTTTCTCGCAGAAAAAGGGAAAAACCGCATCACCTGGCAAAAAAAATATAAAGATTCTAATTGTTAGTGTAAATTATTAAGGGTGATAATATGGGTAAATGGACAAGGTGGAGAAAACAAAAAAAGGCAGGCAGGTGGTTTGGTGAGACATTTGATAACAATGGGCCTTCATGCTATGAATTAGGTCTAAAAGCTCCTAATGGCAAAACAGTTACAAGGTTTATGTGGGTCATACTAAGAATGAGAATAGCAGGATGTGGGATTATGGAATCAGGGGATCACACCTGAAAAAGCATATTGACATGATGCTAAAAAAGGGATTTGTATTGTATTATCACGGACAGGCAAAAAAGACAGGATTTCAGGCAAGACAAATGGAAAGAAAGCTACTAAAAAAAAGGTATTATCCCTGGAATACTCAGCTTTGTTAACAAGCAAGTAAAATCAGGTATTTAAAAGGAATCAATCATGCCCAAACACGCGTTCTGCTACCTTCTTATCCTCGCTGGAAAAGAAACATAAAATAAGACGGTCAATTTTCCGAAATGAATACTCAGCCAAAACTTTTTTAACAACTCTGGCAGCTTCCGCCAGTGGATACCCATATACTCCGGTGCTGATGGCTGGAAAAGCAATTGATTTAAGGTCATTTTCTTCTGCCACATTAAGGGAATTCCGGTAAGCATCTGCCAATAATGCAGCAGGCTTATCTTCCCTGTGATAAACTGGCCCTACTGTATGGATTACATGCTTTGCAGGAAGATTATATCCTCTTGTAATGACAGCTTTTCCTGTTGGCAAGCCATCTGGATATTGGGTTTTGCGAATCTGCCTGCATTCCTCCACAAGCTCTGGACCTGCGGATCTATGAATAGCGCCATCCACACCACCGCCACCCAAGAGAGAGCTGTTAGCAGCGTTTACAATAACATCAACTTTCAGTTTGGTAATGTCACCCTGAATTATTTGCAGTTGCATAATATTAGATTTGTCCTCCTTTGCATTTTCCTATAGCCTAATTGGAAAGCAGCAAAATCCTGATAAGCTCTTCAACAATCAATATCTGCTATCCCAATGATGAAACATCTGAATCCATTTGGAATTTTCTTCATCTTGTTCAATCTCTAACTCACTAAGACCAATGGTAAACATCTTTCCCTGCTTTTTAACATTAGCTACAATGCCACGACCAAGACTACTTTTTATGTTGTCAATTCCTATTACCTCGACATCATCACCCAAAGCTTTTGCTTTGAAAGGAAATGATAGGTTATCCTCTATAGTAACGAGAATACCAGCAAAAGCTTCATCTTCGTTATAACAGTCCACTGTTGCCTCTTCGATCATTTCATCCAGCTCTTTTTCAGATAGTTTTTTCATTCCACTTTCCCTTTATGTTTCAATATTTTATCAGTGTTACTGAATTTATCTGGGAAGATAGGCCTCCATTGTTTCTTTGGTGATTAAACCTTTTTTTGTCATCCATCTTAATAGACTGCGCATGACTCGAGGCGCGGTTTTCTGGGTAAACTCTTTTCCTGCCATGACTTTGCGAAGCATAAAATAGCCAAGGAATTCCGGGATATTATGGCAGATTTCATCATGGCTATATACATCTGCAAATTCCCTGCCTTGCTTTTCGTATTCATCATATTTGTCATATTCTTCTTTAGAAATAAAGTTCCAGGCATAGCTCTGCAAAAAATGACCAAAAAGCTCAATAACTGAAGCATAACCTGAGTATGTTCTTTTACTGAGTCGTTCTTCCTGCTTTTTCAGAAATTGATCTAATACTTCACGAATGATCATTGTTATTGCCTTTGTCTATTTCTCCATTTCTCCATACAATTATTGGCTTACCGCACTAATGCAAAACAATCTACTGGAAGCATCAAACATCTCAATACAAGTAAATCCAGCATCTTTCAAATGAGATATTGCTGTTGAATAATCTACTCGATGATGCTTTGGTGGCCCCTCTCCACCTTCCTTAAGCCAGTCTGCAATCAGCAATTTACCCTTGGGCTTGAGGATTCGACTGCATTCCATCAACAATTTAACTGGCTCTTCCAATTCATGATGGAGAGTAATCATAAACACAAAGTCAGCAGTATTATCCCACAACTGTGTTTTTGATTCAGCCATTAATTGAGGTATTAGTCTTCCGCTCTTGTATGACTGGGTGTTTTCCTTGATCCAGTCAATGGCTTCCTGCTTTATATCCAGAGTATAACATCGGGCCTCTGGTAGTAGTTTCAGAAACGCTTCAGCAAAAAGACCTGATCCTGTTCCAATGTCAACTAAGGTAATTTCTCCCTTAAGACCAAAATAGACAACAATCTTCTTTAGGTCAAGGATTTCCAGCCTTTTGGGATCGCTTAGTCTTTCGATATTTTCTATGTTGAATTTATGTGGCATTGTTTTCCTTTGCTTATTCTTTTAGGTTTTAAACTTTTTCTCAGTTTATCATGTAAATGCAGGTTAAATCAAGAATTTTTGTTTGACACTAATTGACATATTTGGTAATATTGTACCAGTTGCGCTGCTTTGCTGTGGTTTCCAGTGGTAAAACAACATAACCAAGTTATTCTATTACTATGACAATATTTATGTTTTTGATACATTATTGACGGGTATGGTTTCTCCCAGAAGAATAAAATACAAAAGATTATATATGTTCGTTTTTTCTGTTTCTTTTGCTTTAGTTATGCTAAATTGCTTCAACGTATAACTTTAGGAAAGGTGGATGGCAAAGTTTAAGTAATATTGTATATTAATACTATTAAGGTTATTTTTAATCAGAGAATAAATTTGCTAATGCGGCTTTTAGACCGAATTCCTTCCTTCATATTCATCATTCCACAACAATGCTTCTACCTACTTAAAGCAAAAGAAAAGTCAAAACAAAAAGCTACTTCTTTGTTTCCTAACAGAAGTATGCATAAAGTATTTTGGTATATCTCTAAACTTGGATTCTATATAGTTCTTTATAGGGCTGAAGATACACCAGGAGGTAGTTATAGATGTCCACTAAATATGAGAGAATTCTCTGGATAGATCAGCAGATACGAATGAAAAGATACCCAAATGCTCATACTGTAATGGAGCATTTTGAATTACGCAGTGAACGTGTGGCATATAATGATCGAATATTCATGAAAAACCGGTTGCATGCCCCTATTGAATACGAC
>WJIO01000316.1 GCA_014730235.1 Candidatus Poribacteria bacterium
ACAGGCTTAGTACCTTATAGGTCTTCTTCTGGGAATGCCTAGTGAAGTCCAGGAACGTCTGAAACCATACTATATGTCAGGATTTGGCTGAAGCAGCGGATAGTGTTTTGTCCATCCAACAAGTCAGTGTAACCAAAATATAACTCAAAATTTACTATATCTTAATTTTATGTTGTTAAAATAAAACTGGTTGATGGTGGATATTGGGGAATAAATACCTGAAACACTCTAAAAAATTAGGTTCTTCCGGGTTTAGTGTGATTATAATTGAAAATCCTCTCAGCTTGTCATTCCTGTTTTCGCAGGAATGACAGCATGAAGAAGTCTCTTATCTTTACTCCACTCAAGCCGGAAGAGCCAAAAATTATAACAAAGTATACCCAATGATTACTACTTCTTTACTGTTCCTTAACCTTAAACTGATATAATATGTTTTGCTGGAAAACCGGAATACAGGTATTTCATTAGAATGTTAAATCTGTTTTATAGATGTATCCGGAAGTAGTATTCGTGTTTTAGATATCACTATCTCCGTGTCTGAATTAGTATTACTTAAAGTGAATCTATGAAAGCATAAACCTAATACTTTTGCTGAAATTTCACCAAAAGGTAGATTTAGTTAAAGTTTTTTGAAAATACTTATCTGGAGGTAGTATTAAATGTATATGCGTAAAAAATCTGGTCTTACAAAAGTTACATTGCTGGTCTCGGCCATACTACATGTAGTAGCTTTTGTTGGCTTTGCGTTCGTAAAGTTTCGTGATTACCAGGAAATGTATGCCGGAGAGATGGGTGTGAATTTTGTGAATCAGGAGCAAATTAAAGTTATGAAACGTTCTTTGGATGTCCGACCTAGTGCTTCTGTAACCCAAAAAACTCCACAGCACAGACCCACCGGACAGAAAGCAGAAGCAAAAGTTGATTACAGAAACTCCTCTGACTTTTATGTGGAAAGCACCCCAAAAGTATTTTCCGAAGTCAGAAGTGTTCGAGGCATGTCTATGCAGTCAACCGGCATTGGAAAACCGTCAGTAAATCTGAGAAAAGGAATGACTGAAGTAATGCCAACGGATGTAAGGGATGTAAGGTTAAAAACCGCCCAACCTCAACTTGGTGTGTCCGGTGGTGCCCAACTTTTTAGTAAGGTTTCGTCTGAATTGGCTAAACCAAAAGTGAAAGTAGCTGTTAATTCCAATAACTTGCTTCAGAAATTCCTGAATGATGTCCGCAGAAAAATTGAAAAAAACAAGAAATATCCAATTGCTGCCAGAGATGCTGGGATAGAAGGTATTTCCGAAGTTAGAATAATTATATTAAGCGATGGTAGGATCGAAACTGTTGATATTATTGGATCTTCAGGATATGATATTCTCGATAATGCAGCCATTCAGAGTGTGCGTAATTCTGTACCTTTTCCACCAATTCCTGAGGAAGCTGGTAAAGATAAAATTGAAGTCAGCATAAATCTAGTCTTTAAGATTAGTTAAGCAATTTTTAATAATATTTGTGAGTACTTTAGATTCTTCACTCCACTCAAAATGGCAAGTATGGGGAATTGAATAAAATTTTCTACATTTATCATTCTGAGTGGAGTGTAAAATCTCATCCCCTCTAATTCAGTAGTATTCACTATTCAGTAGCGTTCACTGTTTTTCTGCAAATAATTCTAAAAAGTAAAGATTAGTTTCTGTCATTCCTGCGAAGGCAGGAATCCAGTCATCATGTTAAGCTTTTGGCTTCCTGCCTCAAGCTTTTTCAAAAAGGAATAAGAATTTCCCAGAAATGACAAATTCTATAATTAAACATAGAATAAAATGACTAATGGCTGCAATCCTGAGAAAAACAGTGAATATTAAGTAATATTAAGTGGGGATTCCCATTGAGACTGCAAAGCCTGTATCTTTCTGGGTGTTTTAGTAAAAATTTGATGTATTTTTAAAATTTTGGTTGGAGGAATCATGTATAAGAGGTTAATAGTAGCTGCTATTGTAATGACCTTTATTCTCGTTTGCACAGCATATGGGAGCGGAACTATTCAGGGTAAGGTTGTTAGCTCTGATACCGGCGAAACAATGGCTAATGCGTCAATAACTGTAGAGGGAACGGAATTAGAAGCCACTACTGATATAGACGGTATATATAAGATTGAGAATGTTCCTGCCGGACAATATAGGATAGAAGCCAGCAAGGAAGGTTATGCAAAATCCGTTATTACTGATGTGGAAGTAAAAGACGATGAAACAACAGACCTGGATATAGCATTATCTGCATCATCTGAGGCCATTCAATTGGGTACTGTGGAAGTAACGGCAAAGCGGTCCATGTCAACTGTTGCAGGACTTATATCCAGTCAGCGAAAAGCTCCGACAATCGGTGCTTCAATTTCTTCTGAAGAAATTAGGAGAACACCTGATTCAGATGCCGCAGATGTATTAAAAAGGGTAACGGGTTTATCAGTTGTCAGCGATAAATTTGTATATGTAAGGGGTTTAAGCGAAAGGTACAGCAATACTCAGTTAAATAAATCAGCCATATCAACTCCCGAAGCCGATAAATGGGTTATCCCTCTTGACATATTCCCTGCGGGTGTTCTTGATAATATAGTCGTTACAAAAACCTTTTCACCGGATATGCCCGGGGATTTTGCAGGTGGTTCAATACAGTTATCTACAAAAGATTTCCCCGAAGAATTTACAGCCAAATTAAGCGCATCATTTGGTTACGAATCAGGAGCAACTTTTGAAGACGTGCTTAAATATGAAGGTGGAAGCCTTGACTTTCTGGGCTTTGATGATGGCACAAGGGCACTTCCCGACATTGTAGAAGAAGCAGCCCAGGATAAATTGGTAGTTGAAGGTGGTATATTCGGAGGTGGTTTTACTGCTGAAGAACTGGAAGAATTCGGTGAATCCTTCTCCAATATATGGGAACCTACTAAAGAAACTGCATTACCTACCCAGAGCTACAGCTTTTCCATAGGCGATCAGGTTGAATTAAATGATAGTCCTTTTGGTTATGTGGCATCGCTTCTCTATAAAAATGGTCATTCAGTTCAGGAACAAAATCAATCTTACTATATACGAGGTGCAGGTGGACAACTGGAGAAACGTCATGATTACCAGGACATTATAAGCTCAAAAGCCAAAACGGCATTAGGTGGAATCCTGAATTTTAGCTGGAAACCCACAGGAATTGATAAAGTCGCATGGAAGACCACATTTAACCATACATCAGAAGACGAAGTTTACACATATAATATATTCCCCAATAGAGACAGGGGGATGGATCAAACAAGCACTACATTAAGATGGGTGCAGAGAACCATACTTTCGACCCAGCTTTCCGGTGAGCGGCAGCTTCCTGTATTCAGCGCAATACTGGATTGGAGAGCCAATTACTCACTGGCCATGCGTCATGAACCAGATACAAGGGATACGTTATTTGAGTCGGAAATTGATCAGAACGATTTCCGTCTTGCCGATGAAACCAACAGTGGAAACAGATTCTTCAGTGATCTTTTGGATAATAACTTCGATCTTGGGTTGGATATTACAATACCATTTGAACAATGGTCTTCTCTGCCAAGTAAGTTGAAATTTGGTGGAAACTTCACAATCAAGGACAGAGAAATTGATTCCCGGCGTTTCCGATTCAAACCCAAGGATTACAGCGATATTGATCTTCATCAGTTGGCCGAGGAAATTTTCACAGAAGAAAATATAAGCCCTGATGGCTTCCAACTGGAAGAAGATACAAGACCAACCGACAACTACAGCGCACAGCAGATAATAGATGGTGCATACCTTATGGTTGATATGCCTATAATGGATAAACTCAGATTTGCTGGTGGTGCAAGGGTTGAATTCTCACAGCAGGAAGTCGAAACCTTTGATCTTTTCAACCCCAGTTCAGAACCTATTGTTGGTCTGGTGGAGGGAACAGACATAATGCCATCCGCTAATTTCACCTATTCCCTTACAGAAAACATGAACCTTCGTCTAGGGGCAAGTCAAACTGTTTCACGTCCTAGCTTCCGGGAATTATCTGAGTTTGAATTTACTGATATTGGTGGTCATGCAATCGTTGGTAATCCCGATCTTAAAAGAGCACTAATCCAGAATTATGACCTTCGATGGGAACTCTACAGCGGCGTGGCAGAATATGTAACGTTTGCGGTATTTTATAAACACTTTAAAAATCCAATAGAAAGAACTGTAAAAATCACTTCAGCTGAATTAACTTCATCCTGGGAAAATGCCAAGACAGCTTATAGCTATAGAGCAGAAATGGAAATCCGCAGGAACTTTGGTTTTGTATCCCCGGCCCTGTCAGGTTTTACCCTTACCGGTAATATTGCCGTTATTGAATCCAAGGTTGAACTTCAAGGCAGCGGAAGCGAAACTTCAACTGAAAGACCGTTGCAGGGACAATCGCCATACGTGGTTAATATAATGGCAAGCTACAGGATACCAAAAATTTATACAGGTTTTTCAGTGCTTTACAATGTCTTTGGGGAGAGAATTACAGAGGTCGGTGTTTTTGGAACACCAGATATTTATGAGCAACCATTTAATAGAGTTGATCTCGTCTTGACCCAACCAATTGGAGACAGCTTTAGTATCAAATTTTCTGCCAAAAATTTATTAGATCCGGAAGCTGAATTTATTCAAGGTGATGAAATTCAGCGAGTATATAAAAATGGACGTTCATACTCACTGGGAGTATCATACTCCTGGTAGTTTATAAATATGGCATGGAGAAGGGGGGTGAGCTTTTAAGCTCAGTTCAGAAGATAGGTACTTGGAGAAGCAAAGGGAATATTAAACGGAATCTTTTCAGGAACACCGTCATATTCTCCACTCTTATACTTCCCCAAGTGTTAAATATGCTAAATATATGTTAATTAAAATCATTATTTAAAACCCCCTGTAATTGTCTATTATTCCTGATAAAAGGCAATTATTAGTAAAGGGACAAAACAAGGAGATTAGAATGAAGGTTTTAAAAAACTTGATCATTCTTCTTATGAGTATTATGCTGGCTGTTATGTTGGTCGGCTGTAGTGATGATGAAGATGAAGACGAAGATGACAATATTGAAGGTGATGTTGTTGTTTTAACAGGTGTGATAGAAGAAGACATGACTCTTACCAGTGATAAAAACTATCTGCTTCGCGGCGGTGTTTTTATAGGAACAGGTGAGGGTGAAAATGTTACTTTGACAATAGAAGCTGGTACAACTATCTATGGTGAATCAGCCACTAAAGGTATGCTGGTTATAAGTCGCGGATCCAAAATAATCGCCGAAGGAACTGCTTCTGCTCCAATAATACTTACCAGTGATAAAGCTGTAGGTCAGAGGAACAGAGGTGACTGGGGTGGTTTGATTATCAATGGTAACGCTCCTCTTAACACCGGTGACGAAGCCTATGGTGAAGGTGGAACAGGTTACTACGGCGGAAACAATCCCAACGATAACTCTGGTATATTAAAGTATGTAAGAGTTGAATTTGCAGGAAGAGAAATTAGCCCGGATAATGAATTAAACGGAATCGCCTTCCAGGCAGTAGGAAGTGGAACTGTAGTTGAATATGTTCAGGTTCACATGAACAAAGACGACGGTATTGAGATGTTTGGTGGTAACGTAAACATCAAATACGCTCTTGTTACCGGTGCTGCCGACGACAGCTTCGACTGGACTGACGGTTGGCAGGGAAAAGCTCAGTTTGTTGTTGCTCAGCAGTATGCTGATGACAGTGATAACGGCATCGAAGCTGATAACAACGGTGAAGATAATATAGCTACTCCCATATCCAACCCGACAATATATAACTTAACATTGATCGGTGCTCCTGGCAGTGAACACAGCGATATTGGTATGCTTCTCAGAGAAGGTACAAAAGCCAAGATTTACAACGGTTTAATCGTAGGATTCCAGGATTCTGGTCTTGATGTAGATCATGCCGCAACCTTTGACAACGCTGATGCAGGTGAATTGGTTGTTGATAATTGCGTTTTCTACGATAACGTAGAGAATTTCAAAGACGATGACGACGGTGATGACACCTTTGATGAAGGTGCTTTTGGTAATAAAGGAAATAACCTGGAAGCCAGTCAAGCACCAGTAGCAGATCCTTATAACCAGACTGCTCCTGATTTCAGTTCTCAGGGTCCGGCCACAAGTCACGCTGTTAAATCACCACCAAGCGATGGATTCTTTGAATCAGTTAATTTCATCGGCGGTGTTGATCCTAACAACGACTGGACTGTCGGTTGGACAACATCCGATCCTAACTAAAACAAAAAAGCTGGAAACATAAACTTTCTTATGCTTCCAGCTTTATCATAAATCAAACATGTTGCGACGAGAGGTCTCATCCCCCATCCCCCCAGGTCCGCCATCTGATCCCTCGTCGCAACGCATTTTTATTAGCTATATTTTGCCATACAACACTTCTTATATTTCTTACCACTGCCGCAGGGGCATGGATCATTTCTTCCCGTTGTCTTCCATATTTTATCAGCTTGATTCACCGGCATTTCCTGTATGTTTTCCGGTGGCGACTGCATCTGGTTAACTCCCTGCTTTTTTAATTTTTCCGCCAGGATTTTAAACCGGCTTTCAGTATATGCAAAGAATTTTTTGTATGCGACGCAAAGATAATCGCTGCCGGTATTATCCCAGTAGTTCGGACATCCACAGCGGCAGATGAATTTCCACTCACATTCCTCGCATTCGGGATGATCCTGACTTTTACGATTATTAAATTCCTGGGCTTTTGGACTGGCGATCAAATCTGGCAGAGGTGTTTCCAGAAGGTTTCCAAAACGCCATTTCTCCTCAACAAAAAAGTCGCATGGATAGACATCTCCGTTATGTTCAACTACAGCATAAGTACCACAGTTATCCCGGTAAACACAGGCTTCCGAAGGAATACCCATGTATATAGCCGTAATGTTTTCAAATGTTCTGATGGATGCCATAGGTTCACAGTCGTTATACCATAAGTCAAACAAGCGGCAGAGAAAATCCCCGTAATCCTCTACTTTTACCGAAAAACCCATAACATCCCCGGTTTCCGGGTGAAATTCAACTGCTGGAATATATTGAAGAAAATAAAACCCATTTTCAAGAAAATAATTGTAGGTCTCATCCGGTACTTTTGCCGTTAAGTCGTTTACAACCGCAAGGATATTAAAATCCACCCGGTATTGGTTAAGTATCTGGATACTTTGCATAACCCTGGCATGACATCCACGACCACTGGGGTAGCGTCTGTAGTGATCGTGATATTCCTCGGGTCCGTCAAGGCTTACACCCAGGAGAAAATTATAATCATGAAAAAGTCTTGCCAGTTGCGGAGTAATTAGTGTAGCATTGGTCTGGACGTTATTACCTACATATTGGCCTTTATACCCATGTTTCTGCTGAAATTCCACAACCCTTTGAAAGAATGGCAGTCCCATCAAAAGGGGTTCTCCCCCCTGCCACCCAAAGGAAGTATATTTTCCTGCAAAACCCAGATATTGGGAGATCATAGACTCCAGGATTTCATCATTCATCCTGTGTCTTTCCTTGAAATTATATGGATCTGTAATTCGCTGATAGTAAAAGCAGTATCTGCAAGCCAAATTGCAGTCTGCTGATGCTGGCTTGATAAGAAGGCTGAATTGTTTTCCGATAGTATTAACAGGATTGCCTTCTCTTGGCATTAATATCCCCTTAAATTGAGTAAAACTGTTATTATAGTAATCGTTAAAAAATGAAAAATGTGTTTAGAAAATA
>WJIO01000317.1 GCA_014730235.1 Candidatus Poribacteria bacterium
CCTCTGTCATCTCCCGTATTTCGGCAGGAGAAGCAACAGCCGATGAGAGGGGATCAAGAATCATAGCATGTATTACAGCTTCCCGGTCTTTGCCCAATATTCCCTGCACGCATAATTCAAAAACAGTCATATTAGAACGGCAGAGAGCTGATACCTGTTCCGGCAGGTTGCCGAAGTATGTTGGCGTGTATCCCTGCTTGTCTACAAGGGTAGCAACCTCCACAACTCCTGTCTGAGGTAAATTTGGAATAAGCCCTGTGTTTGGAACAGACGCATAGATAATTGTCTGTCGGTTAAATTGGTGGGCTTCAATTATAAATGAAGCGTATTCATGTCCTCTACCTAATCGAATATCCTGCTTACCTTCGGCCATTTCCCTGCGTGTTTTATCGGTATTTTCCCGCCATGAGGGCCAGTTATCGGCATAGAAGCTGGAACCGCCAAGATAACCGGGACGGCAGTATTTTTCCAGCAAATCTTTACGCTTGCGGAAATATGGCACATACTCGGAGAAATGTCCGCTGGATTCAGTAACAAAATATCCAAATTGTTTCATCATCTCCAGACGCACAGGATCTTTTTCGATAAAATCTTTATCCTCCATCTTTTCCAGCAGGACAGGATATAAGTCTTTACCCTTATGTTCAAGAACGGTAAACCAGGCCATGTGGTTTATTCCACCACATTCCCATATCATTTCTTCATAAGGAACACCGGCCATATTTGCCAGGTGATGGGAAGTTCCCTGAACCGAATGACAAAGACCAACATAAGGTTGATTTGTGCTTCGGGTTGCCCCTAGACTCATTATTGACATAGGGTTTGTGTAATTCATAATAAGGGCATCAGGACAGTATCTATCCGCATCTTCCAGAATTTCCAGGAACGGCGGCAGTGTTCTCAAAGCCTTCATTATTCCACCCGGACCTATGGTATCACCAATACACTGGTCAATTCCGTATTTAGCCGGTATATCGTTATCAAATCTGACACAGGCTGTGCCTGATACTTCGATAGTGCTGATAAGATAATCTGTTCCCGGTAGAATTTCTTTACGGTCAGTGGAGGCCACAATGTTCCAGTGTTCCTTATTCAAGAGATTAAGAATACGTCTCATAAGCTTAACGTTAATATCCAGACGTTCTTCATCAATATCTATAAGTCCTATTATACCTGTGTCCAGACCCTCGATATGCAGTATATCTGTAAATAGCGGCTGAGTGAAACCACTTCCTGCACCTAATAAAGTTATTTTTGGTCTTTCTTTTAACATGTTTAAGTGTGTTCCTTTCTATAAAATATCCGGGGAAAAATTACCACAGATAAGAAAGTCTTAAATACTGTAGGTCAGTTTGAGAAGACTCATTCCAACCTACTGATAATTATTTGAGTTTGGGAAATTCCGTCACCCTCAAATTCGTGGCTCCATAGGGTATCAATTCAAGCTCTTCCTCAGATTCAGAAGAACTTATGGAACTTTCAGGTGGTGGAGCAGCAGCATTATGCTCAATACCCCATTCAGGAATTTTCTTACCCTTTACTTTCATGGTCAAAGGCGCGCCATCAGGTGAAAAAGGCATATCGCCAACCTTTTTTAACTTTATTTTAACACATTTTTCGGGATTTTCCATATCTATTTTTAAAGCATAATTCCAGTCTGTCTTTGGGTATATTTCCCAATCAGCATGTGGTTTTTCCCCGCCGATCTGCTTCCATTCCTCTTCCATCTTCAGGGAATACACCAAAGGCCCTCGTTCCAGAGCTACTGAATCGTTATATCTTTTCTGAGCTTTGACTTTCATGGGAGTGTTGAGGTCTACTAATCTAATCTTATCCCATTTTTTCTTTATTGGAAAATATTCTCCTGCTCTTGTTTCCACGATCTCGCCATTGACCTTTACCATCGCATTTTCTGACCATTCTGGAATTCGCAGATAAAGGGGGAATTCTACAGGTTTGTCGGTTTTAATTGTAAATTTCAAATCTTCACCAAAAGGATAATCGGTTTCCAGCGAAACAGTCACCTGTGTTCCTGAAATTTCAGTTGTCACTTCCGACGGTGCATAAGCTGAAGCTACCAAACCATCATCAGGAGTTTTCATCCAAAGATGCGAGGCAAACTTGGGCCAGCCCTGGTGCATGTTTGCCGTACAGCAGCCATAATTAGGCTCCAGACCAAATACATTGGCATAAGGCCCATTGTTGGTATAAACCCTGTCTTCTGATACTTTACAGACTACCTGATTGGCCTGCTGATCATATTGATGGGACCACATATCCGGACTGAATGTAGCTGGTAGAGCGTTAAATGTAATCTTCTCCAACCTGTCGGCCAATCGCGTATCTCCCAGTATGCTGATTAGATTTTCCAGGGAAAACATATACTCCACCACTGCGCAAAGTTCTGTTCCCTGGGATGGACTTTTACCCGCGTAGTGTTCATCGCCGGTGAATAGACCTGTGACCTGACCGTGATATTTATCCAGAGTTTCTATTATCTGGAATACCGATTCCCTGTCACCCTGGTCCTTTGATTGGCGATACCATACCCCCGGTTGCTTTACTGCCATACCGTTATTAACCACATGGGTAGTCTGGTTACATTCATCGGCTTTCATCTTTTGCTTCCACTGGAAATCAGCAAAGTGTCCTCGCCAGTCATATCCCTGTTCATGGGCTTTGGCGGATAAATCCAGCAACCATTCCTGTCCGGTTCGATCATAAAGCCAGTGTATGCTTAAAACCAGGTCCGCCCATCGGGATTTCCCCCATGAAAATAACGGCTTTTCGTCCAGAAGCTTATCAAGACGCTGGAAAAACTTTTCCATTGCCGGAATGATACGTGTATCTCCGGTAGCTTCCTGGTACTGAGTCATAGCCTTCAGGGTTACAAAAACAGGCCAGGGGTCATAAGCTTCGTACCTGTCATAACGCTCATCCCGGACAGGTCCAAGCCAGCCATCGGAGTGTTGATGTGTGACAATATAATCTATCCAGTCACGGGCTTTCTCCTTCAACTTTTCATCATCCAGCAGAAATGCCAAAGGAATTATTCCATCAAGCCAGTATGGGCCTCTCTCCCAACCTTCGGCTTTTCCTCCGATCCATCCACTGTCAGCCACATCGGGCCAGAATTCGTCCAGATGTCCGCTCAGACCATCGGCCTGGATGCGAAGCTGGTTTTTCAGCCATCCTTTGGGCTTGACGCTGCCTAATGACAGAGGAACAAAAGTAAGGGGTGCAAGTCCGTTTTTCTTGTCGCTCATTTATATAATCCTCCTGTGTTAATTATTAACATCTAATTTATCTGTAACTTCTTATCAAGGCTACCATCAGTCTTGATCTTAATCAACATAGCTTCTGAATCTGTGGAATATCCGGAAAATTCCAGCTTTTCACCCGGTTCATCCGACTGAATGAATATGTGTTCCCGATTATCTGTAAAGGTTATTTTAATACAACGGGCTTCAGCATTACCCTTTATATCCTGTAATTCTACAGACTTAACTGGACACTCAACACTTTCCGCAGTTGGGTAAAACAAATAAATATACCAGACCACACCTTCCCCGGATTTGGTGAAGATGGGGGTAGGTACAGGTCTTACTTTATAGCCACCAGCAGGTAACCATCCCTGGACAACAGGTTCCTCCTGCCCTGATACTATTTCTACTGATATATTATCATCCTCTGGCGGGATAATGGATAAATTGCTGGTATCAGGATTTTGAGTGTCAACCCGATTTGTATCTGTTTCTATAACAGCATCAGCAGCTTCCAGATGGAACATGGATTCGTATTTATGTTTAGTATCATCTGAAGGTTTGAGAATATCGATTATTATCCAGTAATCGGGTTTAGCAAAGAATATACAGCGTTTATGTATTACCTGGACATTTCCATCTTTGCCATATCCATCCTCATAAACTCCTGAAAAATAGTCATAATCGTCATTGGTAATCCATTTATTGGGCAAAGGTTCTTTGACCACAAAAGTTTCTCTAGGTAGTCTCCTGCGGTTTTGCGGCTGTCCATCCACCATAATTGTATTGTGTGCATAAGTGGAAATTACATATCTACGCCATTGGGATGAATCGTAGGGATAATTTCCCGGATCGGTTATATGCACCTTGCCATGAGCATAGAGTACGATACTCAGTTTATCCTCATGCTGATGACCATAACCAAAAGGCCCGCCGTCAATCAGCATATACCTGTCATCTTCTTCCCAGCCTGAACGCATTATAAATTGACCTGCGTAGGGAAAAGTGTATGAAATTTCAGTGGGTTTTTCACCTTCTTTGCCATTGGTCGCCGACCATTGAAAATCCTTACGATGTGAAAAATACCTGAATCCCTCCCGCATACTGCGGCGTATGGATAATTCGCTTCCGTCATTCAACCCCGGAAGTCGTCCATTGGGCATTGAAGCGTATAGGTTATAATGATACATGTGTTCCAGCTTATCCAGATAGTCATCCGGCATGTCTATCTCATTGAGCTTTGCCAGTTCCATCAGACCTACAAAATTCCTCAGACTTACCTGGTGATAGCCTGTAGTTAATTCAATCTGGGCCCCATCAGGATAAACCTGTTTGTCAAGTTCGGCATACATGCGCTCTATTGCCGATTCTCGCCATTCTTCCGCTTCTTTGAATTCCGGAAACATGGTTCCGATGTGAAATAAACCGTTGGATTCCATAGTCAGCCAGTTTCCACCCGTTGGCCATCTCATCAGGTGTCGGGCATGTTCCACAAAAGATTTTACCATGGTGATAACAGCTTCATGGGTAAATGAGGGTGAAGAAAGAAAATAATGAAACGCGTGCATCCAGCTTCCACTGGTTCTTATCCCTGCTTCAATGGTTCGCCATGTGGCCGATGAGTTGCCGGAATTCATAGTAGGAACAGGGCAGTTTTCCACCCAGTGAGTCATCTGGTATACAAATTCTTTGGCGTATTTTTCGTCGCCGGTTTTCCAGTATGTTCTGCCTAATGTCACCCAGAATGGATGGCGATTTAACTGCCAGGGCCATTCCCGGTAGTTAATAGGATTAAGAGTCCAGTCTATTTCTCCCTCAAATTTATGAGGAACACCGACGCTGGAAAGCTCATGTTCCAGTATCCTATCAGCTGCCTCAGTATCTGCGTTTTCACTGGCATCAGGTCTTTCCTGCCAGTCAAAGTGCCAGCGGGGCTTTTCCCTAGTTCGCAGATGATTCACAAACTCATGCTTTGCCGATTCCAGGTCATTTTTCGATACAGCTTCTTTAACTTTCTCCATTCCCGGATAATCGAGATTCAGGGAATCGAAGAATTCCTGGTCTGTCATGCGCGGGCCTTTCATTGGCTCCTCCTTAGATATTTCTATATGATCAATAATAACCACTGCATCAGGATGCGGCTGATTACCCCATCCGGAAGCAGTAAAAGTAAGTCTTTGTATTTGATCCCAGCCCAACGGACTACGGGCTACTCCCATTTCCTGAAAGGGTATCTTAAACTCTCGCCATCCGGTAAAATCCAGCCTTATGCGCATGGAGTAATAATCTATACCCTCTGTTTTTTCATTCTCAGACCATAATATAAGCATAAACCGGGAATCCGTCTTCACTTTTGAGTAAAGCCAGAATGCCAGATGATTATATCCCGACCAGTCATGGGGTATTTGAGAAATAGATACAGAATCAGATTGGGAATGAATCCATTTAACAGATCCCTCACCCTCTTTAACACGCTCAGACTCAGACACAGCACCATCCCACAAGCTGACATCCTCACAATCGCTTATTTTCATTTTTGATACAGCTTGAATAGGTATTGAAAATAAAAAAGATATAGACATAATAATTAAAAACATCATTAATCGAAAGACCATTTTTATTACCCCATTATTGCAATTGTTAAATAATGAATATCACTTACTGTCATTCCTGCGAAAGCAGAAATCCAGCAGATCCAAATAAAGCTGTCATTCCTGCGGAAGCAGGAATCCAGTAGATCCGCATAAAGAACTTTCTTATCTTTACCACACTAAACCTGGAAAAACCAGAAATTATAAAGAGAACATATTATTATACTATACGGATCAGACGTTCATGTCAATGCAGATTCTGACAAACTAAAAACTTTATTTGTTATCCCTTATTCGCAATAACATCGGGATGTAAAATTTATGCTTGGGTTGTAAAATAGATAATTGACATAGATTCGACATTATCGTAATATATGGAACAATCGCTTGATAATTACTGAAAATAAAGGAGATAAAATTGAAAGATCAACGTCCTAATATATTATTCGCATTCGCCGATGACTGGGGTAGATACGCCAGTGCATATCGGCAAATTGAGGGAAATAACACACCAAACGCCCTTATTGAAACACCAAATTTCGATCGAGTGGCCAGAGAGGGAGTATTGTTTGCAAATGCTTTTGTACCTGCACCATCCTGCACCCCCTGCCGCAGTTCCATATTGTCCGGTCGCTATTTCTGGCAAACGGATAGAGGAGCTATTTTGCAAGGTGCAATATGGGATTCCTCCATACCCACATATCCCCTGATCCTGGAAGAAGCCGGTTATCATATCGGATATACATATAAAGTCTGGTCGCCGGGAACACCCAGGGATGAACCATACGGCGGAGATCGCACCAGATATGCACCAGCCGGGGCAAAATTCGGTCAATTTTCCATAGTCGCCACTCAGAATGTACCAGAACATGGCGTAGAAGGCGCTAAAGAAATACTCTATGACGAAGTTCGGCAGAATTTTGATGCCTTCCTGGAAGCAAGACCGGAAGGCGCGCCTTTCTGCTACTGGTGGGGACCTACCAACACCCATCGCAAATGGGAACGTGGTTCTGGAAAGAAATTATGGGGATTGGATCCTGATGATCTGAAGGGAAAGCTTCCTGATTTCCTGCCCGACGTTCATGAAGTCCGGGAGGATGTCTGCGATTATCTCGGTGAATGTCTGGCTGTAGATGCTGGTCTGGGACTTCTCATGAAACGCATAGAGGATATGGGCGAGTTAGATAATACTTTAATAGTCGTCAGCGGCGATCACGGTATTCCGGGATTTCCAAGGGGAAAATGTAATCTATATAATCTGGGTTGTGAAGTCGCCTTAGCCGTCCGTTGGCCAGGGCATATACCCGAAAACCGCATAGTTGATGACTTTGTAAATCTCATGGATCTGGCCCCTACGTTTCTTGATGCAGCCAATCTTGAACCACCGGAATGTATGAGTGCTAGAAGCCTGCTGGATGTCCCTACATCTTCAGAATCTGGACAGGTAGATCCACAGCGGACATTTGTCGTTACCGGCAGGGAAAGACATGTGGCCAGAGCCAGGGCCAACAACTTACCTTATCCCCAACGGGCAATCCGTACCAGAGATTTTCTATACATCCATAACTTTGCCCCTGAACGCTGGCCCATGGGCGATCCGGGGGGATTGGATGATCCAAATGCACAGCCGCCATCATACGATGAATTATGCAATAACACAATGGTTGTATATGCAGACATGGACGCCAGCCCAACAAAAGCATGGATGATCCATCATCGCTCAGAAAAACAGGTACACAGTCTATTTCAGATGGGATTTGGTAAATTTCCGAAGGAGGAATTATATGATCTGCGCAAAGACCCATATTATATGAACAATGTAGTGGATGATCCAGCATACAAAGAAATACACACAAAATTAAAGGATCAACTGATGTCTGTCCTAAAAGAGCAAAATGACCCCAGGGTTGTAGAATCTGACTGCCGGTTTGAAAGATCACCATTCACGGATGGATAAATATAATGGTTGGAATTGAAATATAAGGTGAGTTTGGTATCAATCTGTCTGGAAAAAGGATGGGTGGGGAGATCTAAAACGATGGATGGTTTATCTTATTGTAAGAATTAATCAACCAGTTGGATGGTTTATTAAATAACCTTTAGCCTCAAGCATTTTCTTTATCTCATTAACGTCCTCCTGAGTGTAGTATCTCCATCCTCTGCTATCTCTTTTTGCTTCAGGTATAATACCTTTCGATTCCCATTTTTTAATAGTAAGAGTACTCCTGTCAAGTTCCTTGGCTAATTCACCAATTTTATAAGTCTTGCCCGTATCTTCAAAGCTGAGCATTTTTATATGTCTCCTTTGATTATTGCCGCCGGTTATTATTTTACCCATAAATGGGTTTGTATAAAGTATATATTATATAGGTTTTATATATAACATATAATATCATATAAATCCGGTATTTGCAAGCTAAAATTAAAATATCCAAGCATAAAATTTATCATGTGTTATTGCGATAAAGTTTGTTTCTTCCTGGTTCAGTGTGTTAAAGATAAGAAACTTCTATATGCTGTCATTCATGCGAAACTCTTATTCCTTTTTGCTCAAGCTTTTTCAAAAAGCTTGAAGCAGGAATGACAGGCTGAGAAAATTTTCAAATTATTACCATACTCAAACCGGAAGAGCCAAAGTTTTCACGGACATAAATTTTATGCTTCGTTAAAATATCTTGACTTATTATTTGGTTAAGATTAAGATATTGGAGCTATATGCAACTCTCGGGAAAAATACAGAACTTATTATAGCTAACCAGTTCATTAATGGAGGTAAACATGCGTCACTTAGAGGTTCAGTATCGATCTCTATATGTGGGAATGTTGATTAACTTTATCATCTTTGGTATCACCCTTACTATCATCGGTGCTACGCTTCCAAAGATCATAAGGGATTTTGAATGGAGTTACACAGCAACAGGCGCGGTAATCGCCGCTGGTTCTATAGGATATTTTGTTTCAACTTTTGTGTCCGGTATTCTGCTTCACACACTAAATCCCAAGCAGGTTATGTTTGGCGGGTTACTGGTTCAATCTCTGGGTCTGTTATTCTTTGCTTCCAAACCTGTAATCCTGCTTAATTTCTTTCTCAATATGCTTATAGGTCTTGGTCAGGGGTGTACTGAAGTAGTTGTAAACTACAGTGTGGTTCGCATAGAGAGAGAGGGTGAAAGCCGCTTGATGAGCCTGATGCATGCAGCCTTTGCTGTTGGTGCTGTAATAGGCCCTTTTGCTGTAGGTCGGATAATAGAATCAGGTTTAAGCTGGCAGATGATATACAGGTTTATGTCAGCCATATCTCTGATTATGGCTGTTGTTTTCTTAACACTTCCATTTTCGCGAATTAAAAAAGAAGAAGAGGATAAAGACAATAGTGATCCAGAAAAACCAGGAATAATACAACTGCTTAAACACCCCCTGCTGATATTTTCTTTCCTGATATTATTCATTTACGTGGGAACAGAAATGGGAACATCGGCCTGGGTGGCGGAATACTATGTGAAAATCCTGGGTGAATCAGCTTCCCTGGGCGCGTATATGGTTTCAGTATTCTGGATTGGTTTATTGATAGGCAGACTGGCTTTTTCAGGTTATAACGGAACGCGTCAGGCTGAAATGATGCTGCTCTTGTCAATAATCTGCACAGTCTCTTTAGCTATTGCTATAATGCTTAAAAATTCATGGATTGCCGGTCTTGGTTTTGGTTTTGCGGGTCTTGGTTTTTCCGCTATATATCCTTTGGTAATATCAGTAGTAGGAAAATATTTCAAAAAAGTTCAGGGCCCGGCCATCGGATTTACGGCAACAGGTGGTGGAGTTGGCAGCTTTGCATTTCCGTTTATAATGGCAACAATTTCAGACCATTTTGGTCTAAGACATGGTTTTGTTTTCTATATTGCTCTTGACGTAGTTATGGCAATTCTGGCAGGTGCTGTGATATGGCAGGTTCATAAACTTGAAAAGACAAGTAAAGCAAAATTGAATGGAGGATGATGATGGCAGAAAAATTAGCATTAAAGGGTGGAAAAAAAACAGTTCCGGCGGATATGATACATCCCTGGCCTGAGGTTACTGATGAAGACAGAAAGGCAGTGGCGGAAGTATTGACTGTCGCGGATATACAGGAACAGCAAAAAATCCAGTCTGAAAGTCTGGCTAAAGAATGGGCTGATTATATGGGTATGAAATACTGCATACCCGTCAACAGTGGAACAGCCGCCTTACACATGTGTGTGGCAGGACTTGGTTTAGAGCCGGGGGATGAGGTAATAGTGCCAGCCTTTACCTTCTGGGCATCGGCGGCGGCTGTGCTGCATCACAACGTTATCCCTGTATTTGTTGATATTGATCCAAAGACATTCTGCATTGATCCGGCCCTGATTGAACCGGCTATAACTGAGCGCACAAAGGCCGTAATGCCAGTGCATATACATGGCATGCCAGCGGATATGGATCCTATACTGGAAATTGCTAAAAAACACAACCTTAAGGTTATTGAGGATGTAGCTCAGGCCCATGGGGCCAGATATAAAGGTAAGCTTTGCGGGGCAATGGGAGACGCTGCCGGGGCCAGTACGCAGCGTTCAAAAGTGTTAAGTTCAGGTAGTCAGGGTGGTCTGTTTATGACAGACGATGAAGACATATATAAACGGGCTGCGTTGTTGGAATATTTTGGCGAGTTGGTAACACCAGGCCGGGAGCGGGAAGAACAGGAATACAACGCCTACGGTCTTGGCTGGATGTATAGAGATAACCCATTCAGTCAGGCTTTTGTCCGCAGTCAGCTTAAGCGACTGGATAAAAACAACGCTTTAAGGGTAGTAAACTGCAATTACCTTACTGAAAATCTCAGCAAAATTAAGGGCCTTGAAACACCTTATGTGCCGGAGGAATGTGAACCGGTTTATTATAATTACGTGGTAGGTTTTAATCCTGATGAATTAGATATGGATATATCACCAAAACAACTGCGGGAAAAGGTTCAGGAAGCCTTAGGTGCAGAGGGTGTATCAACCGGACAATGGCAGCGTTTACCTGTTCCAGAGCAGGAAATTTTCCAGGCCAGGGTTGGATATGGCAAAGGATGTCCCTGGAAATGCACAGATTCAAAGGTGACATATGAAAAAGGTGCATATCCAAGATCTTCAGAATTCATTGCATCCCATTGCTATGTTTTTGGTATTAATCCTCCCAATAATCTGGAGTTGATGAAAATTTATGCAGAGGCTTTTGAAAAGGTTATGGATAATATTGATCAGATATTGTAATCTTAAAAAAGAGCTATTTTTCTATTACCCTATGCACAACCTGACTTAGTTCTGTTGGATGATATGGCTTTGGGATTACATCAACAAAGCCATATCTTTTATAATCGGACATAATAGGATTGTTGGAATAACCGCTTGAAACAATAGCCTTGATTTCAGGGTCATATTCCAGTAAACGTTTAATAGCCTCTTTTCCGCCCATACCGCCGGGTATAGTTAAATCCATAATAACAACGTCAAAAGGTTTTTCTGATTCTTTTGCTTTTCTGTAAAGCTCTATAGCCTCTACACCATCAAAAGCAGTAGTCACAGAATAACCAAAAGAAGAAAGCATCTCTTCAAGCAGTTCACGTATTCGCATTTCATCATCCATAACCAGGATTTTACCTTGACCTTTTATAGGTCTCTTTACAGGTTTCGGATCTGCTTTTTCGATGGTTATATTTGCATCAGAAGCGGGAAGGTATATATGAAAAGTAGAACCGACGTTAATTTTTGATTCAACTTTAATCGTTCCGCCATGGCTTTTTACAATAGAATAAGCCGTTGCTAAACCCAGACCGCTGCCTTTTTGCTTTGTTGAGAAGTAAGGATCAAATATTCTCTTCAGATGTTCATCCGATATACCAATACCATTATCCGTAATGGATATTTTAATATATCTTCTGGGTTCTAATTGTAAAAAATTACAATCTTCTTTAGAGATGTTGTTTAAATTTATAACAATCTTACCACCATTTGACATTGCCTGATCCGCATTAATTATAATATTACTTATAACCCGCTGAATTTGCTCTACGTCAATATCCGCGAACCACAGTCCATCAGGCATGGACAGATGATACTTAACATTAGAACCACTCAGGGTAAGATTTATTGAATCTCTTACCAGTTCAACTATATTAGTAATTTTCTTTTCAGGTTTCGAGTTTTTGGATAAGGTAAGTAACTGCTTTGTAAGTTTTGCTGCCTGTATGGCTGCGTTTTCTGCATCTATAATTCTTTCCTGTAAATCATCACCGTCTTTATATAATTTTACAAGGGAAAGATTGTTTATAATAACAGTAAGGAAGTTGTTAAAGTCATGGGCAATGCCGCTGGCCATGAGATTAATTGATTCAAGCTTCTGGACTTTTAAAATTTCCTCTTCATTTTTCTTACGTTCGGTAATGTCTATGAGTATACCCCTTGTTCCTACAGATTTTCCGGAACGGACAACAGGATTTAGATATATAATAGCCGGAAATATACTCCCACCTTTTCGCAAAATATTATACTCGCCGCTCACATCTTCTTTTTCATCCAAAACTTTATTAAAAAGTTTTAAAATACTTTCTTGATCCTCCGGTAGAAATAATTTCATTGCATCAAAACCTGTGTCAATATCTTTCTGGGAATAGCCGGTGGACTTAAAGGCTTGAACGTTAGCAAATGTCACATTTCCATGGATATCAGTTTCAAAAACTGTTTGAGGGAGAAGATCAGCAAGTTCTCTGTATCGGTTTTCACTTTCTCGCAGGGCCTGTTCAGATTTTACTCGTTCTGTAATATCACTCATAAAATTCAGTGTCGCCTTTTTTCCCTGCCAGTCAATTACTACAGCATTCACTTCTACCCAACGGATTAAACCATTTTTGGCAACAATCCTGAATGGATATACATGAGGAAGATTTTCACCTTTAAGTCGTTTAAGATGCCGCTGCAATACCATTTGCCGGTCTTCTTTGTGTATAAATTCAGTAAACACCTTAGTCAACAGTTCTTCTTCAGAATATCCAGTAATCTCTATTGCCTTGGGATTTACAAATTTAAGCATACCATCCTGAACTACAACTATTGCTTCATTGGCATTTTCAACCAGTATACGATATTGTTTTTCACTTTCCAAAACTGCAGCTTTCGCCTTTTTTAGTTTTCCTTCAATAATCATTCTTTTTTTGTTTTCATTGGATTTAACACTGTCTATCGTCATCAATATATCCTCCGAATTGATCTGGAGTGTTCATCAGATATTATCGGCAGATTATTGTATATACTTAAATAATATTGACTCAATAATTTTACTCGTTAACCAAGCATAAAATTTATGTCCGTGAAAACTTTGGCTCTTCC
>WJIO01000318.1 GCA_014730235.1 Candidatus Poribacteria bacterium
ATATAAAGACGATAATCCTCCTGATACACCTGATCCTGATTGTCTGGAATCTGTCATGGTATCCACAAAGCTCCTGACGGAAAATGTAGATCCCTGCGGCTGCGGCGATACATTTTTTGCTGTTCTTTCATCCTGTATCATGGCAGGATACGGGGTTGAGGAAAGTATGAAGACAGCCAACTCCGGGGCCCGGTCGGTAGCCCGGAAGATGTATGGAGCTCACTGCACCACTATTAGCGAAATCGGTTATGAATACGAAGAGCTTTATCTGGCTGGGATGTAAAAATTTATTGACCAAACGAGAATAATATAGTATTATCTATTGCTGCGGCTAATAATAATTATTACACAAGGAGATATTTACCATGCTACAACCCAATGTCTACAAAGGTAAATTAATTATTGTTGAAGGTATTGACGGCAGTGGTAAATCAACACAGATTGACCTGCTGAATAAATGGCTTCAGTCATTGGGTAAAGCAGTATATTTTAGCGAGTGGAACTCTTCACCGCTGGTAAAAAGCACAACAAAAGCCGGTAAGAAAAAGCATATGTTGACTCCTACCACATTCAGTCTTATACATGCAACGGACTTTGCCGATCGATGGGAAAATCACATTTTGCCATTGCTAAAAGCAGGGGTTCTTGTTCTGGCTGATAGATACGCATTTACGGCTTTTGGTCGCGATGTAGCGAGAGGTGTTGATCCTCAATGGGTGCGTAAAATATACTCTTTTGCCCTTCAACCTGACGTTGCCCTATACTTTCGTGTTCCTCTGGATGTATCTGTGAACCGCATCCTTTCATCCAGATCTAAGATCAAATACTATGAAGCAGGTAAAGACCTGGGCCTTTCTGATGACAAGGTTATCAGTTTTCGACTTTTCCAAAAACGTATCTGCGATGAATACGACAAAATGGTAGACGAATTTGGTCTAACAGTGATTGATGGAACTCTACCCATACATAATCAGCAGCAGCAAGTGCGTAAAATTGTCCAGAAAATTCTGGAAGACTGGAAAGGTGTACCTGCGGTAAGTCCAAGGGAAGGAGTGGCAGTTAGATGAAAGAAGTGTCTTTTTACGGAGCAGGTTTTCCCTATACACAAATAGAAGATCTTCCGGGAAGGTTAATAGTATTGGAAGGTAATGACGGTGTTGGTCGTTCAACCCAAATCCGTATGCTTCACCGCTGGATCGAGGAAGAGGGCTTTGGCGTAATAGACACAGGATTGGCAAGGTCGAAGCTAACCCAGGATGGTCTGGACAAGGCCAAATCAGGAAATACTCTGGGACACCTAACCATGAGTCTTTTCTACGCCACTGACTTTGCGGATCGTCTTGAAAACCAGATTATTCCAGCTTTAAAAGCAGGCTTTTACCTGTTGTCAGACCGATATTTCTATTCTATTGTTGCCCGGAATGTAGTTCGTGGTGCAGATCCTGACTGGCTGCGAAAAATGTATGGTTTTGCTTTGGTTCCGGATATTATTTTTTATCTCAGGGCCGATGTGTCAACCCTGGTCACCCGCGTTGTAAATACAGGTTTTGACTACTGGGAATCTGGTATGGATATGAGATTTGCTGATAATCTTTATGACAACTTTTGCACTTATCAGAATCTCTTAACCGAGCAATTTGATAAAATGGCCGAGGAATATGGTTTTAATATAATTGATGCAAACCGCTCTCCTGAGGAGGTATTCAAAGATATACAGGACCAGTTGCAATGTTTATTAGACGAATAAAAATCGGCTCTTCCGGCTTGAGTGGGGTAAAGATAAGAAACTTCTATATGCTGTCATTCCTGCGAAAGCAGAAATCCAGTAGATCCGCATAAAGACTGGATTCCTGCTTTCGCAGGAATGACAAGCTGAGAGGATTTTCAACTATAACCCCACTAAACCCAGAAGAACCTAAAAATCTTCTTCACTTATTTCTAAAACAAACATCTGGAATGTAAAAGGGGATGATAATAATGGTTGACGAACCAGATGAGAGCTTTTGCCTTTTTGGAGCAGAAGCCCTGTTAGAAAGATTGCAGAAGATGAATAAAGAGATCAGTAGAGTACGTGAAGCTGAGGATACTGACCCTATCCATGACATGCGAGTAGCATCCCGAAGAGTAAGAAGCGCGCTGAGGCTTTTTGGACAATGCTTTGATGATAAAGATGTAAAGGTATGGAATAAAAAAATCAAAAAAGTAAGGAAAGCCCTGGGTAATGCGAGGGATGCGGATGTTCAGATAGAATTTATTGAAGACTATCTTGATGGATTGGGAAAAACAAATTATCGTCATGGTATCGCCCGATTGCTCTTGCGTCTCAGACAAAAGCGTGAAAGATTGCAGGGGAAAGTCAATAAATCCATGGATAAACTGGAATCCAGCAGCATTTTAAGTGAAATGACAAGAAAAATCCGAAGGCTTCAGATAACCGCACGGATGCACCAGGTTGACAAATTTTCTCCATATTTGTATCAGCAGGCCTATTTTAATATATCTATACGGCTGGAAGATATGCTTGCCTATGAACCCTATGTTAATCAATCAAAGCGCAAGGAAGAACATCATTCCATGAGGATAGCCGTAAAGCGTTTACGATATACTATGGAGATTTTTGAACCCCTGTATGATGACGAATTGAAAGAACCAATAAAGACCATGCGTAAAATTCAGACGCTTTTAGGTGATATACATGATTGTGATGTATGGGTAGATTATGTTCCCCAATTTCTCGAGGAAGAACAGAAAAGAACTATGGAATATTATGGACACCTGAGAGCGTTCCCAAGACTAAGAAGCGGAATTCTTTATCTTAAAGATGAGCGTCAGAAACATCGTATGGAACTTCATCAGGAATTTGTAAATTTCTGGCAGGATTTACAACAGCAGAACATTTGGGACAATTTGCTTAAAATAATATCAAAACCGCTTCCACAAAAAACAGGGGGTGAATCATGAAAGTAGCTTTAATAGGTGATATTCATGCCAACCTACCGGCTTTGGAAACAGTTTTAAAGGATGCACATAAAAGGGAAGTTGACGCTGTATGGAACGTGGGGGATATTGTAGGTTATGGAGCTTTTCCGGAAGAGGTAGTCCAGCGATTAAAAAATGATAATGTAATGACTATCATAGGAAATTATGACCTTAAAGTCCTTAAAGTAGAAAGCAGAAAACAGCAAAATAAAAAGCATTCAAGAAAGTGGTTTGCTTTTAATTGGGCTTATGAAAACCTTTCGGAATCAAGCCGAGAGTATTTATCTTCCCTTCCCAAAGAAATCAAAATGGAAGAGGCAGGAAAGCGCATTCTTATAACACATGGAAGCCCGGAATCAAACGAAGAATATATA